>NZ_JBWKER010000009.1:0-178050 GCF_056435345.1 Kitasatospora sp. NPDC043950
GACCAGGAAGACGGCCACCCCCCCCCCCCCCCCCAGCGCCCCCCCCCCCCCCACCCCCCCCCCCCCCCCCCCCTCCTGCATGATCGTTACTGCTTGGGACTACTGCGTGGGACTACTGCGGCGGGATGACCGAGGTCATCCACTCGAAGATGCTCGGCACCATGGTCTTCCACAGCTCGGTGGTGTGCGGGCCGTTGCTCTCCTGGACCTGGACCTTGGTCGGCTCCTTGGCTGCCGCCGCGATCGCCTGGCCGTCCTCCAGGCCGTCGCCCTTCTTGCCGCTGATGTAGAGGCTGACCTTCGGCGGCTGCTGGGCGCTCTTGAGGATGTTGACCGGGTTGTTGGCCTCGCGCAGCTTCGGGTCCTTGCCGACCAGGGAGTCGCTCTCGGACGCCGGGTCGTTGTAGCCGGACATCGAGATCGCGGCCCGGTACCGGTTGGGGTGCGCCAGGGACAGCTTGGCCGCGCAGTGGGCGCCGGCCGAGTAGCCGGCGATGCCCCAGCGGTCCGGGGACGGGTCGGCGCGGAAGTTGTCCATGATCATCTGCGGGACGTCCCGGGTGAGCCAGGCGTCGGCGTTGATCTTGCCGGGGATGTCGGTGCAGCCGGCGTCCTGGTGGTTGCCGAGGAGCAGGGTGCGCGGCGAGACCAGGATGAACGGGGAGACCTTGCCCTGCTGCATCAGCGGCTTGAGCTGCTCGGAGACCTTGAGGGTGCCGTACCAGGTGGAGGAGGAGCCCGGGTAGCCCGGGATCAGCTCGACCACCGGGAACTTCTTGTCCTTGAACGCCGGGTCGTTGTACTGCGGCGGCAGCCAGACCAGCACCTCGCCGTCGACCCCGGACACCTGGCCCTTGAGCTCGGTCTTCTGGACGTCGCCGGGCACCGCCGGGTCGCCCACGCCGGCGAACTTCTGGAGCGCCTTCGGCGGCTGCTTGGCCGCGTCGCCGCCGCCCTGGCCGGCGCCCTCCTTGCCCGAAGCGCCCTGGTCGGCCGGCGCCACCTGCGGCACGGCCCGGACGTGGTCACCGGTGCCGAGCAGGTCGTCCCAGTTGCCGTAGATCAGGTTGGCGTTGTTGACCATCACGAAGACCATCAGCACGGCCGTGATCTGGCAGAACATGATCATGACGAGCCTGGACAGGATCCGCACCGGGTTCGGCCCGCGGACCTTGCTCCAGTACAGGAGCGCCACCGCGATGGACACCGGCACCAGGATGACGGTGAGGATGAAGAATGGCGTACCTGTCAGTTGCATCGAGTTCTCGTATCCGGGTTGCTGGCCGCCCGGGCCCCACTCGCCCGAACGCACTCCAATGGCATTGGACGGCGCGGAACCGATGATCGGTTGCCATCCGAATCTGTGCGGAACCTGAGAGGAACATCACGTTTCCTGTGATGTTCCTGTTTCGGGTCGGCGCTAAGTCTGCCACCCGGACGGCCGTCGTCCGGACGAGATGTCCAGCGAACTTCCAGGAAGGTCCCCCGGGGCACCTTACCTCCCGCGTCGCGGGCGCCGCCGGGCGAGGCGGTGTCATCCACGTGCCGCCCGGCCAGAGAGACTATGGGGATGAGCACAACCCGCTTTCGCCCGTCCCGCCGTTTCTGGCCCGTCTGCGCCCTCCTGGCACTCGCGGTCACCGCGGCCGGTTGCAGCAGTACCGGAGGCCGCCGCGCCGAGGAGGCCCGCGCCAAGGCGTCGGCCGCCGGCGGCAGCGCCGTCACCACCCCGCGCTGGAAGGTCGCCATGGTGACCCACGCCGGGGCCGGCGACGCCTTCTGGGACAGCGTGCGCAAGGGTGCCGAGCAGGCCGCCGCCAAGGACAACATCACCTTCCTGTACTCCAACGACGCGCAGACCCAGAACCAGGTCCAGCTCGTCCAGGCCGCCATCGACCAGAAGGTCGACGGCCTGCTGGTCACCCTCGCCAAGGGCGACGCCATGGCCGACGTCCTCGGCAAGGCCAAGGCCGCCGGCATCCCCGTGATCACCGTCAACTCCGGCCAGGAGTACTCCGCCAAGTTCGGCGCGCTCACCCACATCGGCCAGGACGAGTCCACCGCCGGCCAGGCGGCCGGCACCGAGCTGGCCGGCCGCGGCCGCAAGAACGTGCTCTGCGTCATCCACGAGCAGGGCAACATCGGCCAGGAGCAGCGCTGCTCCGGCGCCCAGTCCAAGGCCGGCGGCGCCTTCCAGGTGCTGTACGTGGACGGCGTCAACATGCCCGACGCCCGCGCCGCGATCTCCGCCAAGCTCCAGGCCGACCCGGCCATCGACACCGTGCTCACCCTCTCCGGCCCGGTGGCCGCCACCGGCCTCCAGGCCGTCCAGGACGTCCACCGCGCCGTCGAGCTCGACACCTTCGACCTGGGGCCGCAGGTGGTGGCCGGACTCAAGTCCGGCTCCGTGGGCTTCGCCGTCGACCAGCAGCCCTACCTCCAGGGCTACGAGGGCGTCGACCTGCTCTGGCTGTACAAGTCCAACCTGGACATGCTCGGCGGCGGCAAGCCCGTCGCGACCGGCCCGCAGATCCTGACCAAGGACGACGCCGACGCGCTCGCCGAGTACGTCGCGAGGGGGACCAGGTGAGCACCACCGACGTCCTCGCCCAGGACCGCCCGGCCGCGCTGCGCCGCCTCCTCGCCCGCCCCGAGCTCGGCTCGCTGATCGCCGCCGTCGCGGTGTTCACCGTCTTCGCGGTGGCCGCCGAACCCTTCCTGCGGGTCTCCTCGCTGGGCACCGTGCTCTACGCGGCGTCCACCATCGGGATCATGGCCGTCCCGGTCTCGCTGCTGATGATCGGCGGCGAGTTCGACCTGTCGGCGGGCGTGCTGGTCACCACCGCCGCGCTGACCTCCTCGATGGTCTCCTACCAGTTCACCGCGGTGACCTGGGTCGGCGTGCTGGTCTCGCTCGCCGTCACCCTGGCCGTCGGCGCCTTCAACGGCTGGATGCTCGGCCGCACCCGGCTGCCCAGCTTCATCGTCACCCTCGGCACCTTCCTGATGCTGACCGGTGCCAACCTCGGCGTCACCAAGCTGGTCTCCGGCACCGTCTCCACCAGGCCGATCTCCGACATGGAGGGCTTCGCCTCCTGCCGCTGGCTGTTCGCCTCCGAGGTCACCGTCGGCGGACTGACGATCAAGGCCACCGTCTGGTGGTGGCTCGGCCTGCTCGCGGTCGGCAGCTGGGTGCTGCTGCGCACCCGCTTCGGCAACTGGATCTTCGCCGTCGGCGGCGACGCGGACGCCGCCCGCGCGGTCGGCGTGCCGGTCGCCCGCACCAAGACCCTGCTCTACCTCGGTGTCGGCTTCGGCGCCTGGGTGCTCGGCCAGCACCTGCTGTTCTCCTTCGACACCGTGCAGTCCGGCGAGGGCGTCGGCAACGAGCTGATCTACATCGTCGCGGCCGTCATCGGCGGCTGCCTGATCACCGGCGGCTACGGCTCGGTGGTCGGCTCCGCGCTCGGCGCGCTGATCTTCGGCATGGCCAGCAAGGGGATCATCTACGCCCAGTGGAACCCGGACTGGTTCAAGTTCTTCCTCGGCGCGATGCTGCTGCTCGCCGCCCTGCTGAACGCGTACGTCAAGCGCCAGGCCGAACGGGGGCCCCGATGAAGACCGAACTGCTCGCCCTGGAGGGCGTCGGCAAGAGCTACGGCACCGTCCGCGCCCTCCAGGACGTCTCGCTCACCCTGCACGCCGGCGAGATCAGCTGCGTGCTCGGCGACAACGGCGCCGGCAAGTCCACCCTGATCAAGATCATCTCCGGGCTGCACCAGCACGACGAGGGCACCTACACCGTCGGCGGCGAGGAGGTCCGGCTCGACTCCCCGCGCCAGGCCCTGGACCGCGGCATCGCCACCGTCTACCAGGACCTCGCCGTCGTCCCGCTGATGCCGGTCTGGCGCAACTTCTTCCTCGGCTCCGAGCAGGGCCACCGCCGCTGGGGCGGCCTGCGCCTGGACGCCGAGGCGATGCGCGCCACCACCCGCGAGGCGCTCGCCCGGATGGGCATCGACCTGCACGACGTGGACCGCCCGATCGGCACCCTCTCCGGCGGCCAGCGCCAGTGCGTGGCGATCGCCCGGGCCGTGCACTTCGGCGCCAAGGTGCTCATCCTGGACGAGCCGACCGCGGCGCTCGGCGTCAAGCAGTCCGGAGTGGTGCTCAAGTACGTCACCGCCGCCCGCGACGCCGGGCTCGGGGTCGTCCTGATCACCCACAACCCGCACCACGCGTACCTGGTCGGCGACCACTTCACCCTGCTCAAGCGGGGCCGGATGGCCGGCAGCCACCCGCGCGCCGAGATCGGCCTCGAACAGCTCACCACCGAGATGGCCGGTGGCTCCGACCTCGCCGAGCTCTCGCACGAGCTGGCCCGGCCCACCGAACCCCAGCCCCGCACCGAACCCCAGCCCCGCACCGACCCCCAGCCCCGTCCTGACCCCGAGCCCCGTGAGGAGCGTCCGCAGCCGTGACCAGCCCCCAAGGCAGCACCCGGCCGGCCGTCCTGCCCACCCTGCTCGGCCTCGGCCCCCGTGCCGAGCGCCGCCGCCGCGCCCTGCCCGCCGGGATACTGCGACTGCCCACCATCGGCGTCGACATCGGCGGCACCAAGGTGGTCGCCGGAGTGGTGGACGGCGAGGGCAAGGTGCTGGAGAAGCTGCGCACCGACACCCCCGACAAGAGCAAGAGCGCCAAGGTCGTCGAGAACGTCATCGTCGACCTGGTGCTGGAGCTCGCCGACCGGCACGACGTCCACGCCGTCGGCATCGGCGCGGCCGGCTGGGTCGACGCCGACCGCTCCACGGTGCTGTTCGCCCCGCACCTGAACTGGCGCGGCGAGCCGCTCCAGCAGGCGCTCAGCGAGCGGCTGCGCTTCCCGGTGATCGTCGAGAACGACGCCAACGCCGCCGCCTGGGCCGAATGGCGCTTCGGCGCCGGGCGCGGCGAGGACCACATGGTGATGCTCACCCTGGGCACCGGCATCGGCGGCGCCGTCGTCCGCGACGGCTACGTCGACCGCGGCAAGTACGGCCTGGCGGGCGAGTTCGGCCACATGCAGGTGCTGCCCGGCGGCCACCGCTGCCCGTGCGGCAACCGCGGCTGCTGGGAGCAGTACTCCTCCGGCAACGCGCTGGTGCGCGACGCCCGCGAACTCGTCGCCGAGGAGTCCCCGGTGGTGCAGACGCTGCTCGCCCGGGCCGGCGGCACCGTCGAGGGCATCACCGGACCGCTGGTCACCGAGGCCGCCCGGGCCGGCGACCCGACCGCCACCGAACTGCTCTACGAGGTCGGCACCTGGCTCGGCGTCGGCATCGCCAACCTGGCCGCCGCGCTCGACCCGGGCCGCTTCGTCATCGGCGGCGGCGTCTCCGAGGCCGGCGACCTGCTGCTCGGCCCGGCCCGGGACACCTTCCGTCGTACCCTCACCGGGCGCGGCTTCCGGCCCGAGGCCAGCATCGTGCACGCCGCACTCGGCAACGAGGCCGGCCTGGTCGGCGCCGCCGACCTCGCCCGGCAGGTCGCCCGCCGGTTCCGCACCATCAAGCGGCGCCGGGTCGAGCGCAGCGGCGTCTGAGCCCTTTCGCCTGATTCGGTTCCGTCAACTACCGGTTGGTAGCGGTGCGGTGTGATTGTCGGGATCATGCCTCCTGTGAGACAACGGAGTTGACGTCGACTCAGGAGGACTCGGATGAGGGCTCTGGCCCGTATCGCACCACCGCTGCTGCTCGCCACCGCCCTGGTCTGGTCCTGCGCCGGGCCGGCCGGGGCGGCGGGGGCGGCCCCGCCGCCGAAGGCCCCCGAGGCGGTGGGCCGGGGCGGAGCGGTGGCCAGCGTCGACGCCGACGCCACCGCGGCCGGCATCGAGGTGCTGCGCAAGGGCGGCAACGCGGTCGACGCGGCGGTCGCGACCGCGGCCGCCCTCGGCGTCACCGAGCCCTACTCCTCCGGCATCGGCGGCGGCGGGTACTTCGTCTACTACGACCACGCCAGCGGCCGGGTGCACACCATCGACGGCCGCGAGGTGGCCGGCCGCACCGCCGACAGCGGGCTGTTCCTGGAGGACGGCAAGCCGCTGGCCTTCGCCGACGCCGTCACCAGCGGCCTGTCCGTCGGCGTCCCCGGCACCGCCGCCACCTGGGACACCGCCCTGCGCCAGTGGGGCACCCGCACGCTCGCCGACGCCCTCGAACCCGCCGAGCGGATCGCCGACAACGGCTTCGTCGTCGACCAGACCTTCCGCGGCCAGACCGCCGACAACTACGACCGGTTCAAGGACTTCCCGGACACCGCCAAGCTCTACCTGCCCGGCGGCAAGCCCCCCGAGGTCGGCACCGTCCTGCGCAACCCCGACCTCGCCGCCACCTACCGGCTGCTCGCCGAGGACGGCGTCAAGGCCTTCTACCAGGGCGACCTCGGCAAGGACGTGGCCAACACCGTCCAGCACCCGCCGGTCGACCCGGCCTCCGGCCGCAAGGCCCGCCCCGGCAAGATCGACACCGCCGACCTCGCCGCCTACCAGGTCCGCCGCCAGGCGCCCACCCACGTCCCGTACCGCGACTACGACGTCTACTCCATCGCCCCCTCCAGCTCCGGCGGCACCACCGTCGGCGAGGCGCTCGGCATCCTGGAGGACGGCGACCTCGGCGCGTACAGCGACACGCAGTACTACCACCACTTCCTGGACGCCTCCCGGATCGCCTTCGCCGACCGCAACCGCTGGGTCGGCGACCCGGCCTTCGGCGACGTCCCCACCAAGGAACTGCTCTCCGCGCGCTACGCCGCCTCCCGGGCCTGCCTGATCAGCCCCGACCGCGCCCTCACCAGCCCGCTCGCCCCAGGCGACCCGCGCCACCCCGCCGACTGCGCCGAGGCCGGCCCCGCCGTCGCCGAGCCCTACGAGGGCCCCAACACCACCCACCTCAGCGTGGCCGACCGCTGGGGCAACGTCGTCTCCTACACCCTCACCATCGAGCAGACCGGCGGCAGCGGCATCACCGTCCCCGGCCGTGGCTTCCTGCTCAACAACGAGCTCACCGACTTCGACTTCTCCCCGCTCACCCCGGGCGTCCCCGACCCCAACCTGCCTGGCCCGGGCAAGCGGCCGCGCTCCTCGATCTCCCCGACCATCGTGCTGCGCGACGGCGAACCGCTGCTCGCCACCGGCAGCCCCGGCGGCGCGACCATCATCACCACCACCCTCCAGGTGCTGCTCGGGCGGCTCGACCGGGGCCTGAGCCTGGAACAGGCCATCGCCGCACCGCGCGCCAGCCAGCGCAACACCGTCGCCACCCAGGCCGAGCCCGGCTTCCTGGCGCTGCCCGAACGGGCCGCCCTGGAGGCGCTCGGGCACAGCTTCACGTCCGTCGCCGAGATCGGCGCCGCCACCGGCGTCGAACGGCTGCCGGACGGGCGGTGGGTGGCCGCGGCCGAACCGGTCCGGCGCGGGGGCGGCTCCGCGGCGGTGGTCCGGCCCACGGGCTGACCGGGCCGCAGGCCGGCCGGGCCGTACTGTCGGTGCCGGGCGGTATGTTCGGGGTGGGCGTCCCCTCGGGGGGTGCCCACCCCTCGTCTCGACCGAAGCACCCGTCCGTACCGAACCACCGGGAAGGCCGCCCGCCGTGACCGTCCGCATCGCCACCTGGAACATCAACTCCGTCACCGCGCGGCTGCCCAAGCTCCTGGAGTGGCTGGAGAGCGCCAAGCCCGACGTGCTCTGCCTCCAGGAGCTCAAGTGCGCGGCCGACGCCTTCCCGTACGAGGCGGTGCGCGCCCTCGGGTACGAGACCGCGGCCCACGGCACCGGCCGGTGGAACGGCGTCGCGATCGTCTCCCGGATCGGCCTGGACGACGTCGTGCGCGACCTGCCCGGCCAGCCCGGCTACCTCGCCGACGGCGCCCTGCTGCCCGACGTCGAGCCGCGCGCCGTCGCCGCCACCTGCGGCCCGGTCCGGGTCTGGTCGGTCTACGTGCCCAACGGCCGCGAGGTCGACCACGCCCACTACCGCTACAAGCTGGAGTGGCTACAGGCGCTGCGCACGGCCGCCACCGAGGACGCCGCCGGGCCCCGCCCGTTCGCCGTCCTCGGGGACTTCAACATCGCTCCCGCCGACGAGGACGTCTACGACGTCGCCGCCTTCGAGGGCCTCACCCACGTCACCCCCGCCGAGCGGGCCGCGCTGGAGGCCCTCGGCGAGGTGGGCCTGCACGACGTGGTGCCGCGCCCGCTCAAGTACGACCGCCCCTACACCTACTGGGACTACCGCCAGCTGGCCTTCCCCAAGAACCGGGGCATGCGGATCGACCTCACCTACGCCAACAAGCCGTTCGTGGACGCCGTCACCGACAGCTACGTGGACCGCGAGGCCCGCAAGGGCAAGGGCACCTCGGACCACGCGCCGGTCGTGGTGGACCTCGACCTGTGAATCACCCTGGGTGAGGGGCGGTAACCCGAACGGTCCCGACCGGTGGCCGGGGCCGGGCGGGCTGCCTACTGTCGGGCATAACCGGGTGCAGTTGTTCGACCACGTGGACATCGGAGTCCCCCCGGCTGCGCCCGAGAATCCCGGAGGTTCCGGCATGCGCCCCATGCGTACGGCCGCCGCCGCCCTGATCGGCGCGACGGTGCTGACCGGCCTGACGGCCCCCCTCGCATCCGCCAGGGACGGCTCGGCCTCGGTCAGCCCGCCCCAGGCCGCACCGGGCCAGACCGTGAAGCTCACGGTCTCCTGTGAGAAGTCGGACAAGCCCGACGCCAAGACCATCACCGCCCACTCCGCCGCGTTCGAGGGCGGTCCGGCCACTCTCACCCTGGGCTCCGACGGCAAGCACAGCGGCTCGGCCCGGCTGGCCGGCCAGCACTCCGGGGACAACAAGATCGACGGCACCTGCCCGGACGGCGGGGCGTTCTCCACCAAGGTCGCGGTCGCCGGCGTCCCGGTCGCCGGCTCCGACAGGGACTCCGACAAGGGCTCCGAGAAAGGGCCTGAGAAAGGCGCCGAGAAGGGTCCCGAGAAGGGTCCCGAGAAAGGCCTCGGCGACTGGGGCAAGGCGGCCGGCGAGTGGGCGGGCTCGCTCGGCCAGTCCGGCGCCGGCGGCCAGCAGGTCGCCCCGCACGGCGCCGTGAACACCGGCCTCGGCGGTTCGGTCGCGGCCGATCCGGCGGAGCTGGCCGGGGGCCTGGCCCTGGTGGCGGGCGGCGTCGGAGGCTTCTGGCTGCTGCGGCGGCGCGGTGCCTGATGGGCACCGCCGCCGTTTTGTTTTCCCCGCGCGCCGTCGGACCCTGACCGGGCCGACGGCGCACAGGCGTGTCAGCCGGCCTGCGGCGCGGGCTTCCGCTGCTGCTGAGGCCCGTGCCCGGTTTCCTGCCCGTGCTTGTTCTCGTGCCCGAGTTCGAGCTCACGGTGCCCGTGCCCGTGCTCGTGCTCGTGCTCGTGCCGGAGGGTGCCGCTGGCCAGCAGGTACTGGGCCAGGACGTACGTCGCCATGATCCAGAACTGGTGCCCCGGCAGCTCCCGCCACTTCGCCAGCTGGGTGGCGATCAGTGTGTCGGACAGCAGGAACAGCGCCCCGCCCAGCCCGGTCCGCCAGCCCAGCCCGGCCGAGGTGACGGCCGTGGAGGCGAGCAGCAGGCTGTAGCCGGCCACCGGGATCCGCAGGTCCCCGAGGTCCGGCCAGAGCTGCCCGACCATGGCCACCCAGGCGGTCGCGTACGCGGCCGCCACCACCAGGGCCCGCCGACGGTCGGTCAGCGCCCCGCGCCGGACGAACATCGTCACGTAGCAGACGTGCGCCGCCGCGAACGAGCCCATCCCGGCCAGGAACGCGGTGTCGTTCTTCAGCTGGAGCAGCACGTCCCCGCCCGCGCTCAGCAGCAGTGCCGGGGCCAGCGGCTTCGGCGCCCGCCGCCCGGCGGTGGCGGCCGCGGCGACGCTGTGCGCGGCCAGCAGCGGCATCAGGGCCGGCTTGGTGGCGTTCTGCAGCACGGACGCGCCGGAGGCGATCGCGCCTAGGTGCGTCGCCGAGGCGGCCGCGAAGCCGCCGAGCAGGCCGGCGGCCGAGCGCAGGCGGCCGCCGAGGACGGCACGGGTGGTCGTACGGATGCTCATGCGGCTGCTGACCTCCGGGGTCGGGCGGTGGGGGGAGTGGGACGAACCCTAGGCGACCCGCCGGTGCGGCGGAAGAGCGGGTTACCGGCGCGTAACCCGGGTGGTGCGGGGCGGGTGACGGCGCGGCGGCGGGTGCGGGCCGGCGGGTGGCGTAGCGGAGGGCGGCCGGTCACTTCGGCGCACGGCCGGTTGCTGCCGCCGGGTGACCCGGCCACCGTCTAGTCTGGTCCCCGACATGGAGCAGCAGGAGTACGCGGTCGGCGCCACCCGGGTGGCCACCGGCAGGCCGGACGGGCGCACGGGCGGGACGGGGCGGAGGACCACCGACGCCCTCCTCGCCGTACGCGAACCCGCGGCCGGGCCGGCGCCCGAAGCCGTGTCCGGCCCCCGTGCTGACGCCGCGCCGACCAGGCCCGCGCCGGAGCCGGGCGCCGCCTCCGCGCTCTCGCCCGACCCGGGCCTGCTCCGGCTCGCCCACTGGTTCGCCGCCGCCACCCCCGGCACCGCCGACGACCTGTGCGCCGCCTCCTTCGGCCTCTACCCGGCCCGCCATCTCGGCGCCCCCGCCGAAGCGGCGCCCGACGCCGACGTCAGCTGGTGGCACGGCCCCACCGCGCACGCCACCGCCGCCCTGCGCTCCCGGGGGCCCCGCCCCGTCGGCGGTCTGCGCCGCGCCCGGCGGGACGCCTCCGCGCTGCCCGTCGTCCGGTCAGGTGCCAAGCCGGGCAGGCCCGGCAGGCACCGCAAGCCCGAGCGCACCCGCCCGGTGCCGGGCGCGCAGGATCGTTCCGGCCAGGACCTTCCGATACCGGCCCCGGCCCTGCCCGTCGCGGACGTTTGCGCCCCGGCCCTTCCCGCCGTCGACCTGCCCGCCGCCGAACGCCGGATCGCCGCCCGGCTGCTGCTCGCCCACCCGCTGGTCACCGCCTCCGGCCCGCACGCCGACGGCTTCCCGCTGATTCGCCGTCACCGCGACTGGCTCGTCGAACGCTTCGACGCCCTGCTCGGCTACCGGCTCGTCGTCGGCCCCTGGCACGCCCGGCTCTGCAAGGCCGGCCTCGGCCCCGGCGCCGCCCGCCGCCTCGAACACCCCGCGACCGGCGCCCCGTTCACCCCCGCCGGTTACGCCCAACTCGCTCTCGCCCTCGCCCTGTTGGTCGACGCCCCCGAGCAACTGCCGTACGGGCGGCTGCTCGACGCCATGCGCGCCGCGGCGCCGGGCCTCGCCGCCGGCCCGGCCGACCGCGCGATGGCCCTCGCCGCGCTCGCCGACTGGCAGGTCCTCGGCGACCTGCCGGCCGACCCGGCCGACCCGGCCGACCCGGCCGACCCGGCCGTCCGGGCCGCCGTACTGACCGTCGACCGCGAACTCGCCCGCTCCGTCCCGGCCGGCCCGCCCGCCCTCGCCGACGACGCCGCCGACCTGATCCGCCGCGCCGCCGACGCCGAACCCGCCACCGCCGTGCGCCGTCTGCTCGCCGAGACCCCCGCCGTCCTCGACGCCGACCTCCCCGAGGACCGGAGCGCCTGGCTGCACGAGCACCGGCTGAGCGGCCCGGCCGCGCTAGCCGACTTCCTCGGCCTGGAGACCGAGCTGCGGACCGAGGGCGTCGCCCTGCTCGACCCGGCCGACGAGCTCACCGACCTCGTCTTCCCCGGCGCCGGCCCCCTGCCGCAGGCCGCCCTGCTGCTGCTCGAACGCCTGGTGGAGGAAGTCCGCCCGCTGCCCGGCGAGACCACCACCGGCGGCGACGTCCCGATCCCCGACGCGCTGATAGACGGCCTCCTCGGCGACATCGCCGACGAGTACGGCCTCCCGGCCCGCTGGCGCCGCGACTACCTCGCCGACCGTACCGCGCTGCGCCGCGACGCCCTCGACCTGCTCCACAACCTCGGCCTGATCACCCCCACCCCCCGCGGCAGCCGCTCCCCGGGCTGGCTCCTGCGCCCGCCCGCCGCCCGCTACGCCCCCGCCCCGGACTTCCACCCCGTCCCCGGCACCGGCCGCCACTCCCGCCCCGCGCCGGCCGGGGCCCGGGAGCAGCGGCGCGCCTGAGGCCGGTTCGCCGCCCAGCTCCGCTGTCTCGCCTCGCTGTCGCGCCTCGCCGCTCCGCCGTCGCCGGAAAGGCGGAAGCACCGCGTCCGGGGGCGGACGGCGGTGCTGAAGGGGTGGATCGGACGGTCAGTCGGTCTCTTTCTCTCCGGTTGCTTTCTCGCGGGTCACTTTCTCGCGGTGGCCGTGGTGGCGGCGAGGGTGCCGTGCTGGACGGTCTCGACGGTGGCGCCGACGCCGAAGGTGCCGAGGGCGATGGAGGCGAGGACGGCGGTGGCGGCGAGGAGTCGGCGGTGGCGCCGGGGGAGCGGGAAGCGCGGTTCCTGGTAGGGCGCCTGAGGGCTGGCGTTCATGACAGGGAGGGTTCCAGGGTGGTGTGAACGGTCGGTACGCGCGGGTGAAGTCCGGGCGGGGGTTGGGCGTCGGTTGGCCGCGTACGCCCCACCCGCGCGGGTGAGGCGTACGCGCTGGTCAGCGGCGTGGTGTGCGTTCGGCGAGGGCCTCGCCGACGGCGACCCGGACGGCGTCGCGCAGGCCGTGCACGGGGTGCAGGCGGGACGGGCCGGCGGCCGGGTCCTCGCGGAGCTCCTTCACCAGGGACACGCAGAGCAGCAGCATCACGACCACGAACGGCAGCGCGACCAGGATCGTCGCGTTCTGCAGCGCGGTGAGCCCGCCGGCCAGCAGCAGGGCGGCGGCGACCCCGCCCATCAGCACGCCCCAGACGACCACGAGCCAGGTGCGCGGGTGCAGCGAGCCGCGGCTGGAGAGCGAGCCGAGGACGAGGGAGGCGGAGTCGGCGCTGGTGATGAAGAAGGTCATCACCAGCAGCACGGCGACGACGCTGGTGGCGGAGCCGAGCGGCAGCGAGCGCAGCATCTCGAACAGCGAGGCCTCCGCGCCCTTCGGGATGGTCGCGACCAGGTCGGCCGTGCCTGTGGTGACCAGCCGGATCGCGGTGCCGCCCATCACGCAGAACCAGATCACGGTGGCCCCGCTGGGCACCAGCAGGACGCCGAGCAGGAACTGCCGGATGGTGCGGCCGCGGGAGATGCGGGCGATGAAGGTGCCGACGAAGGGGGCCCAGGAGAGCCACCAGGCCCAGTAGAAGATCGTCCAGGAGCCGAGCCAGCTCTCGTCGGTGAAGGCCCCGGTCTGGGTGGACATGCCGAGCAGGTCGGAGAGGTAGCCGCCGACGGTGGAGGGGATCGCGTCCAGCGTGAACACCGTCGGGCCGAACACGAAGACGAAGAGCATGATCAGCGAGGCCAGGACGACGTTCGCGGTGGAGAGCCACTTGACGCCCTTGTGGACGCCGGAGAAGGCGGAGAGCACGAAGGCGGCGGTCAGCGAGCCGATGATGATCAGCTGGGCGTTCTGGGTGTTGCGCACGGAGGTGATGTAGCCGAGGCCGTCGGCGACCTGGAGCGCGCCGAGGCCGAGGCTGGTGGCGGAGCCGAAGACGGTGGCGAAGACGGCCAGCAGGTCGATCGCGCGCCCGGCCCAGCCGTCGGCGCCGCGCTGGCCGATGAGCGGGACGAAGGCGGCGGAGATGCGGTTGCCGCGGCCCTTGCGGAAGGTGGTGTAGGCGAGGGCGAGGCCGCCGACGGCGTAGATCGCCCACGGGTGCAGCGTCCAGTGGAACAGCGAGAACTCCAGGGCCTGCTGGGCGGCGGCCGCGCTCTGCGGTTCCAGGCCGGAGCCGGGCTGCGGGGTGGCGAACAGCTGGAGCGGCTCGCCGACGCCGTAGAACATCAGGCCGATGCCCATGCCGGCGCTGAACATCATGGCGACCCAGGCGAGGGTGGAGAACTCGGGTTCGTCGTCGTCGCGGCCGAGCCGGATGCGGCCGAAGCGGCTGAAGGCGAGCAGCACGGTGAGGACGAGGAAGACGTCGGCGGCCACCACGAACAGCCAGCCGAAGTTGTGCAGGACCCAGCCGAGCGCGCTGCTGGAGGTCCGGCCGAGCGAGTCCTCGGCGAAGACTCCCCAGGCGACCACGGCCAGCACCAGGGCGGCGCTGATCCCGAACACCGCCCGGTCGGCGGGCAGGGTCGCGGCGGGTTCGTCGGGTTCCTCCGCGCGTTGGTCGGGCTGCGGCGGCTGGCTGCTCATCGGGTGGACTCTCCTGCCTCGGGGCGGACGTGGGCTTCGGCGACATCGGCGGATTAAAGCTGCATGTCGCACTATGTCCAGTTCGTGCCGCGAGGGGCGGGAGGGCGCGCCGGGGAGGCGGAGGGTGGGGACTTACGTCCCGTCAGGCCGGGTGCTCATGGGCCGGGGCGCGCGCGGCGAGCCGGAACCACGGGCGGAAGCCGTCCGGCACCGGGGAGTTGAGCCGGCTGTCGCGTCGGACGGGTCAGGGCCGGTGGGCGCCGGACGGGACCTCGTACGGCGCCGGGTACGGCGTCTCGTACGGGTTCAGCACCAGCCGCACCACGTCCTCCAGCCGCCGCCGGGCGTCGCCGAGGGTGGTGCGCCCGGTCACCCAGGCGGTCAGCTCGCCCTGCCAGGCGTGGGCGACGATGTGCCGCACCAGGTCGCTGGCGGCGGCCGGCACCTCGGTCGTCACCGCCTGGAGGGCGGTGCTGTCGGCCCGGGCCATGCCCTGCAAGGTCTCGCTGGCGAACGGATCGGTGGAGGCGGCGACGGCCACCCGCAGCCGGGCCAGCTCGGGCTGGCGCTGGTAGGCCCGCATCCCGCCGCGGACGAAGCGGACCGCCCGGTCGGTGGCCCCCCGCCCGGCGCGCGGGCCGCGCAGCTCCGCCACCAGGTCGGCCAGCAGCAGGCGGTGCCACTCGGCGATCGCCGCGGCCAGGAGGTGGTCCTTGGAGGAGAAGTAGCGGTACGCCGTCCCCAGGGCGACTCCGGACCGCTCGCAGACCTGTTTCATCTGCAGCCGTTCGACGCCGATCTCGTTCACCAGGGCGAGCGCGGCCGCGATCAGGCTTCCGCGGCGTTCGAGCTGGCGCGGAGACATCGCCTCCACCGGCCGTGGTGACAGGTCAACCTTGGTCACCCGCACCATGATACGGGCCGGGGCCGCTCAGGAGTATGACGCCGACCGGCCCCCTTGCGTTCGCCGTGCGGTCACCGTCGCCGGGGTCCGGGCCGCCGGCCCGTTCCGCCCCGGCCCGTTCCGCCCCGCGCCGTCCCGTCCCGCGCCGGATCAGCGCAGCCGGCGGATCAGCGACTCCTGCACGGCGGAGGCGACCAGCCGCCCGTCCCGGTCGTAGAACTCGCCGAGCGACAGCCCCCGGCCGTCCGAGGAGGACGGGCTGCGCTGGGCGAACAGCAGCCACTCGTCGGCCCGGAACGGGCGGTGGAACCACATCGCGTGGTCGAGCGAGGCGATCAGCAGCCGGGGCGGCTCGGTGCGCTGGAAGAAGTTCGGCTGCTCGTGCAGCCCGGCGGTGGAGGCCAGCGTGAGGTCGGAGAGGTAGGTGAGCGCGCAGACGTGCAGAAGCGGGTCGCCCTCGGGCAGCGGGGAGGCGATGCGCAGCCAGACGAACTGCTGCGGCATCCCCGGCACGGACGCCGGCACGCCCGGCGCGTCCGGCGGGACGAAGCGCAGTTCGAGGTCGCGGAAGCCGCCGGTGCCGGTGATCGCCGCGCGCAGGGCCGGGTCCCAGAGCGAGAAGGCGTCCGGCAGGGTCTCCGGCCCGGGCAGCGGCGGCATCGTGCGGTGGCGGTCGGTCGCGGTCTCGGGGCGTTTGAAGGAGGCGGAGAGGGTGAAGATCGCGTTCTGGTTCTGCACCGCCGTCACCCGGCGGGTGGTGTAGGAGACGCCCTCGCGGACCCGTTCGACCTCGTAGCGGATCGGCTGGGACGGGTCGCCGGGCAGCAGGAAGTAGCCGTGCAGCGAGTGCACCGCACGCGGGCCCTCGCAGGTGCGGCCGGCGGCGGTGAGCGCCTGCGCGGCGACCTGTCCGCCGAAGGCGCGCATCGGCGCCCCGGCGTGGCAGCGGCCCCGGAACGTGTTCTCGTCCAGTCGTTCCAGCTCCAGCAGTCCGGCGAACGAGCCGGCCGGGCGGTCGGCCCGGATTTCCTGTTCTGTCAGGTCGGTCACGGGCCCATAGTGGCAGAATCCCGCCGCGCCGCGGTGTGACCTGGGTAACGCCCCGGGGCTCCGGCGCCTGGTAGAACCTGTTCCAGTGCGGTCGCGGCCCGACGGATTGTCAGTGCCCTCACCTAGCGTGTTCGACATGACGCAATCCGCACACGCGTACGCCTATCTGCGCCCGTCCGCCGTCCTCGACGGCGCCGACGGCCGGCACCTCGACCTGGCCACCTCCGGCGGCGCCACCCCGCTCGGGGAAACGGCCAACCCGCGCTTCTTCGCGGGCTTCCTGGCCGACCCGGCGCCGGCCGCCGCCGCGCTGCTCGCCGTCGCGGACGTCGCCGCCGCGCGGTACTACCAGCCGCAGCTGCGCTCCTCGCTCGACCCGGTGGTCACCGCCAACGGGGACCGGCTGCGCTTCGAGTCGTTCTCCGGCTGCTGCGGCGTCTACGCCCGGCTCGACGTGCTCCAGGCCGGCCTCGACGGCGACGAGATCGGCCACGGCACCACCAACGTGGACGTCAACAACCCGCTGCGGGAGGCCCTGACCAGGATCGGCCCGAGCGACCCGCTGCACCTCGCGGTCGGGCCGGACGCGCTGGAGGTCACCAGCTTCGACGGGCCGCTGGTCGAGAAGAAGGTGCCGCTGCCGCAGCGCTGGCTGCGCGGCTTCGCCGAGACCCAGGTCGTCGCCGCCGGCTTCGACCTGCGCGCCGAACTGCCCGCCGCCGAGGCGGTCCGCTTCCTGCGCTCGCTGCCGCGCGGCGGCCGCTCCAGCACCGCCTGGGTCGTCCCGGCCGGGCGGACGCTGCGGCCCACCACCCGGCCGGTGCCCGGCGCCGTCTGCCTGCCCGGGCCCGACCGGCTGGTGGCGCTCCAGCGGGTGCTGCGGCACGCGCTCGCCCTGCGGGTGTACGGCCCGGTCGCCGCCACCGGCCCGGCCGCCTCGGCGTGGGAAGTGGTCCTGCCCGGCATGCGGCTCACCCTGACCCTCTCGCCCGACGCCTCCCGGGGCTTCTCCGGCGAGGGCGGAATGCTCGGCGCGCTCGCCACCGGCACCGCCGAGCAGGACGCCGACCTCGTCGCGGTACTGCTCGCCTGGGAGCCGCGGATCGAGGTCGCCGACCTCGCCGAGCAGTCCGGGCTCAGCCACGAGCGGGTCCGCGCCGCGCTCACCCGGCTCGGCACCGCCGGGCAGATCGGCTACGACACCGCCGAGGCCGCCTACTTCCACCGCCAGCTCCCGTACGACGCCGGGCGGGCCGAGGCCGCCAACCCGCGGCTGCGTGCCGCCCAGGCCTTGGTCGCGGCGGGCGCGGTGCGGCTGGAGCCGGGCGGCACGACGGCCGTCGTCATGGTGGACGACCACATCCAGCGGGTGCGTACGGACGAGGCGGGGCGCCTCGGCTGCACCTGCCTCTGGTGGGCCAAGTACCGTGGCGGGCGCGGTCCGTGCAAGCACGCGCTGGCGGTCGCGATGGTGCGGGAGGCGGCCCAACGGGCGGCCGGGGAACAGGTTCCGGCGGTCCCGGCGGTCCCGGCGGTTCCGACGACGGATAAGGGGGTCCAGGCATGAGCGCGGCGGCAGGGGGGTCGGAGGCGGTGCGGGGCGCGACGGCGGTGGCGCCGATGCCGGAGGCGGTGCGGGGCGAGGCGGCGGTCGAGGACCTGCTCGCCGCCGTCCGGGGCGGACGGATGCCGCAGATACCGGCGCTGGTCGCCGCGCTGGACCAGGCGCAGCGCCGGGACTGCCTGCTCGCATTGAAGGCGCTGCGCAAGGAACTGCGTGACGAGTGGTCGAAGGAGGCGCTCGCCACCAGGGGCGCCCTGCTGCTGGCCGGCGCCGGCTGCCACCCCGGCCCGGCCGGGGCCGCCACCTGGCTCGGCGCCCGCGACTTCACCTCGCTCGGCTGGGCCCGCCACCCGGCGGTGGGCCAACTCGTCGCGGCGCAGCCGGTGGAGTGGCAGATCGAGGTGGCCACCCGGCTCGCCGCCCGGCCGGCGCCGAGCTGGGGCTGGGCGCTGTACCCGGTGATCGAGGCCGTGGTGCGCCGCACCGGCTGCGCGGTGCCGCAGAGCGAGCCCTTCGTCCGCGAGTGGATGGAACGCCAGCGCCGGGGCAGCGGCGCACGGCCCACCCTGGTCGAGCTGCTGCGGGCCGACGCGTTCACCCCGCTGCTGCTGCCCCGGGTGTTCGAACTCGCCGACATCGGTGGCGCGGTGTCCTTGCGGTTCAGCCCCCGCCCCGGGGACGCCTTTACGGAGGCGATCGCCGAACTCGCCGCCGCCGGCGACCTCGACCGGGCCGACCTGATCGACCGCTGCCTGGCCCGGCTGCTGCGCGGCGGCAAGCCGGCCGACCAGCGCTTCTTCCTCGACGTGCTGAGGGCCCTCGCCCCGACCCCGCAGGAGTACGCCGCCCGGGTACGGGACGTGCTGCCGCTGCTGGACGGGCTGTCGGTGGTCGCCGGGCACGCCCAGGAGGTGCTCGCCGGGCTGGACGAGGCCGGGCTGATCGAACCCGAGGTGCTGGTCGAGTCCTCCGCGGTGGTGCTGTTCCGGGCCGAGAAGAAGCTCGTCCGCGCCCAACTCGGCTGGCTGGAGCGGGCGGCCCGGCGCGAGCCCGGGCGGTCCGGGCCGGTAGTGCTCGCGGCCGCCGAGGCGTTCGGGCACCCGGACCAGGCCGTCCAGGAGCGGGCGCTGAACGTGGTGGCCCGCCACCTGCGCGTGGCCGGGGAGGCCGTCCTGCCCGAACTGCGGCTCGCCGCCGAGGCGCTGAACCCCGCCCACCACCGGCGCGCCGGTGAACTGTTCGGCGCACCGGTCGGTGGCGACGGCGACGACGACCCGGACACCGGGTGGAACGAACTCCTCCCGCCCGCCCCCCAGCCCCTCCCGATCGGCCCGCCGATCGCCTCGGCGGCCGAACTCGCGCAGGAGCTGTCCGCCCTGCTCGCCGCCGACGAGCCGGAGCCGGCGGTCTTCGAGCGCGTGCTGGACGGCCTGGTCCGCCAGGCCTACCAGGACCGGGCGGCGCTCGCCGAGGCGCTGGAGCCGGTCCGGCGGGTCCACCCGTGGAGCGGCGTCGGCCGCTGGCACGACTGCTCGCCCCGGGACGTCCTCTACGTCGCGGCCGCGGTGGCCGGCGAGACGCCGCCGCACCGGGTCTGGGACTTCCTCGGCGGCAAGAAGAAGCGCTCCCCGCTGCGCGGCCAGAACGACACCGCGCAGGGCACCGCCCTCGCCGCCCGGCTGGAGGAGGCCGCCTGGCAGGTGACCGCCGACCGGCCGCCCTACCTGCTGGCCATCCCGACCGACACCACCGGGGCGCTCGACCCCGGCACGCTGGTCGAACGCCTCGCCGGGTACCAGGCGGCGGGCATCACCCCCGGCCGGGCCGACCTGTGCGCGGCCCTGCTGCGGGTCGGCCCCCGCGCCGACGCCGGGGTGTTGCGTGCCGCCGAGGCGCTCACCTCGCCGTCCGGGCGGTGGGTCGCCCAGTGGCTGCGCACCGGCGGCCTGCCCGACCAGCCGTCCGAGCGGGTGCTGTTCGCCCCCGGCCGGGGCTCGAAGCACGGCCACCAGTACGCGGACCGCTGGTGGGAGGACGTCCGGCGGGTGGCCGTCGCCCAGCCCGGCATCGGGGCCGGCCCGAAGGGCCCGGACGGCGAGCGGCTCGCCCCCGAGTTCAGGGCGCTGCTGGAGGGCACCGAGCCGAGCGTGGCCCGGGCCCGCAAGGTGGGCGGCTGGACGTGGCGGCCCACGGCGCACTGGGCCGCGATGCTCCCCTGGCACCGGGAGGAACTGGCGGCCCGGTGGCTCGACCACTTCGCCGCGGGCGCCGACCGGGACGAGCGCGACACGGGCCGGCTGCTGCCCGCTCTCGCCGAGGCCGGCGGCCCGGCCGGGCTCGCCCTGCACCTGGCGCTGGCCTACGGCCTGGGCGCCCGGCACACCGAGGACCGGACGGCGGCCGTCGACGCCCTGCTGGTGCTCGCCGCCCGCGGCGACCTGGACGGCGCGCAGCTCGGCCGCGAACTCGGCGCGCTGGTCGACTGCGGCGCGGTGAAGCTCAACCGGCTCGCGGCGGCGCTCGCCCTGGCCGCCGGGACGGGCGCCTACGGCACGGTCTGGTCGGTGCTCGAGCCCGCGCTGCCGGCCCTGCTGGGCGGCGAGGGCACGCCCGCCCGGGGCCTCGGCGACCTGCTCGCCCTCGCGGCGGACTGCGCCCGGCGCACCCGCACCCGGGGACCGGTGGCCGAGGTGACGGCGACGGCGGAGCAGGGCGGATCGAGCCGCCTGGTCAAGGAGGCCCGCGCCCTGCGGGACGTCCTGGCGGGGTGACACCGCGGCCGCCAGCAGGGCGAGGAGCACCACCGGGTGACGGCGGGTCGCTGGCGGCGTCGGGTCACGGCCTAGGGTGGGCGGGACTTTCGCCCGCCCCGTCCCACCGGAGTGCTCGTGTTGCACCTGCGCCTGATCGTCCCGCCCGACCTGCGGGAGCCCGTGCTCAGCAGCCTGGACGCCGCGGTCGGGGTGACGCACGTCGTGGTGCTGCCGGGTGCGGCCGTACGGCCTGCCGGGGACGTGGTGCTCTGCGACGTCGCCCGCGAGTCGGCGGACGAGATCCTGGGGGTGCTGCGCGGGACCGGCCTGCCCGAGCGCGGGGCGATCGACGTCTCCGGCATCGAGCTGACCCTCTCGGCGGCCGCCGACGAGGCCGAGCGGCTGGCCCCGGGGGAGGGGGCCGACGCGCTGGTCTGGGAGTCGGTCTCCGAGATCACGCACGAGGAGTCCACCCTCACCTGGGTGTTCCTGGCCTTCCTCACCGTGGCGACCATGCTGGCCGCGTGCGGCGCGGTGCTGGACAGCGCGATCCTGGTCGTCGGGGCGATGGCGGTCGGGCCGGAGTTCGGGCCGTTGGCCGGGCTGTGCGTGGCGCTGGTCCAGCGGCGGCTGCGCCCGGCGCTGCGGTCGCTGAACGCGCTGGTCACCGGCTTCGCGGTGGCGATGGCGCTGACCGTCGGGTTCTCTCTGCTGATGGACGGGCTCGGGCTGTTCAGCGAGGCCAAGTTCGCCGCCGCGCGGCCGAACACCTCGTTCATCTGGCAGCCCGACGCGACGTCCTTCGTGGTCGCCTTCCTGGCGGGCATCGCGGGCGTGCTCTCGCTGACCTCCTCGAAGGCCGGGATGCTGGTCGGAGTGGCGATCTCGGTGACCACGGTGCCCGCCGCCGCCAACGCCACCGTCGCGCTCGGGTACGGGGAATTCCGCCAGTTCTCGGGCTCCAGCGTGCAGTTGCTGCTGAACCTGCTGGGGATCGTACTGGCCGGGGTGCTGACCCTGCTGGTGCAGCAGCGGGCCTGGGCGCTGATCCGCCGCCGGCGGCCGGAGGCGGACAAGTGACGGCGGGCAGGTAACAGCGAGCAGATGACGGATTTCAGCGAGCAGATCTTGAGATCTGCTCGCTGAAATCCGTCGCCCGTTCCCGGTCCGGCACCGCGCTGCGGTCCCGGACCAGCGGCTCGATGCCGCGAGGCGTGGCCGCGACCGCGCGCCACCACAGCCGCAGCGCGGGCGGGTCGACCGGTTCGAAGGGCTTGCCGGGCCGGGGCACCGCCAGCCGGGCGCCGAGCGCCTGGGCAGCCGTGACCACCCGTTCGGCGGGCTCCTCCCAGGGGTGCGTCGCCAGGTTGAAGGTGCACCAGTGGATCGGCAGCAGCAGATCGCCGCCGAGGTCCAGGTGCGCCCGGACGCCCTCCTCGGGCGTCATGTGCACCTCGGGCCAGAAGTCGCTGTACGCGCCGACCTGCATCAGCGTCGCGTCGAACGGCCCGAGCCGGCGGCCGATCTCGGCGAAGCCCGGGAAGTAGCCGGTGTCCCCGCTGTGGAAGATCCGGTGCCCGCCGCCGGCCACCACCCAGGACGCCCAGAGGAACAGCGCGCTGGTGCGCGGGCCGCGGCTGCAGTAGTGCCGGGCCGGGGTGGCGGTGAGGGTGAGCCCGGCGACCTCGACCGACTCCCACCAGTCGAGTTCGGCGATCCGCCGGGCCGGTACTCCCCAGTGCTCCAGGTGCGCGCCGACGCCGAGCGGGACGGCGAACACCGCGTCCGTTCCGATCAGCTCGCGGATGGTGGCCATGTCGAGGTGGTCGTAGTGGTCGTGGGAGATCACCACCACGTCCACCGGCCCGAGTTCGGACAGCGGCAGCGGCATCGGGTGCAGCCGTTTGGGCCCCGTCCAGGCGAACGGGGAGCAGCGCTCGCCCCACACCGGGTCGATCAGGACCCGCCGCCCGCCGATCTCGGCGAGCACGGTGGCGTGGCCGAGCCAGGTGAGCCGCAGTCCGGAATCCGGCGGCAGGGCGAGGTCGACCGGGAGCAGCCGGTGCACGGGTACGGCGGCGGTCGGCGCCCGGCGGGTCTTGTCCCCGGTCAGCTGGGCGCGGGTGATCTCCAGCGGGCTGCGCTCGTAGACCAGGCGGCGGGTGGGCAGCGGGTTGCGGAAGGCGCCGTCGGCGAACTGCGGGGAGCGGTGGATCCGGGCCAGCCGTTCGCCCCGGGGCTCGGCCCCGAAGGCCTCGGCCCGGACCCGGTGCCAGGCCGCGCGGGGCAGTCGGGCCAGGTCCGACCCGGTGCGGTTCGCCGTCGGGCCGAGGGCCGGGCTGGTGGTCGGGCTGCTGGTCGGCGGGGTGGTGAACTGCGAGGACAGACCGGCGAGGCGGGAGAACCAGGGGGCGGGGCGGGGCAAGGCTCCTCCAAGGACGGTCACGGCTACCGGGCGTGCCGGGGCGCGTATCCGGGCGGCTGGTGAGGCCGCTGCGATACGACAACCATCTCGTCGGAGATTACTCGTTATGGGCCGTCCGGACCTGGTGAGCGGCCCCGCGCGGGCCAATCGGCGTACCCCGCCCCGGCCGCGCGCCCAGGGCCACCGCCCGGTGCCGCTACGCGGAGAACCGTCCGGTACCGCTACGCGTAGAAGCGGGTGATCGTCTCCGCGACGCAGTGCGGCTTGGCGCTCTCCGCGCTGGTGATCGTGAACCGCACCACCGCCTGGACCCCGCCCGGCACCTCGGTGGCCGAGAGCAGTTCGGCGGTGGCCCGGATCGCGGTGCCCACCGGCACCGGCGCCGGGAAGCGCACCTTCTCCGAGCCGTAGTTCAGCGCCATGCGCACGCCCTCGACGCCGTAGCACTCCTTCGCCAGCACCGGGATCATCGACTGGGTCAGGTAGCCGTGCGCGATGGTCGAGCC
Source organism: Kitasatospora sp. NPDC043950 (assembly GCF_056435345.1). NCBI lineage: Bacteria > Bacillati > Actinomycetota > Actinomycetes > Kitasatosporales > Streptomycetaceae > Kitasatospora > Kitasatospora sp. NPDC043950. The sequence continues at coordinate 23,486 of NZ_JBWKER010000009.1, forward strand.
GAACTGGCTCTCCTTGGCCCGCTCCGGGTCCACGTGGATCCACTGGTGGTCGCCGGTCGCCTCGGCGAACAGGTCGATCTGCCGCTGTCCGATGGTGTGCCACTCGCTGGTGCCCAGTTCGGTGCCGACGGCGGCGGTCAGATCGGCGAGGGAGGCGAAGCTCGTCACGGTGCGCTCCTGGGGGAGGGGTCAGGACGCCGGAAGCGTATGCGTACCCGCCGGTATCTGTCAGCGGTGCGGAACGCGGGAACCCGGGAACACAGGAACGCGGGAACCCGGGCGCGGCGGCCTGCGGGTGTTTCAGGACCGCAGCGCCCCGCGCCCCAGCGCGTCCTGCCCGGTCGGGAACAGCCGCCGGCCGCTGACCAGTTCCGGCACCAGCGCGACGAACAGCGGCTCCGGGTCCCCCACCCACGGCCGCAGGCCGGACCGCAGCACCCGCCGCACCTGCTCGGGCTCGCGCACCACGTCCGCCCGGCCGTGGACCAGCACGCTCCAGCCCGTCCGGGTGACCGGGTCCAGCAGGTCCGCCTGGAAGGCCACCACCGTGCCGTCAAGCCCGCGCGCGGTGGCACTTCCCCGGCGCACGGCGAGCACCAACCGCCCGTCCAGGACCTCGAAGGAGACCGGTAGCACGGCCGGCAGCGCGTGCTCGGTGTACACCACGCGCCCGACGGGCACGGTGCTGAGCAGTCGCAGGCACTCGGCCTCGCTCAGGGTCTCCACACGGTCCTCACGCTCCATGCGTCCGATCGTCCTCCGGTCGGCGCGCGTGCCGATAGGGCCCATGGTCCCTGAGCGGACGGGCCGGGAGCCCCGTCGGTGGCCGCCCGGAGCGGTAGCCTGCCCGGCGGCGGTACGGTACGCGCCCCTGCTCACCACGGCAGCGGCGGGCGCGGCGGGCGGCCCCGGGTGCGCCGGGGCCGGCATGGGAGGGGGCGTGCGGATGGCGGGCGGGGTCGACCTGGTGGTGATCGGGGCGAACGGCGGGCCCGATCGGGGCTTCGGGGGCTCGGCGCTGGCGCCGGACGGAGCCCGGCTGCTCGCGCGGGTGCTGCCCGGGATGTGCTTCGACGTCGGCGCGGCCGGCTGCCGGGTCACCGAGGTGGCGCCGGACGCGGACGCCAACGCGATGCTCACCGCCGTCCGGGAGGCCGCCCAGCACCCGGGCCGGTGGCTGGTGGTCTGCCTGGTCGGCCAGTTGGCGGTCGATCCGCGCGGGCGCCGGCTCGCCCTGGTGACCGGCGGCAGCACCGCCGACAACGCCTACCGGCGCGGCCTGGCCTGGGACTGGGTGGTCAGTGCGATGGTGCACGGCGACCACGAGGAGGCCCTGCTGCTGGTCGACGCGGTGGCCGACCGGGACACCTGGGCGGCGCTGGAGCGCGGCGGCGGCGAGGACGGTGCGGGGGAACTGCTGGCCTACCCGCGCGTCCCGCTGTGGGGCCGGGTCGGCCGGTACACCCCGGGCAGACGCGGCCGGGACGCCGTACTGCCAGGTGGTGAGGGCTCGTTCAGCCACGCCCTGACCACCGTGCTGCGGCAGGGCGTCCCGGGTGCCCCGGCCGCCGTCGCCCCGCTGGACCTCCAGCCGTCCGTCGCCGCGCTGCTCGACGGGGGCGAAGCGCCGGGTAGTTCGGGTGCGCCGGGCGCGCGCCTGCTCGTTCCGCCGCAGGGCGGGCGCCTGTTGATGCGCAATCGGGCCGCGGTTCGGGGCGCATTGGCCGGATTGTCGCTTTCCGAAGAACTGTTGGCCGTTCTGTGGCGGGAAAGTGCCCCGACGGAACCGCCTTCCGCGTAAGGTCAGGTGGCCTGAGGTGTTGCCGTGATGGGGTGGGTTGGCGAAGAATCGATCCCCAGCGGAAACACCTGCGGGACGACGGAATTCTTCCGGCGGCCACGGATCATGAATCGGTCGGTCGCGACGAGGTGGGGCGATGCGGCAGCGCGGAAATGTGTTGCGCCCTGGGGCGGTTGGGGTCGGTGGGGTGGTTCTGGTGTTGCTCCTCGGTGCCTGTGCGAGCGGCGGTGCCGATGGTTCCGTCGATCGGCTCGGAACGGCTGCGCCCAGTGTCGCGGGAGTGGATCCGGTACCTCCTTCGGGTGGTTCGGTAAACACCTCGATCGCGCCGACGGACGGGCCGGAAGGTGCCATGGGGCGACTCGCCCTGAAGACGTATCAGGACTGGTGGCAGGCCCAGGCCGAGGCATTCGGGCGGTCGGATTCGGACGGATTCGCTCTGGAGACGTACTCTTCCGGGCGGGCCCTTACCGACACCCTGGTCAGTCTCCGCCAACTTCGCGACGCCAAACTGGTGATGACCGGAACGCCGCGCAATTCGGCGGTGGTCAAGGCCATTGACCTGAAAGCCGATCCGCAGACCGCCGTGATCGAGGACTGCGTCGACGTATCGGGATGGCACCGCGTCGACGCCGTCACCCAGGTGGCAAAGGATCCGGGCGACCGACTGAACCGCTACGTCGCGACCGCGTCCCTGCGCTGGTTCCAAGCACGTTGGCTGATCTACGACTTCAAGCGGGAGGTGGACCGGGCATGCTGAACACGCGTAAACCGGCCCGGCGATTCGCGATCCTCGCGCCGTTGTCCGCCGGGTTGCTGTTGGCCTCGGCGGTGTCGGCGGCGGCGGACGAACCGCCGGGCGGAGGTGCCGAACAGTGCTACCCGGACGTGATCTGCTCCGGGGTCAACTCCGGGGGCACGAAACCGAAGCCCGGACCGTCGCAGCCCGGCGGTGGCGGTGGCGGTGGCGGAAGTACGGGCGACGGGCCGCTGCTGTGCAGCTACCACGACCAGCAGTGGCCCTGCCACGACCCGGAGCGCGGCTGGTTCAACAGCGGCGTCGGGTGCTACTTCCGCCCGCTGGACAACCCGCCCCCCGAGGGCGACCCGGAGTGGCAGGGCCACAAGCCGTCCGAGGGCGCGCTCTACTCGAAGGTCTGCCCGCAGACGGGCGGCGGCCAGGACGGCGCCGAGATCGTGTTCGAGGCCACCTCGCCGGCCGGGCCGCCGGCGCTGAACCTGGTGGACGTCGGCTTCGGCTTCGCCCACGAGATGCGCTTCCCGAAGCCGACGGCGGGCGTCGCGCCCAAGGGCACGGCGGTGGTGAAGGCGCCGGTCTGGCTCTGGCTGGACGGCGTGGCGGCGCCCGCGCCCAAGACGCTGTCCGTCCCGGGGGCCTCCGTCACCGTCACACCGGTGCTGAGGGGCGTGACCTGGGTCTTCGACAGCGGCGTCTCCGTGACCTGCGACAAGGCCGGGACGCCGTACGACCCCAAGTACGGCGCCGCCAAGTCGCCGGACTGCGGCTACGAGTTCGCCGTGGGCTCGGGCACCAGGAAGAGCGGCGTCTTCAACGGCACGGTGACGGCGAACTGGGTGGGTGAGGTCGTGGTCACGGGGCCGAACGCGAAGACCTTCGACGTCAAGATGCCGCAGTCCTCGAACTTCACGCTCAAGGTCGCCGAGGTGCAGGTCCTCAACTGACCTGGCGGCGGCGGACGTCCGATGCCCCGCGGCCCGGCTGCGGGGCGCCGGCGGCCCGGCCGCACGCGACCACGGCGCCGAAGTCCATGTGTCGAAGCCCGGCACCGGCGGCCTGAGCAGCGGTGACCCGAGCACCGAGAAACCAGTACTGACGATCCGGAACGAGCACGAGGGAAGGGCGGAACCCGGTGGAGAACCGTACATTCGCGACGCCGGGATCCGGCACACCCGCAGGGGCCGCGGTGTCCGTGGCGGTCCCGGACCAGGGGCAGGGGCCGGGCGAGGCCCCGGGCGGCGGCGCGGGCAAGGGCAAGGGGCGCGCCGCCCCGCACGTCCCCGGCCGGACGCTGCGGGCCCGGCGACGGCGCCCGGCGGTGCTGGCGATGGCCGTCGCGCTGATCGCCGCCGGCGGCCTGGGCGGTGCGGTGCTCTACAACAGCACCGGCCAGCGGGTCGCCGTGCTGGCGCTGGCCCGGGACATCCCGTGGGGGCAGGTGATCACCGACGACGACCTGGTGGTGGCCCGGATCGCCGGGGATCCGGCGCTGCGGCCGCTGTCCGCCACCGAACGGGACAAGGCGGTCGGCATGCGGGCCGCCACCGACCTCAAGCGCGGCGCGATGCTCACCAGGGGCGACGTCGCGCAGACCCTGGCGGTGCAGCCCGGCCAGATCGTGGTCGGCGTCTCGGCCAAGCGCAGCCAGCTGCCCGCCAGCCGGCTCCAGCCGGGGCTGCAGATCGTCGTGGTCTACACCCCGGACAACACCAAGGCCGACTCGATGCCCGCGACGGTCATCACGGTCGGCCGGGTGGACACCGACGGCAGCCAGGTGATCGACGTGGCCGTCGGCGCGGCGGACGGCCCCCGGCTGGCGCAGTGGGTGGCCGGCGGCCGGATCCAGGTCCTGCTGGCCCCGCGCGCCGCCGCGGCCGGCAGCGCGACCGGGACCGCCGGTGCGGGCACCGGCGGCAGTACCGTGCCGACGGCCCCGGCGACCGGGACCACCCCCGGCGCTGCCACGGCCCCCGTGCCCCCGACCGGGGCGGGTGGCGCCTGATGGCGGTGATCGCGGTGGCCGGCGGCCCGGGCGCGCCCGGCGCGACCACGGCGGCCCTGGCCCTGCTGCTGGCCTGGCCGCTGGAGTCCGGACGGCGGGTCCTGCTGGTGGAGGCCGACCCGGACGGCGGCGCGGTGCTCGCGGGCGCCCTGGAGGGCCGGGTCGACGCGGTGTACGGGCTGCGCAACCTGGCCGTCGCGGACCGGCGCGGACTGCTCGCCGAGACCATCTGGGAGCAGCTGATCGACCTCTCGCCCGAGGGCACCGCCGAGCGGCTGCTGCTGCCCGGGCTGACCGACCCCACCCAGGCCCCGGGCCTCGCCTACACCTGGGAGCCGCTCGTCGACCTGCTGCACGGCCTCGAACCGCAGGGCTACGACGTCATCGTGGACCTCGGCCGCTCCGGCGCCACCGGCGTGAGCGCCGTGCTGGCCCGCCGGGCGGACGTGGTCGCGGTGACCGTCCGCACCACGCTGCGCGGCCTGAGCTCGGCCCGGCCCCGACTGGCCGCGCTCGCCGAGGACCTCGCCACGGCCGGCACCGGGGTGGACGCGCTCGGACTGCTGCTGGTCGCCGAGGGGCCGTACTCGGGGCCGGAGGTGGCGCGCGAGTTCGGCCTGCCGGTGCTGGGGCTGCTGCCGCACGCCACCCGCACCGCCCGGGTGCTCTCCGACGGCGGTGACATCACCGACCGGCGGTTCATCCGCTCGGAGCTGATGCGGACGGCGCGTTCGGCGGCGGACGAGGTGCAGCTGCTGGTCCGCCGCCGTCGCCAGCGGCTCGCGCCGACCGCCGCGCCGGTCCCGGCCCAGCTCACCGCCGCGGCCCGGACCGGGACCCCGGCCCAGCCCCCGACCGCGGTTCACGCCCAGCCCCCGGTGCCGACCCCGCAGGCGGCTGCGCCGACGGCGTACCGGCCGGTGGAGGGGGAGCAGCCCTCGTACACCCCGCCGCAGCCGGTCGGGCCGGTGATCACCACCGGCCCGGTGGCGCCGCTGGCCGGGCTGGCCCCCCAGCCGGCCGCTCCGGCCCCGTTCCCGGGGCACGTCCAGCCGCAGCCGCAGCCGCCGTACGGGCCGCAGGCCGGCTACGTCGCGTACGACCAGCAGGGCGGGTCCACCCCGTACGACCAGCAGGTGGGGGCCCCGTACGGCCAGCAGCCCGGGTACGTCCGCCCGGAGCCCGAGGACGACGGCCGCTACCCGCTCCAGCAGCCCGCCGTGACACCTGATCAGGCACACCCGAACGGTCCGCAGCCGTACAACCCCGGGGAGGTGCTCCGTGCGCGGTAGCCCCCTGCACCAGCACCCCGCGGCCGACCCGGCCGCGCTGCCCTGGGCCACCCAGGCCCAGGCCCAGGCCCCGACACAGGCCCAGACGCAGGCGCCGGCGGCCGCCCCGCCCCAGGCCTACCGGCCGGGCCCCGTCGCCCCGCAGCCCGCGCCGCCGCCGTACGTCCAGGCGGGCGGCGCGGCCACGCCCACCGCCGTGCCCTCCCAGCTGCCCTCGCTCGACCTGCGCGGCGCCGCCACCCGGCCGGCCGTCGACCCGCAGGTGGCCCGCGAGCTGAAGCGCCAGGTCGCGGCCGAACTGCACCAGCAGATCACCCGGTTGACCGCCACCTCGGGCGCCGAACCGGACCGCGCCACCCGCCGCCAGCGCGGCCGCGCGCTGATCGAGGAGGCAGTCGCCCGCTGGTCCGACGCCTACGCGCAGACCCACGGCATCCCGCCCACCCGGGAGCAGGACCGCGCGCTCGCCGAGGCCGTCTTCGACCTGCTGTTCCGGGCCGGGCGACTCCAGCCCTATCTGGACGACCCGGAGATCGAGAACATCCTGATCAACGGCTGTGACGACGTCTGGGTCTCCCGGGTGCACCAACCCCTGCGCCAGGTACCGCCGGTGGCCGAGAGCGACGCCGAACTCGTCGAACTGCTCCAGGACCTGGCCCGTCAGCACGGCGGCGGCGAGCGCAGCCTGTCCACCGCCAGCCCGACCCTCGCACTGCGCCTGGAGGGCGGCATGCGCCTCCAGGCGCTCACCGAGGTGACGCCCCGCCCGTACGTGGCGATCCGGCGCCACCGGGTGGCCTCGGCGACCCTGCCGGAGATGGTCGAACTCGGCACCCTGGACAGCACCTTGGCCGCGTTCCTGGCCGCCGCGATCCGGGCCCGGAAGAACGTGATGATCACCGGCACCCAGGGCGTCGGCAAGACCAGCCTGCTGCGCGCGATGGCCGCAGAGATCCCGCCGGACGAGCGGATCGGCACCCTGGAGTCGGAGTTCGAGCTGTGGCTGCACACTCTCGGCCACCTGCGCCAGGTCGTCCCGATGGAGGCCCGCGAGGGCAACGGCGAACGCGTCGAAGGCCGCCTGGCGGGCGAGTTGACGATCGGCGACCTCATCCCGGCGGCGCTGCGGATGACGCTGTCCCGGATCATCGTCGGCGAGGTCCGATCCGGCGAGGTCGTCCCGATGCTGCGGGTCATGACCAACGGAGAGGGCGGCTCGATGTGCACCTTGCACGCCCGCGGCCCGCACATGGTCGTCGACCGCATCGCCGAACTCTGCCTGGAGTACGGCTCGCACATGACCGACTCGCTCGCCTACCGGCTCACCGCCAACGCCCTGGACCTCATCGTGCACGTCACCATGGTCGACGAGACCGCCGTCGGCGGACGCCGGCACCGCTTCGTCTCCCACGTCCTGGAGGTCGCCGGCCTCGGCGAGAGCGGCCGGCCCGCGCTGAACACCGTGTTCGGCCCCCGGGTGGACCTCGGTGAGCCGCGGGCGGTCCCGCACACCCCGCCGCAGTGCCTGGACGACCTGCGCAGGGCCGGCTTCGACGCCGCCCTGCTCGGCTCCCGCTACGGCGGCTGGGCCACCCCGCTGCAACTGCGGATCGGCGGTGGCGCGCGATGATGCTGCTGTTCGCCCTGTGCGGGCTGGCCGTCGCGGGCGGGTTGGTCGCCCTGGTGGCCTGGGCCCGCGGCAGCGACCCGGCGGACGAGGACGAGACCCCGGAGCGGAGCAACCCGCTGGCCGGCCGCGCCCACGTCTTCTGGTACGGCGCCCCCGGCGCCGCCTCGGCCCGGGTCGCCCGGCTGCGCCGGATCCAGCTGCCGCTCGCGCTCGCCGGCGCCCCGCTCGCCTGGCTGTTCACCGGCATCCCGCTGGCCGCCCTGCTGGTGCCGCTGGCCGTGTTCGGCCTGCCCTGGCTGTTCGACACCACCCGCCCGGACACCCGCCGGATCGAACGCCTGGAGGCGCTGTCCGAGTGGACCCAGCGCATCGCCGACGTGCTGCTGCTCGGCGTCGGCCTCAACCAGGCCATCGTCACCAGCCGCCGCACCGCCCCCGCCGCCCTGGAGGAGGAGATCGGTGAGCTGGCCGCCCGGCTCCAGGCCCGCTGGCGGCCCGAGGAGGCGCTCCAGGCCTTCGCCGACAGCGTCGCCGACGCCACCGCCGACAAGGTGCTCGCCGCGCTCGTGCTGCGGTCCGGCGACAGCGGCCCCGGCCTGGCCCGGGCACTGGCCGACATGGCCGACTCGGTGCGCGAGGAGGTCCGCCAGCGCCGCGCCATCGAGGCCGACCGGGCCAAGCACCGCACCACCATCCGCTGGCTGGTCGGCATCATCGTGCTGGTCGTCACGGTCGGCTCCTTCAACACCGAGTACACCCGGCCGTACGGCACGCTGCTCGGCCAGATCGTGCTCGCCGTCGTCGCCGCCCTGTTCGTCGCGATCATCGCCTGGATGCGCGCCCTCGCCTCGCACCCGCCGGTGCCCCGGCTGCTGGCGTCCGACCGGCGCGGCAAGGCCGGGCGCCGCGCCCCGGCGCGCGAGGACGAGGCGCTCCAGCAGCTCGGGGAGGTCCGGTGATCTCCCCCTGGTCCGTGCTGGCCGGGGCCGTCGCCGCCGGCGGCGTCGCCCTGCTGATCGCCGAACTGCGGCCCGCGCCGCCCGACCTGCGCCAGGCCCTGGACCGGCTGCACCGCACCCCCGCCGAACGGGCCGCGGACCCGGACGAGCGGCCGCGCTGGTACGACCGGATCGGCGAGCGCTCGATCGGCCTGCGCGGAGTGTCCCTGCCGCACCGCGAACTCGCCCTGATCGGCCGCGCCCCGGCCCGGTTCATGGTGCACAAGCTGCTGTTCGCCGCGATCGGCCTGCTGCTGCCCGCCTACCTGGGCGCGATGGCCGCGCTGATGGACATCGGCCTGCCCTTCGCCCTGCCGCTGCTGGCCGGGCCGCTGCTGGCCGGCCTGCTCTGGTTCGTCCCCGACGCCATCGTGCGCGGCGAGGCCAAGGAGGCGCGCACCGAGTACCTGCACGGCATCGCCGCCTACCTCGAACTCGTCGCCCTGGAACGGGCCGCCGACTGCGGGCCCGCCGAGGCGCTGCGCCGCGCCGCCGCGGTCGGGCGCGGCACCGTGTTCCGGCGCATCCGCGACGCCCTCGACCGCGCCGCCACCGACCGGCTCCCGCCCTGGGCCGGACTCGACGCGCTGGCCGAGGAGTTGGGGCTCAGCCCGCTGCAGGACGTGGCGGACATCATGCGGCTGTCCGGCACCGACGGCGCCGCCGTGTACGACACCCTGCGGGCGCGCGCCAAGGGCCTGCGCGGCGAACTGCTCGCCGAGGACCTCGCCCGCGCCAACGCCGACAGCGAGCGGATGGTCGCACCCGGAGCCGCCCTCACCCTGCTGATGACCGTCCTGATCGTCTTCCCCGCACTCCACCAGATGCTCAACTGACCATCCTCGCAGGGCATCTGGCACCACACCGCACTCCACCCCCGGGAGACCCGAATGACCGTCCGACTCGTCCACCTGGCAGGCCGGCTGATCCGGCCCGTCCTGCTGCCCGTGCAGTTCGCCCTGCTGCTGTTCACCCTGCGGCTCGGCCGGCTGCGGGCCGCCCGCGCGCGCGGCGACCGCGGCGCGATCAGCATCGAACTCGCCCTCGCCATCATCGCGTTGGTCTTCGTCGCGGGCGCCGTCGCGACCGCGCTGTACCTGCTGAAGGACAAGGTCGTGCAGAAGGTCGAGCAGGACCCGAACATGCCGGGTGCGGGCGCGGGAGGCGCCACCAAGTGACGTACCGACCTCGCCGCCGCGGCGACCGGGGGTCGATGAGCGTGAGCCTCGCCATCGTCTTCCCGGTCGTCCTGGTGCTCCTGATGCTCGTCGTCCAGGCCGCGCTGCTGTGGTACGACCGCCAGCTCGCGCTCACCGCCGCCCGCGAGGGCGTGGACGCCGGCCGGATCCAGGGCAACGCGACGGACGAGGTGAAGAACGAGGCGGCGCGCCGACAGGCCAGGGACTTCCTCGACCGGCAGGGCGTGCACTCGTACACGGTGACGACCGACGGCAGCACGCCCGAAGTGGTCCGGGTCACGGTGGCGGTGCGCCCGCCGCTGCTGATACCCGGGCTGTCGGCGCCCGCCCTCACGCAGTTCGCCGAGGCGCCGCGCGAGCACTTCGTCCCGCCGGTGGCGGTGGCGCCGTGAGACCGCGGACCCGGGCCGGTCGGTGGCCGGCGCTCCGCGCCGAGCGCCGTTCCGAGGGCCGTTCCGAGCCCTGCGCCGCGCGCCGACCCCGGTGGTGGCCGGTCCGGCGCAGCGACGGCGGCGCGGTCGCCATCGAGGCGGCGATCGTCGTGCCCCCGGTGGTCGGACTGGTCCTGGTGGCCATCGCCGCCGGGCGGGTGCAGACCACGGCCGGTACGGTCGAGGCCGCCGCCCGGGCCGGCGCCCGCACCGCCTCCCTGCAGCGCAGCGTCGACGGGATGACGCAGCCGGGCCGGGACTCGGCCCTCGCGACGCTGCGCCAGCAGGGCGTCTCCTGCCGCAACGGGGACGTCCAGGTCGTGCCCGGCCAACTGGACCTGCCCGGCGGCGCCGTCACGACCGTCAAGGTCACCGTGGTGTGCGACGTCGAACTGGCGGACCTGCTCGGCGGACCGTCCGGCGTACCCGTGACGAAGCACCTCGTCGGCGAGTTCACCTCCGTGGTGGACCGCTACCGGGGCACATGACGACCCGGGGCGGCACCCGGCGGGACACGGGCCACGACGGGGGATTGGGGACGGCCCGCGCGGGGGAGACGCAAGCGGAGAGCGCACGGGGGATGACACGACGGGACCGGCCGGCGCCCGGTGGGGGCCGGTGGGGAGGACGAGGGGCGGGAGGGGCAGGGGGGATGGGAGTGCCTGTCAGGGCGCGGCGCCGGCGCCGCTCCGACCGGGGCGCGGTCGCCCTCTTCGTGGCGATCTGCGCGGCCTACGTCGTGCTCGTCATCGCCCTGGTGATCGACGCCGGCGGCCGGTTGCGGGTCGCCGAACGCACCGACGCCTACGCCCAGGAGGCCGCGCGGGTCGGCGGACAGCAGCTCGACCAGGCCGCCGTCCTCCAGGGGAAGGGCTTCAAGGTCCAGCAGGACTACGTTCGGCAGGCCGCCGACGCCTACCTGGCCCTGTACGGCCTTCAGGCGGGCGAGGTCGAGTTCTCCGGCGACGGCAAGGTCGTCACCGTCACCGTGCGGGCCGACTACCGGCCCGTCCTGCTGGGCGCGCTCGGGGAGCGGAAGGTAACGGGCAAGGGCAGTGCGACCCTCGTCCACGGAGTCGAGAAAGCGGAGACCGACTGATGGCCGCGCCACGTGCCAAGGACCAGGCCCGAACCGCCCCGGGCCGGGCTCGAACCGCCAAGGGCCGGAGCCCCGGCGCCAAGGACCAGGCCCGGGGCGCCGACGGCCGGGCCCACACCGGCCACCGGGCCGCGGGCCGCCCCGCCGCCCCGGCGCCCCGCCCACCGCGTGGGCGAGGCCGCGGCGCAGCCCTGATCACCGCGCTCGCCGCGCTGGTCACCCTGCTCGCCCTGCTGCTCGGTGTCCCCGCGCTGCTGCTCTACGGCACCCGTGCGGTCGCCGCGATGGGCGACGTCGCGCCGGAGGGCGTCGGCCAGGCGCTCACCGGCCCGGACGACGGACGGCTGTTCCTCTGGCTGCTGGTCGTGGTCGGCTGGTTCGCCTGGGCCTGCTTCGCGCTCTCCGTCCTGCTGGAGATCCCCGCGCAGCTGCGCGGCCGGATCGCCCGCCGCATCCCCGCCTTCGGCTGGAGCCAGCGGATGGCGGCCGGCCTGGTCGGCTCGGTGTTCGCGCTGATGCCGGTCGCCGGCTCGGCCTTCGCCGCCACCCCGGCCCACACCGCCACCGCCCCCGCGCAGTTGGCGGCCGGCGTGCAGCGCGCCGCCCTGCCCGCCGCCCAGGCCGCGCCCGCCCTGGCGCCCGCCGCCGAGCAGAACCCCACGTACACCGTGCGGGACAGTCGGCCCGCCGACAGCCTGTGGTCCATCGCCGAACGCCAACTGGGCTCCGGTGAACGGTGGGTGGATATCGCCAAGCTCAACGACGGCCGGGTGATGGACGATTCCGGCATCCGCTTCGACGCCGACCGGCCGATCCAGCCGGGGTGGGCGCTGCTGATGCCGGGGGACGCGAAGGCGGACGGGTCGGCGCCCGCGCCCGCTCCTGCGCCCGCTCCTTCGTCCGAGCCTGCCCCTGCCCCCGCTCCCGGTGCCGGGTCGGCCCAGGTGCCGCAGGCCGGGACGGAGCCGGGTGCGGGCGGGCATGCGACGGTGACCGTCCAGGGCGGGGACAGCCTGTCCGCCATCGCCCAAAGGGAGTTGGGGGACGCCGAGGCGTGGCCGAAGCTGTTCGAGGCGAACAAGGGCGCCCAGGCGCCGGACGGGGAACGGCTGACCGATCCGGACGTGCTGGTGCCCGGGATGGTGCTCACGGTGCCGGGGGCCGCCGCTCCCGCGCCTGCTCCTTCGCCTGCTCCTTCGTCCGAGCCCGCTCCCGCTCCCGCTCCCGCTCCGGCGCCGCAGTCGGCGCCGTCGACCGGCCAGCCGCCGGCCGATCAGGCGCCCGCCACCCCCGCCCCCGCGCCGACCCAGGCCGCGCCGACCCCGGCCGCGTCTAATCCCGTCACCCCGGCGCCCACCCACGCGCCCACCCATGCGCCTGCCCCCGCCGCGCACGCCGAACCGGCCGCCGGCGACGACTACTCCATCGCCCTCACTGCCTCCACCGTCGGTGTCCTGCTCGCCGCCGTCATGGTCGGCACCGTCGCGCACAAGCGCGGCACCCAGCTGCGCGCCCGCCGCCCCCGGCACCGCATCACCATGCCCGACGCCGAGGCCGCCGCCTTCGAGAACGAGCTCAGGGCCCGTCAGGACGACGCGGGCCTCGACCTGCTCGACCGCGCCCTGCGCACCATGGCCCGCAACACCGTGCGCGGCGGCAAGCGCCTGCCCGCCATCGTCGCCGCCCGGATCACCCCCGGCCACACCATCGAACTGCACCTCTCCGGCCCGGCCACCCCGATCGCGCCGTTCCGTGCCGCGCACGCCGCCAACGTCTGGTGGTGCAGCCTCGACTCCGGCGACCTGCTCAGCGCCGCCCAGGCCCGCAAGACCGCCGCGCCCTACCCCGCCCTGGTCACCCTCGGCACCTCGCCCGACGGCTCGGTCGTCCTCGCCGATCTGGAGGCCGTCCGGCTGCTCCACCTCTCCGGCCACCCCGACGACGCCCGCGACATCCTGCGCACCCTCGCCATCGAACTCGCGCACAGCCCGCTCGCCGACCGGCTCCACCTGCACCTGGTCGACCTCGCCGAGGAGGTGCCGATCAGCGGCCCGGCCGCCGAACGCATCCACCGCCACCCCACCCTGGAGGCCGCGCTCGCCGCCCTCGGCCCGCGCACCGCCAAGGCCCGCGCCACGCTGGTCGCCGCCGAGGCCGCCAGCCCGCGCGACGCCCGCAGCCGGGGCCAGGCCGACGAGTCCTGGACCCCCGAGATCGTGCTCTGCGCCCAGCAGCCCGGCGGCGAGGTCCCCGCCGAACTCGGCCGCCTGCTCGATGCCCGGCCGCGCACCTGCGTCGCCGTCATCACCCGTGCCCCCGAACGCGGTACCGGCCCGGTCGCCCGCTGGACCCTCCCGGCCACCGGCCAGGCGGCCATCCCCGGCCTGCACCTCACCGTCGAACTCCAGCGGCTCAGCGACCAGCAGTACGACCAGGTCGCCGAACTGCTCCGCGCCGCCGACGACCTCACCCAGCACCCGGCCCCCGCCTGGACCCTGGACGGTCCCGGCCTCGACCCCGACGCGGACGACGACGCCGACACGGCCGAACTGCCCGCCGCCGTACCCGTACTGGCCGCCGTCGGGGCCCCCGCGGCCGGCGTGCAGGGCGGTACGGACACGGCCGCCGGGCCCCGGCTGCTCGCCCGGGTCATCGGCACCGGCGCCAGCCCGTTCGCGGGCACCGACCCGGCGACGCCGGTGCCGGCCCCTCCGGCCGGGCCGGGGCGGTACGCGGTCAACGGACAGGGGCGGCAGGCCGCCTCCGCCGAGACCGAGACCGAGGTCGAGACCGAGGTCGAGGTCGAGGTCGAGGTCGGGAGCGGAGCCGGTACCGGGAGCGGGATCGGGACCGAGGAAGAGCTCGTGGTCGGTCAGGTCGTTGACGAGGCCGCGGACGAGGCAGCGGACGAGGCCACCCGGGACCTGCGCCGCCCGGACGCGGTGGCGGGGGACGCGGCGGAGGCACCGCAGCAAGCCCCCGCGGCGGTCCTCGCCGTGCCGTCCGTCCAGCCCGTGCTGTCCGTGCCGTCCGTGCCCGCCGTCCAGTCCGTCCAGCCGGTCGTGCCGCCGCCGCCCGTCGAGCCGGCCCCGGTCCACCAGCCCGCGCCCGCGCCCTCCGGCGTCGACCCGCGCGTCCCGTCCCGGCCGGAGCCCTCGCCCGACCTCGTGCCCGGCACCGAAGCCGAGGCCCCGGCCGAAGCCGGCTCCCAGGCCGATTCCTACGCCGAGCCCGGGCTCGAACCCGGATCCGAGCCCGGCCCCGCCGCCGCCCCGGTCGCCCAGACCACCCCCGGGCGCAGCGACAGCGACGACCTGCTCGCCATCCTGCGCTCCCCGGAGGCGCACGCCGCCCGCAACGCCCCCCGGATCCGCCTGCTCGGCCCGGTCGACGTCGCCGGAGCCCTCGGTGCCGCCGAACCCGGCGCGCTGTCCCGGCTCACCGAACTCGCCGTCTACCTCGCGCTGCGGCCCGGCGCCGACCACCACGCCCTCGACCACGACCTCCACCCCGGCGCCGCCCACCTCGACCCGCACCCCACCGCGGCCGACGCCAAGAGCCCGCTCCCCGGCAAACTCGCCGACCTGGCCGCCTGGTTCGGCACCTCGCCCGAGGGCCGCGCCTTCCTGCCGACCGACACCACCGACGGCTACTCCTTCACCCCGGTCGTCACCTGCGACTGGGACGAGTTCCGCAGCCTCTACCGGCGCGGCATGCGCAGCACCAGCGCCACCGCCGACGCCGCCCTCGCCCACGCCCTGGCCCTGGTGCGCGGCGCCCCGTTCGCCGAGGCCCCGCCCGCCTCCTACGGCTGGGCCGAGGCCGAACGCCAGGACATGATCGCGGCGATCGTCGACACCGCCCACGAACTGGCCGCCCGCCGCCTGCAGTACGGCGACCACCGCAGCGCCGAGGCCGCCGTCTTCCGCGGCCTCGCCGTCGCCCCGGACGTCGAACTCCTGCACCGGGACCTCTTCTACGCCTACGCCTCGGCCGGCGCCCGCGACCAACTCCTGCGCGCCGTCAACCGTCTCGACGCGCTCAGCCGCCGCACCGGCCGTGACCTGGACGCCGACACCGTCGCCCTGCTCCGCGATCTGCTGGCCGGTTCCTGACGTCCCCTGCATGCCGCTGCCCGGCCGCCCCTCGGGGTGACCGGGCAGCGGCATGCAGGGCAGGGCCGGTGGGGTCGGTCAGGTCGGGCAGACGCACCGGCCGTCGACGGTGCGTTCGGTGGCGGTGTGGACGTCCCAGACGGCGGCGACCGGGACGCGGGCCACCGTCACACCCACCCGGGTCGGGTCCGCCGGCGTCCGGGCGACGACGTCGACCTGCCCCTGCTCCGCCACGGTGGCCCGGGCGAGCACGCTGAAGACGTACGCCCCGCCCTCGACGCCGTACCCGTCCGCCCACAGCTCGACCACCGCCCCGCCGTCCAGCGTCAGGTGCCAGGGCAGGGGCGGTCCGGCGGCGTAGTCCACGGTCCGGGAGTCTAGATGGTCGGGGAGTCCAGGGCGCGTCGAGTCGGTAGTGCGCGCAACCAGGCGTCCAGGGTGGCGAAGTCGGCTGCGGTGAGGCCGCGTTGGGGGTCGACGCGGTGGAGGAGTGCGGGGGCGGGCGAGTGGGCCGCGATCCAGCGGCGGTCGGTGGCGGTGATCTCGTCGTCCACCCAGACGAACGGGCGGCCGGCAGCTCGGGCGACCAGCGCGCGGGTCTTCCCGTGCAGGTCGGCCGGTTCGTCGCCTTCCGCCACCGGCCAGTCCACGATGGGTAGTTGCGGCAGTCCGAGCCGGGGGGAGAGGCACTCGTTCGCATCGGACATCCACGTCGTCGCCCACACCAGTTCGCACGGCAGGCTCAGCAGGCGCCCGCCGAGTGCCGGATCGACGCGGGCCAGCAGGGGGTTGACGCCCGGACCGGGTGCGGCGGCGGAGTCGCCGCGGAAGACGGGGTAGCCGCCAGGGGGCGGCGCGCCGAAGGGGATGAGTGGTCCGTCGACGTCGAGGAACAGGAGAGGTGTACCGGGGCCTGCCATGACGGCACGATAGCGGGCCGCGTGGCGCTCCGATCGGAGACCCGGCCTGGATCGGGTGTGCCGGGATCTCGTAGGGTGGCGCGACGGGAGTGGTGGTAGGCACCACCCAGCAAGGGCATCAGACGCCGCGAAGCGGCGGGGTGGGCGGTGACCAGAAGATGGCGGAGACGACAGCTGTCCCCGGAGGCCCCGAACCGGCAGCGGACTCGGGCCCCTGGGACGCCGTACCGCCGCCGCGCACCCCGGCCGAGGAGCACCCGCCCGGGCCCGCCGCGCTCTACGAGCCGCCGCCCGTGCCCCCGCTCCCGCCGTCCGCTCCGGCAGCCCCGCCGACGGCTCCGGCCGCGGTGCCGGGCCCGCCGCCGACCGCGCCCACCGGATGGACCGTCACCGGCATGCCCGCCGTGGGCGCGCTGCCGTCCACGGCCACGCCGCTGTCCTTCCCGGCCCCGGGCGTGAGCGCTCCCGGTACAGGCGGACTGGGGGCGGCGCCGCGCGGACGGATCCTGGTCGTCGAGGGCGGGTACGGCAACTCCGGGCGCCGCACCTGGGGTCGGGGCGGTCCCGCCCAGGCGTCGGTGCTGTCCGCGATGCTCGCGGCCGTCTCACCGCAGGTGCTGCTCGCCGCGGACGCGGTGGACGCCGTCCACCTCCCCGGCGCCAGTGACCCGCACACCGTCCTCGCCCACCTGCGCGCCGCGTCCCGCCATCCGGGGCCGCTGCTCGTCCACTTGGGCGGTCACGTGGTCGCCGACAAGCGCGGCGGACAGCTCCAGCTCACCCTGCGCGACTCCAAGCAGGACGGCCTGCCCTGGCAGGCCGTCGCCGCCGAGCTGAGCCACCGCCCGGCCGAGTGGCAGACCCTCGTCGTCGCCGACCTCAGTGCCGACCAGAACGCCTGGCCGTACCTCCAGGGCGCCGCCTCGCCGCTCAGCGAGGGCATCCCGCTCTGGGCGGTCGTCAGCCCGGACCCGGAGCAGATCGGCACCTTCACCCGCGCCCTGATCGAGGCGCTGCACGGCGGCCGCCCCGGCGCGGGCGACGTGCTCGCGCCCGAGCAACTGCGGCAGCAGGTGTACTCGGTGCTGCGGCCGGACGTCGTCATCCTGGCCACGCACGCCCCGGACCGCCCGGTCTTCCGCAACACCGCCCGCCGTGGCGACGGTCCGCCGGCCGACGTGTCGGCGTCGGCCGACGCGGTGCCGCCGGTCGATGCGGTGCCGGTCGATGCCGTGCGCGCCGATGTGGTGTCGTCCGGGCCGCCCGCGCTGTCGGTGCCGCCGGTGCCGGGCCGGGCGGAGTCACAGGACGCCGTCGTCGAACCGCCCGTGGCGCCCACGGCTCCGCCGCCGTCGGCCTCCCCCGCTCCCACGGCCGAGGCCGGTCCGGTGAGCCTGGTCAAGCCCGGCGTGCCGCCCACCCCGCCGAGGCCGGCCCGCCCGGTCAGCCTGCTGAAGGGGCAGCCGGCCGGTCCGGCCGGCGTGACCCTGCACAAGCCCGCTCCGGCGGACGCGACGCCCGAGGTTGTCGAGCCGTCCGCAGGCGTGACGCTGGCCAAGCCCCAGCAGCCGGAGATGGAGCCGGAGTCGGAGTGGGAGCCGGAGCAGGCACCGGCGGACGCCGCCACGCTGACGGCGGAACCGCAGGACGCCGTCCCGGCGCAGGCCCCTCCGGTGGACGAGGCCCCCGCCGACGCGGTGCCGACGGCGGAAGCGCCGGACGGCACGGCCCCGACCGACGACGAGGCCCCCGTGGGCGAGGCCCCCGTGGACGCGGTCCCGGTGGCGGAGGCCCCGGCGGACCCCGTCCCGGCAGACGAGGTACCTGCCGATGCGGTGCCCGTCGACGCTCCGGTGTCCGGTCAGCCGCGTGCCGACTACCGGGAGGCCATCGGCCGGATCGTCCGCAGCGCGGACGCCGGAGAGCACGGCGCCGCCACCGAACTCGCCTTCGCCCTCGAACTGGAGGCGATCGCCGAGCACGGCGCCGTCTCCGAACCGGTCCTCCAGGTGCGCCAGGTCCGGGCGCACGTGTGCCGTCTCGCGGGCCGGTCGGCCGAGGCCGCGGACATCTACCGCGAGGTGGCCCTGGCGCTGCTCCGTTCGCAGGGACCGGACCACCCGGAGACCCAACAGGCGGCCACCAACGCCGAGGCCTGCTGGCGCTCTGTCCCCGATCGTGCGGCGGCCCTTCGGATCGCCCCGGAGATCATCGAGCTCCGCGCCTACCTCCCGGGCCCCGACGGCCGCAAGCTCCGCGCCGCCGAGCGCTACCTCGCCCAACTGGCCGCCGCCCCGGAGCCCGCCGCGACGCCTGCTTCCGCCCCGGCGGACCGCGTCTGACCCTTCGCGCCGCGCGCGGCTGGGCCGGACGACCGGTACCTGGCCGCGAACAGATGACAGAGAACAGCGAACAGATAACAGATTTCGAAATCTGTTATCTGTTCGCTGTTAGTTGTTACCTGCTACTCACTGCGGCCCGTCAGCGACCGGCGATGGCGTGGACGAACTTCGCGCCGTCGATGGTGCCGAGGCCGCTGGAGAGGTCGTAGCCCTCGGTGGCGGTGTAGCCGGTGACGCTGCCCCAGGAGTTGTCGCCCTCCTTCACGTCCGTGATGCCGCTCCACGCGCTCGGGAGCAGGTTGAGCCCGTACAGGCGCCAGTTGAGCTGGCCGAGGCGGTGGCCGGCGAGCTGGTCGGCGAGGGCGACGACGCCGGAGAACAGCGGGGTGGCCTCGCTGGTGCCGCCGGTGAGGTGCCAGCCGACGGAGGTCGGGTCGTAGGACTCGTAGGTCCAGGCACCGCCGTCGACGGCCGCGCTCATGCTGATGTCGGGCGTGCCGCGGTGGTTGCCGGTGACGTTGGCGACGCCGGCCTGGTACCACGGGCGCTCGAAGATGCCGGAGACGCCACCGCCGCCGGCGCCGGACTTGTCGTGCCACACCTTGTCGGGCGCGGTGCGCGCGCCGTTGTCGTCCAGGGTGAGCTGGGTGCCGCCGATGGAGGTGACCAGCGGGTCGGAGGACGGCCAGGAGTTGACCTTGTACGGGTACAGGTCGGTGCCGTTGGCCTGCGAGTCGGTGGCGCCGTTGTCGCCGGAGGCGGCGAGCACGGTGACGTTGTGGTCGGCGGCGGCCTGGAAGGCGTAGCGCAGGTCGGTGAGCGACTTGAAGTCGCCCTTGTCGTAGCCCGGGAAGGTGTTCTCGGTGGCGCCGAAGCTCTGCGAGATGACGTCGCCGCGACCGGCCTTGATGAGGGCCTTCTCGGCGTCCATCATCTCGGGCAGGCCGGTGGTGCCCTCGGTCTCGGCGACACCGGTCTCGACCAGGACGATGTGCGCGTCGGGGGCGATGGCGTGGGCGTACTCGACGTCCAGCGTGGTCTCGCCGGCCCAGCCGGTGTGGTCGGGGTTCTTGGGGTCGAAGGCGGGGACGTTGCCCCACTTGACCACCTCGACGTTGGTGTCCTGGATGCCCCACTGCTTGTCGAAGACCTCCAGGTCGTGCTGGATGGTCGGCGAGCCGAAGGAGTCGACGATGACGATCGTGCGGCCCTTGCCGGTGATGCCCTCCTGGTACAACGGGTTCAGGTTGTAGGCGTTCCGGTACTGCAGCGGCGAGTAGCAGTGGATGCCGATCTGGCTGACGCACTGGGTGGTGGTCAGCGGGGCGGTGCGGCCCTGGGCGTTGTGGTGCCCGAAGGAGGCGGGGCGGACGTGGACGCCCGTGAGGTCGTGCGCGGGGGCGGCGGTCGCGGCGCCGACCGCCGGGACGGCGATGGTGCCGGCCGTGAGGGCGGTGGCCCCGACGGCGAGCAGAGCCAGGGCACGGCGAAGGGGGGCGGGGCTGCCCATGGGACTCCTTGGGGCGCAGGGCCCGACCTGGTCCGGTCGGGTCGGTCCGGCCATCCCATCGACTGCCGCATGATCATGCCATAGTCATTTGGTGGGGTCGCCTGATCAGAGGCATGGTCATGCTCGGCCACGCGAAAAGGTAAAGGCCGTCCCAGGTGAAGGTAACCCCACGCCCGGGACGGTCATGTGACGCTACGTCAGTATTATCGTACTAATGCTGAAGAGTCCTTGAAGGTCCCCGCCCGGGCTAGACCTACCGCGCCCCGCCGTTGACGTACAGCGTCTGCCCGCTGACGTACGAGGCGTCCTCGCTGGCCAGGAAGGCGACCACGGACGCGATCTCCTCCGGCTGTCCCACCCGGCGCAGCGGGGTCCGGGCGGAGACCTCCGCCTGCTGGTCCTCGGCCGTGCTGCCGACCCGCTCGGCGGTGGCCGCGGTCATCGCGGTGGCGACGTACCCGGGGGCGACGGCGTTGACGTTGATGTTGAACGGCCCCAGCTCGATCGCGAGGGTCGCGGTGAGCCCCTGGATGCCGGCCTTGGCGGCCGCGTAGTTGGCCTGTCCCCGGTTGCCGAGGGCGGAGCGCGAGCTGAGCGAGACGATCTTCCCGTACTTCTGCGCCACCATGTACTTCTGCGCGACGTGGCTGCAGTTGTACGCGCTGGTCAGATTGACGGTCAGGACCGCGTCCCAGTCGGCCTTCGGCATCTTGAAGAACAGGTTGTCCCGGGTGATCCCGGCGTTGTTCACCAGGATGTGCACCCCACCGAGGTCCGCCGCGACCTGCGCGAACACCGCCTCGACGGCGTCGTAGTCGGCCACGTCGCAGCCGTACGCCCGTGCGGTGCCGCCCTTGGCGGTGATCGCCGCGACCGTCCCGGCGGCCCGTTCGGCGGTGAGGTCGACGACGGCGACGGCCGCGCCCTCCTCGGCGAGCCGGTGGGCGGTGGCCGCGCCGATGCCCTGCGCGGCGCCGGTCACGACGGCGACCCTCCCCGCGAACCTGCCCGCCAGGCCCGTCACTTCGGCCACTGCGGCTACTTCAGTCATTCCCGGTGCTCCCTTGAACTCGGACGTGAACTCAGACGTGAACTCGAACTCGGACGTGAACTCGAACTCGGACGTGAACGCGAACCCGGACGTGAACGCGAGCGCGAACGCGGGCGCGCACTCAGTCAACGTTCTCGACGAGGACGGCGGTGCCCTGACCGACCCCCACACACATGGTGGCGAGGCCGCGCCGGGCGTCGGTGCGGCGCATCCGGTGCAGCAGGGTGGTGAGGATGCGCGCGCCGGAGCCGCCCAGCGGGTGGCCGAGCGCGATCGCCCCGCCGCTCGGGTTGACCAGTTCGTCGGCCTGTTCGGGGGTGAATCCGATGCCGTCAGCGGAGGCCAGGGCCTGGGCGGCGAAGGCCTCGTTGAGCTCGGCGGTGTCGAGGTCGGCCAGCGACCAGCCGGCCCGGCCGAGCACCTTGCGGGTGGCCGGCACCGGGCCGATGCCCATCACGTCGGGGTGCACCCCGACGGAGGCGCCGGCGACGTACCGGCCGAGCGGGCGCAACCCGAGGTCGCGCAGCGCCTCCTCGCCGACCAGGAGCAGCCCGGCCGCGCCGTCGTTCATCGGCGAGGCGTTGCCGGCCGTGACGGTGCCGCCGGGGCGAAAGGCGGGCTTGAGGCGGGTGAGCTTCTCCAGGCTGGTGTCCTCGCGGATGCCCTCGTCCTGGCTGACCATCACGCCGTCGGGCCGTTCGACCGGGATCAGCTCGGCGTCGAAGTGGCCGTCCTTGCGGGCGGCGGCGGCCCGTTGGTGGCTGCGCAGCGCGAAGGCGTCCTGGCGTTCCCGCCCGATGCCGTACCGGCCGGCCACCTCCTCGGCGGTCTCGCCCATGCTGAGCACGCCGTGCAGTTCGGCCATCCGGGGGTTGGTGAGCCGCCAGCCGAGCCGGGTGTCGTAGGTCTCGATCCGGTGCGGGAGGGCCTCGTCGGGGCGGGGGAGGACGAAGGGGGCGCGGGTCATCGACTCGCAGCCGCCGGCCAGGACGACGTCGGCCTCGCCGGAGCCGATGGCCCGGGCGGCGAGGGTGACGGCCTCCAGCCCGGAGGCGCAGAGCCGGTTGACGGTGGCGCCGGGGACGGTCTCCGGCAGGCCGGCCAGCAGGACGGCCATCCTGGCGGCGTTGCGGTTGTCCTCGCCGGCCTGGTTGGCGGCGCCCCAGTAGACGTCGTCGATGCGGGCGGGGTCGAGGGCGGGGACGTCGGCGAGCAGGGCGCGCAGCACGGTGGCCGAGAGGTCGTCCGGGCGGACCGTGGCGAGCGCTCCGCGCAGCCGGCCAATGGGTGTGCGGCGGGCTGCGGCGAAGTAGACGGGACGCACGTCGTCGGGCTCCTATCCGGTTGAATCCGAGTGATCTCAGTGATCCGAGTGATCTGAGCAGTCGGGGTGATCCGAGCAGTCAGGACGGTCCGGGTGGTCAGGACGGTCCGGGTGGTCCGATTGACCCGTCCTGGCTGATCGGATGGGATGAACGGGCTGGTCAGAAGGCGTTGACCCCAGTGAGGGCGCGGCCGATGAGCAACTGGTGGATCTGGCTGGTGCCCTCGTAGAGGGTCATGACCCGCGCGTCGCGCAGGTACTTGCCGACCGGGTACTCGTCGATGAAGCCGTAGCCGCCGAACACCTGGAGCGCGTTGTTGGCGGCCCGGACGGCGGCCTCGCTCGCGTAGAGCTTGGCGACGGAGGATTCGGTGGCGAACGGCAGGCCGCGTTCGATGTGGTCGGCGACCTTCCAGGTGAGCAGCCGGGCGGCCTCGACGTCGACGGCGATGCCGGCCAGCAGTTCCTGGACGAGCTGGTGCGAGGCGATCGGGCGGCCGAACTGCTCGCGCTCGCCGGCGTAGCGGACGGCGGCCTCCAGGCAGGCACGGGCGATGCCGACGCAGCCCGCCGCGACCGACATCCGGCCCTTGGCGAGCGCGGACATCGCCACCCGGAACCCCTTGTCGACTTCGCCGAGCCGTGCGCTGTCGGGCACCCGGACCCGGTCGAGGGCGAGTTCGGCGGTGGCCTGGCCGCGCAGGCCGAGCTTGCCGTGGATCTCGGTGCGGGTGAAGCCGGGCAGGTCGGTGGGCACCAGGAAAGCGGTGATGCCCTTGTGGCCCTGCCGGTCGGGGTCGTCGCCGCCGGTGCGGGCGAAGACCAGGGCGACGTCGGCCCAGGTGCCGTTGGTGATGAACATCTTGGCGCCGCTGATCAGCCAGTCGTCGCCGTCCCGGACGGCACGGGTGCTGAGGTTGGCCGCGTCGGAGCCGGTGCCGGGTTCGGTGAGCGCGAAGCAGCCGAGCGACTCGCCCGAGGTGAGCCGGGGGAGCCAGTGCCGCTTCTGCTCCTGAGTCCCGTAGCCGTTGACGGACTTGGCGACCAGGCCGAGCGTGACCGAGACGATGCCGCGGACGGCCGAGTCGCCGCGGCCGAGCTCCTCCAGGACCAGGCAGTACGCGAGGTGGTCGCCACCGCTGCCGCCGTACTCCTCGGGGATGGTGAGGCCGAGGAAGCCGAGCCCGGCCAGTTTGCCGATGATCGCGCGGTCGACGGACTCGGCGCGGTCCCACGCGGCGGCGTGCGGAGCGATCTCGCGATCGGTGAAGGAGGCGGCGAGGTCCCGGACGGCGCTCTGCTCCTCGGACAGCTCCAGGTTCACGGCGGCTCCAGATCCATTAAACTAGCGCTGCAAGTTTTATGGAGGGACTGTAGCCCCGGCCGGCCCGCGCTGGGAAGGGGCGCCTGCCAGAATCGGTCCCCGCCCCACCCGACCGGAGGAACCGGAGGCAGCACCCCGATGGCCCGCCCGCGCACCCCGCTGCTCAGCCGCGAGCGCATCGTCGCCGCTGCTCTGCGGCTGATCGACGCCGAGGGCCTGGCGGCCCTCTCCACCCGCCGCCTCGCCACCGAACTGTCGGTCAGCGGTCCCTCGCTCTACAACCACGTCGCGACCAAGGACGAACTGCTGGACGCGGTGGTGGACAGCGTGATCGGCGAGGTCGACTTGTCGATGTTCGGCACTCCCGACGGCGCGCCCGACCGCTCGCCCGGCGGTAGGCCGACGCCCTGGCCGGACGCGCTGCGCGACTGGGCCCGCTCCTACCGCGCCGCCCTCGCCGCCCACCCCAACATCGTGCCGGTGCTCGCCCAGGGCCCGGGCCGCCGGCCGAACGCGCTGCGCCTGGCCGACGCGGTCTTCGGCCACCTGGTCGAGGCCGGCTGGCCGCGCGGCCAGGCCACCCGGATCGGCGCGCTGATGCGCTACTTCGTCACCGGCTCGGCGCTGGCCTCCTTCGCGGCCGGCTTCCCCGCGGACGCCGAGGTGTACGACGCGGCCGACTACCCGCACCTCGGCGAGGCGCACCGGCTGGCCGGGCATCGTGGGACGGTGGACGAGGGCGCCTTCGAGACCGGCCTGGAAGCGCTGCTCGACGGGCTCGTCCTGCGGTTCGACCGCCTCACCGAACGCTCCTAGACTCCGCCGCCGGCCTCCCCCCCCGTTCCGCCGTTTCCGCCGTTTCCTTCCCCGCCGCCTCACCAGGGCTCGCGCGGCAGGAAGGCCGGCCGCAGCGACGGGTCCACCGGGTCGTAGTACCGGTGGTAGACGGGCGTGAGCCCGCCGGAGACCGGGGGCACGATCCAGCTCCAGTCCGCCGGGGTCGGCCGGCCGAGCCGCTTCTCCTGGGCGACGTGCCGGAGGAAGCGTTCGGACTCGGTGTGGTGGTCGGCGATCGTCACTCCGGCCTCCTGGAAGGAGTGCAGCACCGCGATGTTGAGTTCGATCAGCGCGCGGTCGCGCCAGAGCGTGCGCGCGCTGGAGGTGTCCAGGCCCAGGCGCTCGGCGACGGTGCCGAGCAGGTCGTAGCGGTCGGCGTCGGCGAGGTTGCGGGCGCCGATCTCGGTGCCCATGTACCAGCCGTTGAAGGGCGCGGCCGGGTAGCGGACGCCGCCGATCTCCAGCGTCATGTCGCTGATCGCGGGCACCGCGTACCAGCGCAGGCCCAGGCCGGCGAACCACTCGTACGCGGGGTGGGTGAGCGGTACCTCCAGAGTGGTGTCGTCCGGCAGCTCGTACCAGTGCGGGCGCTCGCCGGGGTGTTCCTGGACGAGCAGCGGCAGCACCTCGAAGCGGTCCTCGGCGCACTTCCAGCCGAGGTCGCGGGCGCGGGCGGCGAGTTCGGTGCCGGCCGGGTCGCCGACGACGGCGTCGCCGACCCGGTGGCCGGCGTAGCGGACCAGCTGCTGGTTGACGATGCGGGCGGCCGGGCGGCCCGGGCGGTCGGGGGCGAACACCGAGACCACCGGGCGGATCCGTCCGCCGTTGCCGGCCAGCCGCAGGTGCTCGAAGCACTCGGCGGCGATGTCGTCGGCCGAGCCGAGGTGGCGCAGGTCGCGCACCACCAGACTGCGCCAGTACAGCCGGCCGATGCAGCGGGCGGCGTTGCGCCAGGCGAGCTTGGCGCCGTAGGCGAGTTCGGCGGGGGTGTGCTCGTAGCTGCCGGTGCGCTCGATCTCGTCGAGGACGGCCCGTATCCGGGTGTCCGGGGCCCCGGTGGCGGGCTGCTCGTGATGGAAGCGGCGGATGAACTCGGCGGCCTGCTCCGGGTCGGTGAACGGTGGTGGGGACGGCGGCGGGGATGACGGCGGGGGCGACGGTGTGGGCGACGGCCGGGCCGCGGCCGGGGAGTGGGTGTGGGCGTGGGTGTGGGCGTACGGGCAGCCGGCGGTGGCGGTGGCGGTGACGGCGGCTGGTCTGCGGGCGCGGAGCCGGTTGAAGATCAAGGACACATCCCTCCTGGCGAACAGGAGTACCGGAGGTGTCCGGGCCGCCGCAGGGAGTGAACGATTCGGCCCCCGCACCCGCGATGATCGCGCTAGGGTGCGGGGGCCGATGGTCGGACTGTCGGATCAGCCCATGTCCTCCAGCCGGACGCCCTTGGTCTCCTTCATGAACTTCGCCACGAAGACGATCGACAGCGCCGCGAACGCCGCGTACACCAGGTAGGTCGCCGACAGGTTCCAGCGCGACATCGACGGGAACGACACGGTGATCGCCCAGTTGGCGATCCACTGCGCGGAGGCGGCGACGGACAGCGCGGCGGCCCGGATGCGGTTCGGGAACATCTCGCCGAGCATCACCCAGACGACCACGCCCCAGGACATCGCGAAGAACAGCACGAAGGCGTTGGCGGCGACCAGCGCGACGGTGCCCTGGAGGTCGGGCAGCGTGACGTTGTCGCCGCTGCCGGTGGCGGAGGAGAACGCCCAGCCGGCCGCGCCGAGCGCGACGGCCATGCCGGCCGAGCCGATCAGGGCGAGCGGCTTGCGACCGATCCGGTCCACCAGCAGGATCGCGACCACGGTGCCGAGGATGTTGATGACCGAGCCGACGAAGCTGATCAGCAGCGAGTTGCTCTGGTCGATGCCGACCGACTGCCACAGGATCGACGAGTAGTAGAAGATCACGTTGATGCCGACCAGCTGCTGGAAGACCGACAGGCCGATGCCGACCCAGACGATCGGCAGCAGGCCGAAGCGCCCGCCGAGCAGGTCGCCGAAGCGCGGGCGGTGGTCGGAGGCGATCAGCCCCTGGACCTCGGCGATCCGGGCGTCGGTGTCGACGTCCTGGCCCTCGACCTGGGCGAGCACGGCGCGGGCGTCGTCCAGCCGGCCGGCCTGGATCAGGTAGCGCGGGGACTCGGGGATCACCGAGGCGAGGGTGAAGTAGACCGCGGCCGGGACGACGCAGATGCCGAGCATCCACTGCCAGGCCTCCAGGCCGAGCAGCTGGCCGCGGGTGTCGCCGCCGGCCGCGTTCGCCAGCAGCCAGTTGACCAGCTGGGAGATCGCGATGCCGAGCACGATCGCGGCCTGCTGGAAGGAGGCCAGCCGGCCCCGGTACTTGGTGGGCGCGACCTCGGCGATGTAGGTCGGGGCGATCACCGAGGCGATGCCGATGGCCGCGCCGCCGAGCACGCGCCAGAAGGCGAGGTCCCAGGCGGCGAAGGGGAGCATCGAGCCGATCGCGCTGACCGCGAACAGCAGCGCGCCCGCCTTCATGACCTTGATGCGGCCGTAGCGGTCGGCGAACCGGCCGGCCAGTGCGGCGCCGATCGCCGAGCCCAGCAGGGCGGAGGAGACGATCAGACCGGTCACGCCGTCGCCGACGCCGAACTTCTCCTGGATCCCGGAGACGGCGCCGTTGATCACGGAACTGTCGTAGCCGAACAGGAACCCGCCGAGGGCTGCGGCGGCGGTGATGAAGACGACGAAGCCGAGGCGGCCGGGCGCGGAGGCCTCGACCGCCCCGGAGGGCTGCTTGGTGACGCTCACGATCTTGACTCCTGGTACTCAACGCTGAGCTCGGTAGCCGAGATCGTAACCCTTATTCGTTTAAGTCTTGTACACCGGAAACCTCAATTTTTGCTCTGAGGATTCGTAAGGTGAACAAGCAAATTCAGCTGCGCCGACCGTGCCTACGCCGGGGCGGACAGTGACAGCCCGAACCGGCCCTCCTCGTCCGTCCACCAGTGGCTCAGCCGCAGCCCGGCCGCCGCCAGCTCGGCGGACACCCGCTCCCGGCGGAACTTGGCGGACACCTCGGTGCGCAGCTCCTCGCCCCGGTCGAAGTGCACCGGCAGGTTCAGCGCCGGGATCTTCACGGTCTGCGCGCGCAGCGAGCGCAGCCGCATCTCGATCCACTCCCGATCCGGGTCCCACCGCGCGACGTGCGCGAACGCGGTCGGGTCGAAGTCGGCGCCCAGCTCGCGGTTGAGCACGTTGAGCACGTTGAGGTTGAACTCGGCGGTCACCCCGGCCGCGTCGTCGTAGGCGGCGACCAGCACCGACGGGTCCTTGACCAGGTCGGTGCCGAGCAGCAGGAAGTCGCCCGGGTCGAGGGAGGCGCGCAGCCCGCGCAGGAAGGCCGCCCGCTCCTCGGGCAGCAGGTTGCCCAGGGTGCCGCCGAGGAAGGCGACCAGTCGGGGGCCGCCCTCCGGGGGCAGGCCGAGCCGGGCGGTGAAGTCGGCCAGCACGCCGTGCACGGCGAGCCCGGGGTACTCGGCGGCGAGCGCGACGCCGGCGGCGGTCAGCGCGCTCTCGCTGACGTCCACCGGGACGTACGTCTCCAGGGTGCCGAGCGCGCGCAGCGCGTCCAGCAGCAGCCGGGTCTTCTCGGAGGAGCCGGAGCCCAGCTCGACCAGCGTGCGGGCCCCGGTGGCGGCGGCGATCTCGCCGGCCCGGGCGGTCAGGATGGCCCGCTCGGCGCGGGTCGGGTAGTACTCCGGCAGCCGGGTGATCTCCTCGAACAGCTCGCTGCCCCGCGCGTCGTAGAACCACTTCGGCGGCAGCCACTTGGGTTCGGAGGTCAGGCCGTGCTGCACGTCGTGGCGCAGCGCGCTGCTGAAGTGGTCGGCGGGCAGCAGCCGGGTGAGATCAAATGTGTCCATGACAGGGTGGGTCCTCTGTTCAGAAGATGAAGGGGCGGTGGAGGATCAGTAGCGGCCGAGGAGCTGACGGACGGTGACGCCGCGCTCGTCGACCACCACCAGCGAGCCGTCCGGGACGGCCGTCCAGCCGGGAGCGTCGTCGTACGGCTCGGAGGCCACCACCGTGCCGAGCCCGGGCAGGTCGCGGTGGTGCAGGGTGTCGCCCCAGGCGGTCGCGGCGAGTGTGCGGCCGTCGGTGAGCAGCAGGTTGAGCCGGCCGGTGGTGTGCGCGGTGACGTCCGCGACGGTGCCCGCCAGCGCCTCGCCGAGCCCGGCCCCCGCCCGCAGCCGGTGCAGGACCAGGGCCCACAGCAGCGCCGAGTCGGAGCGTGCCTCCAGCTCCAGCAGCTCGGCCGGCGGGAGCAGGGCGGCCAGC
Source organism: Kitasatospora sp. NPDC043950 (assembly GCF_056435345.1). Lineage (NCBI taxonomy): Bacteria > Bacillati > Actinomycetota > Actinomycetes > Kitasatosporales > Streptomycetaceae > Kitasatospora > Kitasatospora sp. NPDC043950. The sequence continues at coordinate 52,488 of NZ_JBWKER010000009.1, forward strand.
GCGTCCAGCTTGCCCGGCCAGCCCGCCACCGCGCCGTTGTGGCTGAACAGCCAGCGCCCGGCCGCGAACGGCGCCGCCGCGCTCTCGCCCGCCGCGCAGCCCTCGGTGGCGGAGCGGACCGCCGCCAGCAGCGCCCGGGTGCGGATCACCCGGGCGAGGTCGGCGAACGCGGCGTCCGCCCAGATCGGCCCGTCCCGGCGGTAGCGGGCCGGCACCTCGTCGCCGTCCGCGTACCAGCCGAGGCCGAAGCCGTCCGCGTTGACCGTGCCGTACTGCTGCGCCCGGGGCGCCCAGGACTGCCGGTATAGGCCGTGCGGCGGGTGCACCAGCAGCTCCCGTGGCGCCACCGGCCCACCCAGGTAGGCGAGGTGGCGGCACATCAGGCCACCTCCAGGTCGCGGGCGGTGCGGAACCCGGCGAAGATCTGCCGCCGGACGGGGTAGTCCCAGTTGCGGAAGGTGCCCCGGCAGGCGACCGGCGCCACCGCGAAGCAGCCGCCGCGCAGCACCTTGTACTCCGGTCCGAAGAAGACCTCCGAGTACTCCTGGTAGGGCCAGGCCCGGAACCCGGGGTAGGGGCGGAGGTCGCTGGCCGTCCACTCCCACACGTCGCCAATCAACTGCCGTACGCCGTACGGGGATTCGCCCGCCGGGTAGCCGCCGGCCGGGGCCGGGCGCAGGTGTCGCTGCCCGAGGTTGGCGTGCTCGGCTCCGGGGGCCTGGTCGCCCCACGGGTAGCGGCGGGAGCGGCCGCTCGCCGGGTCGTGCCGGGCCGCCTTCTCCCACTCCGCCTCGGTCGGCAGCCGCCGTCCGGCCCACCGGGCGTAGGCGTCCGCCTCGTACCAGCTGACGTGCAGGACGGGTTCGTCCGCCGGGACGGGCTCCACCGTGCCGAACCGGCGCCGCAGCCACTGGCCGCCGTCCAGGCGCCAGAACAGCGGGGCGGTCAGGTCGGCCCGCCGCCGGTGCTCCCAGCCCTCGGGCGTCCACCAGCGCGGCTCGTCGTAGCCGCCGTCCGCGATGAACCGCTGGTACGCGGCGTTGGTGACCGGCGTGGTGTCCAGCAGGAAGGCGGGCAGCTCGACCACGTGCGCGGGGCGCTCGTTGTCCAGTGCCCACGGCTCGGTGTCGGTGCCCATCGTGAACGGTCCTGCGGGGACGAGCACTTCGGCGGGCAGCGCGGCCGCGTCCGCCGGGGCGGGCGGCGGCGGGGGAGCGGCCAGCGCAGGCTCCCCCGGGCGGAGCTGATGGGTGATCAGCATCGTCTCGTCGTGCTGCTGCTCGTGCTGGGCGATCATCCCGAACGCGAACCCGGCGTCCAGCAGCGGCGCCCCCTCCAGCGGACTGGCCGCCAGCAGGTCCAGCACCCGGCCGCGCACCTCGTGCGCGTACGCCCGGGCCTCGGCGGGCGCCAGCAGCGGCAGGCTCGGCCGCTCGGCCCGGGGGTGCTGGAAGGCGTCGTACAGCGGGTCGATCTCCGGGTGCATCGGGTCGCGGCCGCCGACGTTGCGCAGCAGCCAGAGTTCCTCCTGGTTGCCGATGTGCGCCAGGTCCCAGACCAGCGGGGACATCAACGGCGAGTGCTGGGCGGTGAGGTCGCCGTCCTCGACGCAGTCGGTGAGCGCGGCGGTGCGGGCGCGGGCGGCCAGCAGCTCGGCCGCGATGGTCTCGCGCAACTCCTCGGTGCCCGCCGCCGGGGCGGCAGGGGGGCGGACGTCGGTCATGGTGCGGCCTCCTCCGGAGGAGTGCGTCGGGTGCCGGAGCGCAGGGCGTCCAGCTGGTCGTCGGCCGGGCAGCGGCCGCGCGCGGGGTAGCGCTCGGCGAACTCGGCGACGGCGGCGCGCAGCCGACCGGCGCCGGGCAGGCGGCCCAGCGCGGCGTCGGCGGCGGCGAAGCAGGTCAGGGCGGCGCGGCGCAGCTCGGGATCGGCGACGGCCAGCGTCGCGGCCCGGCGCCAGACGTCGCTGCGCGGCGGGCGCGGACCGTCCGGGCGGCCCAGCGGCTCCAGCGCGGCGAGCGCGGCCTCGGCGGCCGGCACGTCGTCCAGCAGCGCGGTCACCAGGGCGGTGGGCACCACCCAGCCGTCCCCGGGCTGGGCGTCGATCATGCGCAGCTCCAGGTGGCCGTGCGGGCGCACCGGCGGGAACAGGGTGGTCCGGTGGTAGTCCAAGTCGCCCAGCGTGGGCGGGCGTTCGCCGCCGCCGCGGACCCAGTCGCGGAAGGTCAGGCCGGGTGGGGCCGTCCACGGCAGCCCCTCGGGGCGGCGCACGCACAGCACCTCGGCGTCCAGCACGTACTGCGCCCAGGCCTCGCGGGGGTCGCCGTGGTCCGGCTCCGGGGCGAGCGTGCGGGTCGGGTCCATCCGGGACCAGACGGTCTGCCGGGTGGAGCGGTGACCGGTCGGCCTGCCGTCCAGCAGTGGGGAGTTGGCGAAGGCGGCGACCAGGACCGGGCCGAGCAGGTGGGTCAGTCGCCAGCGGCGCTCCACCGCGTGCGGGCCGTCCGCGTCGCCGGCGTCCAGGCACACCTGCACCGAGGCCGTGCCGGTCATCATGATCCGGCCCCAGGGGCCGGCGGAGTCGAAGAACCGCTCCATCGCGAGGTAGCGGGGGTGGTCCAGGACCATCAGGCGGGGGCGGGCCAGCGGGTCCGTCCCGGTGCCGGTGAGGCGCAGGCCCTGCGCCGCGAAGGCGGCCCGCAGGGCGGTCAGATCGCGTCGGGTGTCCTCGACGCAGGCCAGGAGGCCGGTGGCGGGCGGGGAGCTGAGCTCGACCTGCCCGCCGGGTTCGAGCGTGAGCCGCGAGCCGGAGGGGAGCGAGGCTCCGTCCGGGCCGCCGAGTGGCAGCGACTCCAGTGCGGCGTGGACCAGTTCCGGTCGGACGGGCTTGCCGGGACATCGGTCGTCGTGGACGAACCACTCGACCTCGACGCCCACCAGCCGGGGCGGTCCGATCTTGAAGCAGACGCCCGACACGTGGCTGAGCGCCCCCGACTCGGTCAGCGGGGTCACCCCCGGCGGGGGCGCTGGGGGGCTCTGCCGGTCGGGCGGAGTGGTGCGGGATGTCGGTATCACCGGACTTACCATCCTCGGGGTCAGGATTGCGGCCCGAACTACCCTGCCCAGTCTGCTACGGAGCATGCGGGGGCGCTTCGCAAATATCGTGTGAACGTTCGTTTCTGCAGGTCAGGGGTGGCGCGATCGGGTGAATCCGGGGATCCGGGCGGCTTTCCGGGCGTGCGCGGGGGCGCCGGGCGGGACGTGCGCGGGGCTGCCGGGCGGGGTGGCCCGGTGGTTCGGTCACCGCCGGTCGAGGCGCTCCAGGACGGCGTCCAGCACCGGGCCCGGCAGGGCGTAGTTCAGCCGCAGCGCGCCCCGGCCGCCGGGGCCGAACTCGGCGCCGTCCGAGGCCTCCAGGCCGTAGCGCTCCAGCAGCGCCCGGCGGGCCCCGTCCGGTGGCAGCCCCAGGGCGGCGGCGTCCAGCCAGAGCAGGTAGGAGGACTGCGGCGCGGAGCGGACGGCGGGCCCCAGCCGGCCGGTGAGCCGGGCGCGGGCGGCGGCGAGGTGGGCGAGCAGCGCGTCCAGCCACGGCCCGCCCTCGGCCAGCGCCGCCCGCTGGACGGTCTGCTCCAGCAGACCGCCCTCCCAGAGGCCGAAGCCGGCCAGCACCTCGGTGAACCGGGCGCGCAGGCCCGGATCGGGGACGAGCGCGAAACTGCTCGGCAGGCCGGAGCAGTTGAAGGTCTTGCCGACCGAGTTCAGCGTGACCACCCGGGGCCGGAGCGCCGCGTCGACGGTGGCCACCGCCACCGGGTGGACGTACCCGGGGTGGGTGAGATCGCCGTGCACCTCGTCCGAGACCAGCAGCGCGCCGGCCTCCGCCGCCCGCTCGGCGAGGGCCCGCAGGTCGGCGGCCGGCCAGACCCGGGCGGAGGGGTTGTGCGGGCTGCTCAGCAGGACGGCTCCGGCCGGGTGGGGGAGCGGACCGTCCGGGAGCCGGTAGCCGTCCGGGCCGGCGGTCAGGGGCAGTTCCCGGTACGGGAGGCCGGCCGCCCGGCACAGCTGGGCGAAGCCGCCCCACTCCGGCGTCGGGAACAGCACCGGCGCCTGCGGGCGCACGGTCTCCAGCAGCAGGCGTAGGGCGGTGCGCGGGCCGCAGGGCAGCAGCAGCACCCAGTCCGGATCCACCTCGACGCCGTGCCGCGAGCGGTACCAGCGGGCCACCAGCGCCCGCCCGGCCGGGTCGCACACCGTGTACCCGTACGCGCGGTGGCGGGCCCGGCGCTCCAGCGCGGCGGCCACAGCCGGCGGTCCGGGCAGGTCCATGTCCGCCAGGCCCATCGCGATCACCCCGGGCGCCCCCGCGCGGGCCCACTTGCTGCTGCCCGTCCCGGTCCGGTCGAAGGGGGCCGCGAAGCCGAACGCGTCCGGTGCGGTGGTGGGCATGACGGCCTCCGGTGGTCGGGGGTGCGCCGCCACGCTAGAGCCGGACGGGTGCCGGCCGCCACCGGCCGCGTGGTCACCCGTTCGCCGGCCCGCCCCCGCTGCCCAGGTGTGCCGCCAGCCCCCGCCGCCCCCGGCGCATCATCACCGCGTGGTTGGCCCGGAACAGCGGGTGCAGGGGCAGGGCGAGGCGGCGCAGCAGGGGTTTGCCGGGGCGGGTGTCCTCCTCGAAGAGCACGCGGCTGCCCGGCCCGTCCGAGGTGACGGTGAATCGCGACCACCCGGTGAGATCGCCCCGCATGGCCGCCTCCAGCACTCCGGCGGCCGGGTCGCGCCGTCGCGCCTCCAGGCGGATCACCAGCCGGTACGGCAGCAGCGCGCGCACCACGAGGTCCCCGGACTCCTCGCCGGTCTGCCGGACTTCGAGGACCTCGGGCCACCACAGCGGGTAACTCCGTACGTCCTCCAGCGCCGCGTACACGTCGGGGGCCGGCGCCGCGAGTCGCCACATGCCCCGGAAGCGGTAGTGGTTGGGGTCCACGCGCCCCACCCTAGAGCGCCCCGGCCCGGGGCCGGCCCGTTTCGGTCGGGTTCCCTCGTCGACAGCCGGGCCCTACGGTGGCCCGGCCGTCGGCGGGACCGGTTCCGGTGAGACGGGAGGGGAACGCTCCGTAAACGTCGCATGCCAGGAGGGAGGTGTTCCGCTTGCAGCCGTTCGGGGTGCAGGGGAGGATCTTGTGTGCTTGTAGTCTCGTCTGTCACAGCAGTTGTCGCGAGGCACTGCATCCCCGGAAAACGGAGTGAAGGAGTCACAGGCATGCGGCGACCGAGCTGGGTACCGGAGGGCACGGACCTGGACAAACCGAACGCCGCGCGGGTCTACGACTACTACCTGGGGGGCTCGCACAACTTCGAGGTCGACCGGGAGATGGCGCGCAAGGCGATGGCCCTGTGGCCGGAGCTGCCGCAGATCATGCGCTCCAACCGGGCCTTCCTGCGGCGGGCCGTGTCCTACCTGGCCGAGCGCGGCGTCACCCGCTTCCTGGACATCGGCTCCGGCATCCCGACCTTCGGCGCGGTGCACGAGATCGCCCGCGCGATCCGCCCCGAGGCGACGGTCCTCTACGTGGACCGGGACCCGGTCGCCGTCGCGCACAGCCGCCTGCTGCTGGAGGACGACCCCGGCAGCGAGGTCGTCCAGGCCGACCTGCGCGACGTCCACGACCTGCTGGCCCGCCCCGAGGTGGCCGCGCTGCTGGCGCAGGGCGAGCCGGTGGCCGTCCTGCTGGTCGCCGTCGCGCACTTCGTCACCGACGACGAGGACCCGTGGAAGCTGATCGGCACGCTCCGTGACGCGCTCCCGCCCGGCAGCGCGCTGGTCCTCTCGCACGCCTCCCTGGAGGGCCGCCCGGACCAGGCGGAGGACCACCAGGAGCTCTACCGCAAGACGCCGACCCCGCTGACCATGCGCACCCACGAGCAGATCAGCGGGATGTTCGCCGGCTTCGAGCTGGTCGAACCGGGCGTGGTCTACCTGCCGCAGTGGCGTCCGGACCAGCCGGAGACGGTCGGCGAGCACCCCGAGCGGATGACCGGGGTGGCGGGCGTGGGGTTCCGCCCTTGAGCGGACGGATCGGGCGAGTGACCGACGGCCGCGGGCTCCGCGAAGCGGCCGCCGGTCACCCCGCCGTGCCCGCCGCGCGGACCACTGCGCCCCCCGCCCGGACCGCTGCCCGCGCCGGCCACCCCGCAGCGGTGACCGCGCGCACCCGGGTGGACGCATGAGCGCCGCCCCGGTGTCCGGCAGCGCCGAACGGTTCCACGAGGCCTGGGCGCGACTGCTTTCCGCCGACCACGGCACGGCCGTCCACCCCGGGCTGCTCGGCCGCCTCACCGCCCGGACCGCCGCCCTGCTCCACCGCGCGCAGCTGGGCGAGCCGTTCGAGCCCCGGCTGGCCGAGCAGGCCGGCGCGGAACTGGTCGACGCGCACTTCACCGACCCGGTGGTGCTGGCCCGGGCGGTGGAGCTGCTCCAGGCGCAGCCGCTCGGCGACGACCGCGGCCCGGCCCTGACCGGCGCCTTCGCGGCCGGCTGGGCCGCCGCCCTGCGCGAGCGCACGCTGCGGGAGCAGGAGGCGATCCGCACCGCCGCCGACACCGCCCGCAAGGAGGCCGAGCGGGCGCTGCGCGCCTCCGAGGCCCGGTTCCGGGCGCTGTTCGAGAGCGCCGCCATCGGGATCGGCATCGGCGACACCGACGGCAACATCCTGGCGGTCAACAAGGCGCTCCAGGAGCTGTTCGGCGCGAGCCCGGAGGACATGACCGGCCGCCGGGTCGGCGATCTCGTCCACCCCGAGGACACCCCGGGCGTGTGGGAGGCGTACGAGGAGCTGATCAGCGGCAAGCGGGACTACTTCCAGTTCGACAAGCCGTACTACCGCCAGGACGGCGAGGTGGTCTGGACCCATCTGACCGTCTCGCTGATCCGCGACGACGACGGCGTCCCGCAGTACCAGGTCGCGATGCTGGAGGACGTCACCGACCGCTACCGGCTCCAGGAGCGGCTGCGCCACCAGGCCACCCACGACCCGCTGACCGGCCTGCCGAACCGGGCGGCCTTCTTCGAGCGGCTGGAGAAGCTGTTCGAGGATCCGGATCCGGGCGCCAGGTTCGGCCTCTGCTACGTCGACCTCGACGGCTTCAAGGTGGTCAACGACAGCCTCGGCCACGACACCGGGGACCAGCTGCTGTCCGCCGTGGCGGCCCGGCTGAAGGCCGCGCTCAACCCGCTCGGCCACCTGGTGGCCCGGCTCGGCGGCGACGAGTTCGTGGTGCTGCTGGAGAACTGCCGGGGCGAGCAGGAGGCCGTCGCGGCGGCGAAGACGGTGCTCAAGGCGCTGGCCGGGCCGGTGCTGATCGGCGACCACAAGCTGGCCGTGGGCGCGAGCGTCGGCGTGCTGGAGCGGCGGGTGTCCACCACCACCCCGGGCGCGGCCGTCCGGGCCGCCGACCTGACGCTGTACCGGGCCAAGGAGGCCGGCCGCGGCCGCTGGACGCTGTTCGACCCCAAGGAGAACGCCCGCGCGGTCAGCCGCTACGCGGTGTCGGTGCGGATGCCGGCCGCCCTCGACCGGGGCGAGTTCTTCATCGACTACCAGCCGCTGTACGCGCTGGCGGACGGCCGGCTGGCCGCGGTGGAGGCGCTGGTGCGCTGGCGCCACCCGCAGCTCGGCGTCCTCGGCCCGGACGAGTTCGTGACCACCGCCGAGGAGACCGGGCTGATCATGCCGCTCGGTCGCTGGGTGCTGGAGCAGGCCTGTGGCCAGGCCGCGGACTGGGTCAAGCGGTTCGGCGACGCCGCGCCGCAGCTGAACGTCAACCTGGCGGTCCGCCAGGCGCGCAGCGCGGCGCTCGTCACCGACCTCGGCCGGATCCTCGACACGACCGGCCTCGAACCGGCCAGGCTGCAACTGGAGATCACCGAGTCGACCGTGGTCGGGCCCGAGGACGAGGCGCTGCGCACCCTGCACGGGCTGGTGGACCTCGGCGTGTCGCTGGCCGTGGACGACTTCGGCACCGGCTGGTCCAACCTCGCGTACCTGCGCGACCTGCCGGTCTCCGGGCTGAAGATCGCCGGTTCCTTCGTCGGAGACCTGCACGATCCGGAGAAGGACGAGTCCACCGGGTGGCGGATCGTCAGCGGCCTGGTGTCGATGGCGCACGCACTCGGGCTGACCGTCACCGCCGAGGGCGTGGAGACCCGCAAGGACGCCGAACGGCTGCGGACCATCGGCTGCGACTGGGCCCAGGGCTGGCACTTCGGCCGCCCGGTGCGGCCGGACGAGATCGCCCGCCGGATCGCCGAGGAGCCCCGGGGACGCCCGGTCGGGGGCTGACGCGTCGGGGGTGTCGGCTCCGCGGCCGAAGGGGACAGGGCCGGGCAGGTGGGGGAGGCCCGCGGCGGCGTTCGGCGGCGTTCGTGCAACCGCTCGGTCGCGTTCCGGAAAATCGGCCAACACCACGGCCCACCATGCGGGATGATGGCGCGTCAAAATCACCACCCGGGGCCGTGCGGCGCGCGGCTACGGCCCCGCGCCGGCCCCGGGAAGCGGGGAGGAGAGCGCCGCCATGGCCACACCGGAGGACGCCGGCCCAGCCGACGACGACCGACGAGGCCCCTGGCCGGAGAGCGGCCCCGGGGTCCGGCCCGAGCCCCCGACCAGGGCGGACCGGCGGCCGTGGGGGCGGCGCCTCGGTGTCGTGCCGGACCGGCCGTCCCGGCTCGGCGCCGTCCCGCGCACCCGGACGGACCCCGACGCCGCGACCGGGCGGGAGCCGGACGGCGGGGCCCGCTTCGACCCGGAGGCGCCGACCAGGGTCCAGCGGGCCGCGCCGGAGCGGGTCGACCCGGAGGCGCCGACCAAGGTCCAGCGGCGCGCGGGCACCGGGCGCGCCGCCGCCCCCGGCTGGGCCGACAACGTCGGCCCCGGGCCCAGCCGGAGGGGCGAGGGCCCCGTGGGCGGGGTGTCAGGGGGTGGGATATCGGCGGGCGGGGCGCCGGAGGGTGCGGGGCCCACCGGCGGACGGTTCGCGGGCGCTTTCCCGGACGCCCTGCGCGGCCGCTTCGACCCGCTCGGCGTGGCCGGCTCCGGCACCGAGGGCACCGTCTGGCACGTCCGGCGCACCGACGGCGGCGGCGAGGCCGCGGTGAAGGTGACGGCCGCCGGCCAGTCCATGGACGCCGACCTGCTCGGCTACCTGCGCAACGACGACTACCGCCGCCACGTCCCGCACATCGTCGACTTCGGGCGGGTCGGCCACCACGGCGCCGAACTCGACTGGGTGGCCATGGAGTACCTGCCGGTCACCCTCGCCGACCACTTCGCCGAACTGCGCGAGCGCGGCCGGTACACCGACCCGCGGGAGGCCGAGCGGATCGTCTACGAGCTCGTCGCCCTGCTCGACTTCTGGCAACGGCGGATCGAGCGCAACCCGCTGGACTTCAAGCCGGCCAACGTGCTGGTCCGCCCCGGCCGCGCGCCCGGGGAGTTCGTGATAGCCGACTTCGGCGGCGTCGCCCGGCTCACCGCCAGCCGCCGCTTCACGCCCGAGACGATCGTCACCATCCCGTACATGGCCCCCGAGCTCCTGGCCGGCCGCAATCACGAGGCCGGGCCCTGGTGGGCGCTCGGCAACGTCCTGTACGAGCTGTTCACCGGCCGCCCCCGCTTCCTCGGCGCGGACGGCCTGCTGATCAGCGACGAGGTGCTGCAACTGGAACTGGTCCTGGGGGACGAGGTCGACCTCTCCGCCCTCGCCGACCCCCGCCAACTGCTGCTCCTCCAAGGGCTGTTCACCAAGAACCCGGAGGACCGCTGGACCGCCCCGCAGGTCCGCAGCTGGCTGGCCGGCGGCAGCCCCGCGGTGGTCCGGCGACAGACCCGGGCCGACACCGGCCGCACCCACCGGCCGATCACCTTCCTCGGCTCCCCCTTCACCGATCCGGCCAAGCTCGCCGAGGTCCTGCTCAGGCGCTCCGGCGACGCGGCCCGCTGGCTCTCCGCCGGGGGAGCGGAGCGGCTGCGCGACTGGCTGCGCGACGACGTCCAGGACAACATCTTCGACCTGCACCACCTGACCGACGTCGCCCGGGCGCCCGGCTCCCGCCGCGACGCGGCGGGAGCCCTCGCGGTGCTCGCCTTCGGCGCCGCCTTCGCCCCCTCCGCCACCCCCTACTACCTCGACCGCCCGATCGACACCCCCGGGCTGGAACGCATCGCCACCGAACCGGACGGCGCCGTGTTCATCGACGCGCTGGTCCGGGGCGGCGCCCCGGCCGTCGCCGCCCGCTACGACTGCTTCCACCCTGAGTGCTCCGGCGAACACTGCTCCCGACTGCTCGCCCTGGCCCGGCTCCCGGACGTCCTGGCCGAAGTGGACCGTGCCGCCCGCACCGTCGGCGGCGGCCGGCGGGGCGGCGACGGGCTCAGCCCGCAGGAGCGCGAGGAGGCACACCGGCTGGTGGTGTGGCTGAGCGTGCGCCCCGAGGAGCGCGACCGGCTGCTCGGCCGGCTCTCGCCGCTGCCCACCGCCCTGCACCGGCTGCCGCTGCCCGAACGGATGGCGGAGCTCGCCGCCCTCGTCGCGGCGGTGGTGGTGGACGCGGCCCTGGCCGCCGGCTCCGGGATCCGCACGGCCGTACGCGCCGCGGTGCGCCGGCCCGCGCCGGACCCGACCGCCGCGCCGGAGGCGGTCCGGCGCCGCTGGTCGGCGTTGCGGCGGCGGGCGGTGGGCGCCGACCCGGGGGACGACGCCGGGCGCGCGGCCCTGGTCGCCGCCGAGACGCTGCGCCCGCGCGGCCGGGGCCGGGGCGAGCGGCCCGACGACGCGGATGGCCGGGAGGGCGGGGCCGGGCGGGAGAGCCGGGCCGGCCGGGACCGGTGGCTGGGGCGGCTGTGGCAGGGCGGGCGTGGACGGACGCCGGTGGACTGGGCGGCCCGGCTGCGGGCGTGGTGGCCGCACGCCCGGACCGGCCTGCCGCGCCGGGCGGGCGCCGTGCTGCTGCTGTTCCTCGCGCTCGGGTTGCTGCTGTGGGCGGGGGCGGTGTTCCGCTACCCCGTCGAGGCCGGGGTCCAGCTCAGGATCTCGCCGGACGGCGCCTTCGGCGGGCCGTTGAAGAAGGCCGGCGAGCACGCGGCCCAGCAGGTGGTCGGCCAACTGGGGGCGGCACTGGTCGCCGCCGCCGTCCTGGCCTTCTTCCCCGCCCGGGTCGGCCTCGGCACGGCGGCCCTGACCGGCGTCGGGGCCTTCGCCATCGGCTACCTGCGGCTCGGACCGCCGATGACGGGCCTGGAGATGCCGAGACCGGTGGCTGAGCGGGTGGTCATGTTCGAGGGCGGGATGGGCAGTTGGGCCGGCTTCGCGGCGGTGGCGGCGATCGTGGCGTCGTTCGCGCTGATCGAGCGCGCTGCGGACCGGTTGCTGAAGCCCGCGCACGAGGCCCGGCGGCAGGTGCGGGAGGCCTGGCGGCGGCTCGCCGGGCGGGGCGCGGCGGCACGGTGGGACGGCAAGCAGTGGCGGACGGGCCCCGTGGGCGCCCGTGACCGCGTGCTCTTCGCGCTCGGGAGCACCTGTGTGCTGGCCCTGCTGCTGTGGGCGGCGGTCGAGGTGCGGCTGGCGGCCACCGGGCACCACCCGACGCCGGACTCCTGGGGGACCGGCCGGACCGGCGCGGCCTACCAGTCCGGGTTCGTCGTCCTGCTGGCCGTCGTCTCCCTCGCGAGCACCCTGGGGACGCCGGGTACCGCCCGGGCGCTCCTCGGCTGCTGGATCCCCGCCACCCTGGTGCTCGGCGCCTGGCCCGGACCGCTCGGCCCGGTCGAGGCGCTGCGGATCCCGGTGTTCAAGGGGCAGCTCGCGGCCGTCGCGGAGTTCTGGGGGCACGGCGCGTTCTGGGCCGCGCTGCTGGTCGCGCTCCCGCTCGCGGCGTACGGGGTGCTGCGCACGGTCCGGGCGCGGGGGGCGGGTGCGGGGGTGGACGGCTGACGGCTGACGGTCCGGCCGTCATCCGGTCCGGCCGTCATCCGGCTCAGCCGACCAGCCGGGACAGTTCGATCGAGTGCCCGGTCCGCTCCACCTTCGCCCGCAGGTAGCGCACGTTGCTCGCGGACAGATGCACGCCGGTCGGCACCCGCCGCCGCACGGTGATCCCGAGGTCGGCCAGCTGCTGCGCCTTGTCCGGGTTGTTGCTCAGCAGGTCGATGCCGGTGGCGCCGAGGGTGGTGAGCATCTGGGCGGCGGCGGTGTAGTCCCGGCCGTCCTCGGGCAGGCCGAGCGCCGTGTTGGCGTCGTACGTGTCCAATCCGGAGTCCTGCAAGGAGTAGGCCTCCAGCTTGTTGTAGAGCCCGATGCCCCGGCCCTCCTGCCGCAGGTACAGCAGGTAGCCGCCGGCCTCGGTGATCCGCTCGACCGACTCGCGCAGCTGCGGGCCGCAGTCGCAGCGGTCCGAGCCGAAGACGTCGCCGGTCAGGCACTCCGAGTGCAGGCGCACCAGTGGCGTCCCGCCCTCCGGCACCTCGCCGAACGCGAGCGCCAGGTGTTCGGCGCCGTCGGCGAGGTCGTGGAAGGTGAGGGCCTCCGCCTCGGCGCGGTAGCCGTCGGAGAAGGTCAGCGGGATGCGCACACGCGAGCGCACCGTGGCGGGACCGGGCTGCGGCATGGGTGGGCCTCCGTCGATGAGGAGATGGGTCGGCGAACCGACGAACCGATGGGGTCGAGAGGGGCGGACCGGGTGGCCCGGGGTGGAGCGGATGTCGATGACCGTACTCGGTAGTTCCAATTTGAACAACTAAATACCGCCCGTGCCCGATGCGACTACGGACCGTGGTTCAGCCGGGCTCCGTGCGGACGCGAGGGCGCTGGTGGATCGTACGGTCCGCGAGGCGTGGGGGTTTCAGCATGTGGATGCGTCGGGAGCCGGACTGTGGACACTGCGAGGATTCCCCCGTTTCCTGGGCACGGGAATGCCTCGCGAACGAGCACCGACGACCACGGAAGGTCCTGATCAGATGCCCACAACCCCTCCCGCCGCCACCTCCCCGACCTCCTTCGACGCCGAGCAGCGCGTGATCGAGGCGCTCTACGCGGACGTGGTCCGCCGGAACAGGGGTGAGACGGAGTTCCACCAGGCGGTCCACGAGGTCCTGGAGACCCTCGGGCCGGTGCTCGCCCGCCGTCCCGAGTTCGTCGACGCCCGGATCATCGAGCGGATCTGCGAACCCGAGCGGCAGCTCATGTTCCGGGTGCCGTGGACGGACGACTCCGGCGACATCCACGTGAACCGGGGCTTCCGGGTGGAGTTCAGCAGCGTCCTCGGCCCGTACAAGGGCGGGCTGCGCTTCCACCCCTCGGTGAACCTCGGCATCGTCAAGTTCCTCGGCTTCGAGCAGATCTTCAAGAACGCGCTCACCGGGCTGTCGATCGGCGGTGGCAAGGGCGGCTCCGACTTCGACCCCAAGGGCCGCTCGGACGCCGAGGTCATGCGGTTCTGCCAGTCCTTCATGACCGAGCTGTACCGCCACCTCGGCGAGCACACCGATGTCCCCGCCGGGGACATCGGCGTCGGCGGCCGGGAGATCGGCTACCTGTTCGGCCAGTACAAGCGGATCACCAACCGCTACGAGACCGGCGTGCTCACCGGCAAGGGCCTCGGCTGGGGCGGCGCGCAGGCCAGGACCGAGGCGACCGGCTACGGCTGCGTGCTGTTCACCGCCGAGATGCTGCACAGCCGCGGCGAGAGCCTGGACGGGCGCCGGGTCGTCGTCTCCGGCTCCGGCAACGTCGCCATCTACGCGATCGAGAAGGCGCAGCAGCTCGGCGCGACCGTGCTCACCTGCTCCGACTCCACCGGCTACGTGGTGGACGAGAAGGGCATCGACCTCGCGCTCCTCAAGGAGGTCAAGGAGGTCCGGCGCGGCCGGGTCGCCGACTACGCCGAACTGCGCGGCAGTCACGTCCGGTTCGTCGAGGGCCCGGGCGTGTGGAGCGTGCCCTGCGACGTCGCGCTGCCCTGCGCCACCCAGAACGAGCTGACCGAGACGGACGCGCTGGCCCTGGTGCGGGGCGGGGTGCTGGCGGTCGCCGAGGGGGCCAACATGCCCACCACCCCGGAGGCGGTCCGGGTGTTCCAGGAAGCCGGGGTGGCCTTCGGCCCGGGCAAGGCGGCGAACGCGGGCGGCGTCGCCACCAGCGCCCTGGAGATGCAGCAGAACGCCTCGCGCGACTCCTGGACCTTCGCCCGCACCGAGGAGCGGCTGGCCGGGATCATGAAGCACATCCACGACTCCTGCTTCACCACCGCCGAGCGCTACGGCCACCCGGGCGACTACGTGGTGGGCGCGAACATCGCCGGCTTCGAGCTGGTCGGGGACGCGATGCTGGCCCAGGGCCTGATCTGAGCCCTGCCGCCCGCCACCCGGCGATCGGTACCCGACCGGATCGGGCACCGATTGTCGGGTGCGGCAGGGTGGGTCCTTCCTACGGTGGTGATCAGTAAGGGAAGGACGGGGTCGGAGTGCTGGAACACCTGAACCGGGCGATGGATCACATCGAACGGAACCTGGACCAGGAGGTCGAGGTCGCCGAGCTGGCCCGGATCGCGATGACGTCGGAGTACCACTTCCGGCGGCTGTTCTCGATGCTCTCCGGGATGCCGCTGTCGGACTACGTCCGGCGCCGGCGGTTGACCGTCGCCGGGGCCGAAGTCCTCGGCGGGGAGCGGACGTTGCTGGAGGTCGCGATCCGGTACGGCTACACCTCGGGGGAGGCGTTCGCCCGGGCGTTCCGGGCGATGCACGGGGTCGGGCCCGGTGAGGCCCGGCGCGAGGGCGCGGTGCTCAAGTCCCAACCCCGGATGTCCTTCCGACTCGTCGTGGAGGGAAGCAGCAGTATGGAATACCGGATCATCGAGCAGCCGGACTTCCGGATCATCGGTCGGCGGGCTCGGGTCCCGCTGGTGCACGAGGGGGTGAACCCGGCCATCGCCTCGTTCATCAAGGGGCTCGGCCAGGAGACCGTCGACCGGATCTCGGCGCTCTCGGGCCGTGAGCCGGAAGGCATCCTCTCGGTCACCGAGTTCTTCTCGGAGAGCCGCGAAGAGGGTGTCGAACTCGACTACTACCACGCGGTGGTGGCGGACGCGGGCACCGTCGTCCCGGACGGCCTGGACGTTCGGGAGGTGCCGGCGGGGACCTGGGCGGCCTTCTCCAACACCGGGACCTTCCCGAAGGCCCTCCAGGAGATGTGGCGGGACGTCTTCACGCAGTGGTTCCCGTCCAATCCGTACGAGTTCCGGCCGGGGCCGGAGATCCTGCGTACCCGGTTCCTGCCGGACGGCCAGGCGGAAGCCCAGCTGTGGATCCCGGTGGCACGGGCGCCGCGCTGACGGACGGCCGTTGACAGCTGACAACTGACAAAAAACAGATGACAGATAACAGATTTCGAAATCTGTTATCTGTCATCTGTTTTTTGTTCGCCCGCCAATGCCCGCCAACGCCCACTGCCGCCGCCCGCCGCCCCGCCCGCCCCCGTTCGGCCCAGCAGCGCCCGCACCCGTCCTCCCCCGCCCGCATGCTGGGGCGGGGGAGGACGGGGGATCGCAGCCGCTACCCGAGGAGTGGGATCACCGATGGCCAAGGCATTCGGCTTCGTCGACTACGGCGGGCCGGAGACACAGGAGTTCCTGGACCGCCCGGCGCTGGAGCCCGGCCCCGGGCAACTGGCGATCGCGGTCGGTGCGGCCGGGGTGAACCCGGTGGACTGGAAGATCCGCACGGGCCTGCTCGGCCGGGAGCGCGAACTCCCCGCCGTCATGGGCCAGGAGGCCTCGGGCGTGGTCCTGCAAGTCGGCCCCGGGGTCACCGGGTTCACCCCGGGCGATGAGGTGTTCGGCCTCGCGGCCGCCGGTGCCTACGCCGAACAGACGCTGATGCTCGCCGAGTTGAGTGCCCTCAAACCCGAGGGTGTCGGCTTCGACCAGGCCGCCGTCCTGCCCGTGTCGGCGGCCACCGCGGACGACGCCGTCCGTGACCTCGGCCTCGGCGCCGGCCGGACGCTGCTGATCCTCGGCATCGCCGGCGGTGTCGGCAGCGCGGCCGCCCAGATCGCCCGCAGTCGCGGCCTGACCGTTCTCGGCACCGCGAGCGACGCCAATCACGCGTACGTGGAGTCCCTCGGGGCGGTGCCGGTCCGCTACGGCGACGGCGTCGCCGAACGGATCGCGGCCGCGGCGCCCGACGGCGTCGACGGCATCCTCGACCTGGTCGGCGGCGACGCCCTGCGGGCCGCCGCCCCCGTGCGCACGGACCGTACGGAACTGGTCAGCACCGCCGACCCGGCCACCGTGGCGGAACTCGGCGGCCGCTACATCACCCGCTCGACGACGTCCGAGACCCTGTCCGCGCTGGCGGCCCTGGTCGCCGCCGGTGAGCTGGACCCGCACATCACCGGCCGCTACCCGCTGGCCCGGGCCGCCGAGGCGCTCGCCTTCGTCGAGTCCGGCCACGCCAGCGGCAAGGTGGTCATCGAAGTCGCTTGACGCGAATCAAGAGTGACGATCAGTCAGTGAAGACCGAGAGATCGAGAACCGAGAGAAGAAGTCGAGAGAAGAAGCCATGAAGCAGAACTCCGTGACCATCGGCGGCCCCTGCTGGGTCGAGCTGGGCACCTCCGACCCGGCCGCCGCCAGCACCTTCTACAGCGAGTTGTTCGGCTGGCGGGCCGAGGCCGATGTGCGCCCCGAGGCCAACGGCTACACCCAGATGTTCCTCGGCGACGCCCCGGCGGCCGCCGTCAGCCCGCGGTTCGCGCCGCAGCAGCCCATCGCCTGGTCGACCTGCTTCGCGGTCACCGACACCGACGCCACGGTCGCGAAGGTCGAGGACGCCGGCGGCAAGGTCCTGAAGGAGCCCACCGACGCGTCCGACCTCGGCCGCTTCGCGGTGGTCGGGGACAGCTCCGGCGCGGTCTTCCTGCTCTGGCAGGCCCGCGCGTTCGCGGGCGCCGGTGTGTTCAACGAGCCGGGCTCGCTCGGCTGGGTGGAACTGCTCACCCGCGACCCGGCCGGTGCGACCGCCTTCTACCCGGCGGTCTTCGGCTGGTCCGTTAGCCCGTCCGAGCAGTACACCCAGTGGGGCCTGGGCGGCGATGACTTCGGCGGCATGCTGGTGATGGACGACCGCTTTCCGCCGCAGGTGCCGCCGCACTGGCTGCCGTACTTCTCGGTCGCCGACGTCGACAACACCGTCGCCCGGGCGAGCGGCCTCGGCGCGGACGTGCTGATGGCGGCCACCGACGTGCCGGGCGGCCCCCGGATCGCCGTGCTGCGCGACCCGCAGGGCGCGTCGTTCGGCGTCTACCTGGCCGGCACCGAGGGCTGACCCGCCGGAGGCCACGCCCCTGCCCACGCCCCTGCCCACGCCCCTGCCGAGGACCCCGCCGCCCTCACGCCGGGCGCCGACTGCGGCTGGAGCGCCACGCCGCCGCCGTCGCGCCCGCCGTGACGAGCAGCGCGCCGATCGGCACCACGTCGCCGATCCGGTCGTACCAGGTCAGCGTCCCGGGCTCGGTGAGCGGCAGTCGGACGGTCAGCGCTCCGGTGCCGTCGGTACCGAGCCGGGCGAGCTCGCGGCCCTGCGCGTCGAAGGCCGCCGACACCCCGGTCAGCGAGGCCTGCACGGCCGGCCGGCCCGTCTCGGCGGCCCGGATCGCCGCCAGCGAGACGTGCTGTTCGGGTGCCCAGGTGTGCTGGAAGGTCGAGGTGGAGGACTGGTAGACCAGCACCCGGGCGCCGTCCCGCGCGGCGGTGCGGGCCAGGTCGGGGAAGGCCGACTCGAAGCAGATCAGCGCGCCGACCGGCAGCGGCCCGCCGGCCCGGTCGGTGGCCGGCAGGACGTGGAAGGCGGTGCCGGGCGCCCGGTTCTCGCCGGCCGCCCGGCTGACGCCGGCGATCCAGCCGAGCACCGGCCGCAGCGGGATGTACTCGCCGAAGGGCACCAGCCGGATCTTGCGGTAGCGGTCCAGCACGCCCGCGGGGGAGACCAGCACCGCGTCCTTGGAGATCCGCCCGTCCGCCTTGCGGGCGTCCTCCCCGGCGATGATCTGGGCCCCCGTGACGGTGGAGAGTTGGCGCAGCCGGTCGAGCGCGGCCGGGTCGCGGTCGAGGTCGGCGGTGGTGCTGCTCTCGCCCCAGACGACCAGGTCCACCGGCTGCCCGCCGAGCGCGGCGGTGGCCCGGGCGCTGGCCTCGAACCGGGCCTGCGGGTCGTCCACGATGCCGGGCTGGACCAGCGCGACGGTGACCGCCCCGGCCGGGGCGGGGGCGTCGCGCAGCGCGAACAGCAGCGGGCCGGCGGCCAGGACCAGGACGGTGGTCAGCGCCGCGAGGGCGCGCGGCCGCCGGTGCACGGCGGTCAGGACGATCAGCACCCCGGTGTTGGCGGCCGCGACGGCCGCGCTGACCAGCCAGATCCCGCCGGTCGAGGCCAGCCCGAGGATCGCCGGGTGCTGCCACTGGGTGGCGCCGAGCAGCGCCCACGGCCCGCCGAGCGCGTCCCAGGAGCGCGCGTACTCGGTGGTCACCCAGACCGCCGGGACGACGAGCAGCGCGAGCAGTGCCCGACGGCCGGTCAGTGGCGGGTGCAGCAGCCGGTGGACGGCGTACCCGAAGCCGCCCTGGAGCGCCCCGAACAGCACGGCGAGCACCGGTAGTCCCGGCCCGATGGACGGGACCAGCCAGTACATCGCGGTCAGGATGAAGCCCGCCCCGAACCACCACCCGCGCACCGCCGCCTCCCGCCCGCCGGGCGCGCGCTGCATCAGCAGCATCCCGGGGACGAGCGCGACCCATGCCAGCCAGGCCTGCCCCGGCGCCGGGAAGGCGAGCACCGGTACGGCCCCGGCCGCCAGGGCACCGAACCGCGCGCGGTAGCGGTGCGGGCGCGCCTGCGGGTGGCCGCCGTTTCCGGGGTGCCCGCCGTGTTCGGGGTGCCCGGGAGGTTCGGGGCGCCGGGGGTGCCCGGGATTCGAGGAGTGTCCGGAGTGCCCGGGGTGATCGGGGTGCGAGGAGTGCGGCGTGCGCCGGGCGGGGCTGGTGAGGGCGAGGCGGCGGGGCATGCCCCGTATTGTCCGCTTGGACGGACTACGCCACCAGTGTTCCTGTCACCCGAATGGGCTACGGGAACACTGGTGGCCACCCCCGTGACTCAGCCCTCGTCGCCCTCCAGGTCCCCCTCGGTCTCCAGGAACGCGGCCTGCAACTGCGCGATCAGCTCCGGGTCGGGCTGCTCCCACAGCCCGCGGCTGGCCGCCTCCAGCAGCCGCTCGCTGATCCCGTGCAGCGCCCACGGGTTGGCGCCGGTCAGGAACTCCCGGTTGACCGGGTCGAGCACGTACTCCTGGGTGAGCTTCTCGTACATCCAGTCCGCGACCACGCCCGTCGTGGCGTCGTAGCCGAACAGGTAGTCCACCGTCGCGGCCATCTCGAACGCGCCCTTGTACCCGTGCCGGCGCATCGCCTCGATCCAGCGCGGGTTGACCACCCGGGCGCGGAAGACGCGGGCGGCCTCCTCGGTCAGCGTCCGGGTGCGGACCGTCTCCGGGCGGGTCGAGTCGCCGATGTAGGCGGTCGGCGCCTTGCCGGTGAGCGCCCGGACGGTGGCCACCATGCCGCCGTGGTACTGGAAGTAGTCGTCCGAGTCGGCGATGTCGTGCTCGCGGGTGTCGGTGTTCTTCGCGGCGACGGTGATGCGCTTGTACGCGGTCTCCATCTCCTCGCGGGCCGGCCGCCCGTCCAGCCCGCGGCCGTAGGCGTAGCCGCCCCAGACCGTGTACACCTCGGCCAGGTCGGCGTCGGTGCGCCAGTCCCGGCTGTCGATCAGCTGGAGCAGGCCCGCGCCGTAGGTGCCCGGGCGGGAGCCGAAGACGCGGACGGTGGCCTTGCGCTCGTCGCCGTGCACCGCGAGGTCGGCCTGGACGTGGGCGCGTACGAAGTTCTGCTCCGCGGGCTCCTCCTGGGCGGCGGCCAGGCGCACCGCGTCGTCCAGCAGGGCGACCACGTGCGGGAAGGCGTCGCGGAAGAAGCCGGAGATGCGCAGCGTCACGTCGATGCGCGGGCGGCCCAGCTCGGCGAGGGTGATCGGCTCCAGGCCGGTGACCCGGCGCGAGGCGTCGTCCCAGACCGGGCGGACGCCGAGCAGGGCGAAGGCCTCGGCGATGTCGTCGCCGGCGGTGCGCATCGCGCTGGTGCCCCACAGCGACAGCCCGACCGAGGGCGGGTAGTCGCCGTCGTTGTCGGCGGTGTACCGCTCGACCAGCGAGGTGGCGAGCGCCTGGCCGGTCTCCCAGGCGAGCTTGCTCGGGACGGCCTTCGGGTCGACGGAGTAGAAGTTGCGGCCGGTCGGCAGCACGTTGACCAGGCCGCGCAGCGGCGAGCCGGACGGCCCGGCCGGGACGAAGCCGCCGCGCAGCGCGTGCAGCACGGCGTCCAGCTCGTCGGTGGTGGCGGCCAGTCGCGGCACCACCTGGGTGGCGGCGAAGGTCAGCACCTCGTGGACGGCCTCCGGCAGCCCGGCGGCGACCTTCTCCACCGCCTCGACCGCCCAGTCCTGCGCCTCCATGGCCTCGACCAGGGCGCGGGCCTGGGCCTCGGCGGCGTCGGTGGCCCCGAGGGTGAGCGCGGCCTCGTCCAGCCCGAGCGCCTCGCGCAGGCCCGGCAGCGCGCTGACACCGCCCCAGATCTGGCGGGCGCGCAGGATGGCGAGCACGATGTTGACCCGGTCGGTGCCGGCCGGCGCCTGGCCGAGGACGTGCAGGCCGTCGCGGATCTGGGCGTCCTTGATCTCGCACAGCCAGCCGTCGACGTGCAGCAGGAAGTCGTCGAAGCCGTCGTCCTCGGGGCGCTCGTCCAGGCCGAGGTCGTGGTCCAGCTTGGCGGCCTGGATGAGGGTCCAGATCTGCGCGCGGATCGCGGGCAGCTTGGCCGGGTCCATCGCGGCGATGTTGGAGTGCTCGTCCAGCAGCTGCTCCAGGCGGGCGATGTCGCCGTAGGAGTCGGCGCGGGCCATCGGCGGGACGAGGTGGTCGACCAGGGTGGCGTGGGCGCGGCGCTTGGCCTGGGTGCCCTCGCCCGGGTCGTTGACCAGGAACGGGTAGATCAGCGGCAGATCGCCCAGGACGGCGTCCGGGCCGCACTCGGCGGACAGCGCGGCGGTCTTGCCGGGCAGCCACTCCAGGTTTCCGTGCTTGCCGAGGTGGATGACGGCGTGCGCGCCGAACCCGCCGTCGGCCTGCGCGACCTCGATCCAGCGGTAGGCGGCCAGGTAGTGGTGGCTCGGCGGCAGGTCGGGGTCGTGGTAGATGGCGACGGGGTTCTCGCCGAAGCCGCGCGGCGGCTGGATCAGGACGAGCAGGTTCCCGGAGCGGATCGCGGCCAGCACGATGTCGCCGTCCGGGTTCTGCGAGCGGTCGACGTAGAGCTCGCCGGGGGCCGGGCCCCAGTGCTCCTCGACCTGCTCGCGCAGCGCCTGGGGGAGCGTGGCGTACCAGCGGCGGTAGTCGGCGGCGGGGATGCGCACCGGGTTGCGGGCCAGCTGGTCCTCGGTGAGCCAGTCCTGGTCGTAGCCGCCGGCGGCGATCAGGGCGTGGATCAGGGCGTCGCCCTCGTGGGAGGCGTCGAGCGAGGAGTCCTGGGACGCGTCGTGGGAGCCCTTGCGGGAGCCGTCGGAGGACGCGTCGTGGGAGCCGTCGTGGCCGTCCCCGTTCGTTCCGTCCACCCCGGGGAGGTCCGAACCCAGGTCCATGCCCTCCGCGCGCAGCCGGTTCAGCAGGCGGATCGCGCTGGCCGGGGTGTCCAGGCCGACGGCGTTGCCGACCCGGGCGTGCTTGGTCGGGTAGGCGGACAGCACGAGCGCGAGGCGGCGCTCGGCGGCCGGGATGTGCCGCAGCCGGGCGTGCTTGACGGCGGTGCCGGCCACCCGGGCGGCGCGCTCCGGGTCGGCGGCGTAGACGGTGAGGCCGTCCTCGTCCAGCTCCTTGAAGGAGAACGGGACGCTGATCAGCCGGCCGTCGAACTCCGGCACCGCGATCTGGGTGGCGGTGTCCAGCGGGGACAGGCCGTCGTCGCTGGCCTCCCACTGGGCGCGTGACCAGGTGAGGCAGAGCGCCTGGAGGATCGGCCGGTCCAGGGCGGCGAGCGCGCCCGCGTCCCAGGCCTCCTCGTCGCCGCCGGCCTGCGCGTCCGCCGGGCGGGTGCCGCCGGCGGCGAGCACGGTGGTGACGAGCGCGTCGGCCTCGCCGAGCGCGGCCAGCAGTTCGGGCTCGGCGCCGCGCAGCGAGGCGCAGTAGTAGGCCCTGGCCTGCGCGCCCTGGTCCTCGATCGCCCGGCAGAGCGTCTCGACGAAGGCGGTGTTGCCGCTCATGTGGTGGGCGCGGTAGTAGAGCACCGCGACCGTCGGGCCGTCCTGCGTACGGGCTTCGCGCTCCAGCGGCCCCCAGGCCGGGGCGGAGGCGGGCGGGGCGAAGCCGTGGCCGGTCAGCAGCACGGTGTCGGAGAGGAAGGCGGCCAGCTCGGCGAGGTTGGCGGCGCCGCCGTGCGCGAGGTAGGCGTGCGCCTCGGCGGCGATGCCGGCCGGGACGGTGGACAGCTCCATCAGCTGGGCGTCGGGGGCCTGTTCACCGGTCAGCACGATCACCGGGCGGGGGCCGGCCAGCAGCGTGTCCAGGCCCTCCTGCCAGGCGCGGCGACCGCCGAGCAGGCGGACCACGACGAGGTCGGTGCCCTCCAGCAGCGCGGGCAGGTCCTCGGGTGTGAGCCGGGCCGGGTTGCCGAGCCGGTAGCGGACCGGGCCCTCGGCGGCGCGGGCACTGAGCAGGTCGGTGTCGGACGTCGACAGCAGCAGGATCATGCGAAGGCCCTCCCGGCCTCGGAGCCGCCCCGAGCCGAAGGGCGCGCCGGCGTGGAAAGTGACGAGTGACGAGCGACGGACGAAAACGCGTGGTGCGCGGCGGACGAAGGCGCGTGGCATCTGGCGGACGAAAGCGAGCGACGGCGCGTGGCCGGCGACCGAAGGGGCGCCGAGGCGTCGGCGAAGCGCCCGGAGTCGGGCGGGCGTGAGGCGCCCGGGGACCCGGGCGCGGGCATGCGGCAGCGCATTGCTCTTCGAGCCTTCCTCGGGGTCCGCGCCCCGGGCCGGTGGAGGACGGCAGGAGTTCCTGGCTCCCGCGGCCGTCCGGTCTCCCGGTGAACCGCGGTCACAGTGGCGGGACCGCACCGGGCTTGCACCGGTTTCCTCCCCTGCGCCGTCGCTGGCGTGCGGACGGCCCGCGGGGACCGTCCGCCAGCATCGTACGGGGTGCGGCTGACCTGGGGGAGGGCGATCCCGGGGAGGCCGCCCGGAGCGCCCGGGGTGTGAGGCGACGGACAAAGGCAACCGATCGGATCATCTGTATGCTCGCGGCCATGCCACCGACACCCGACGCCACCGCGCCGGGCGCCGCGGTGCCCGACCGGGGGCGCGCGGACGCCTGCCCAGGGGCCCTTCGTCTACACCCGGCCGACGACGGCGCCCTGGCCCGGGTCCGCCTGCCCGGCGGCCTGCTGACGGTCCGTCAGGCGCTGGCGCTGGCCGACGCCGCCGAGGCGCTCGGCGACGGCGAACTGGAGACCACCTCCCGCGGCAACGTCCAACTCCGCGGCCTGGCTTCGCACTGCGGGGCCGAACTCGCCGAACGGCTGCGCGCCGTCGGCCTGCTGCCCTCGGACACGCACGAACGGGTCCGCAACATCGTGGCCTCCCCGCTCGCCGGGCTCGACGGACACGGCTTCGCCGACGTGCAGGCCTGGGTGCGGGAGCTGGACGCGCGGCTGTGCGCGAGCGACTGGGCGGCCGGACTCTCCGGCAAGTTCCTGTTCGCGCTGGACGACGGGCGGGGCGACGTCGCCGCGTTCGACGCCGATGTGACATTGATCGCAGGCCCGGACGGGTCGGCGCTGCTGCGCCTCGGACGGGCCGCCCACGGGCGTCCGGTGCCGGCAGGGCAGGAGGTGACGGCCGTGCTCGACGCGGCCCGGACCTTCCTGGACGTGCTGCGGGAGAGCGGGCGCAAGGCCTGGCACCTGCGCGAGGTCCCCGAGCTGCTGCCGGCCGGGCCCGTGCCGGTGCCCGCTTTCGCCGGGGCCGCGCCCGCGGTCGGCGTGGTCCCTACGGCCGGTGTGGTCCGGACGGTCGGCCCGCTCGCCACGGTGGCGGGCGGGGCCGTGGCGGGCGGGCTGTCGGTGGGCATGCGCTTCGGCCGGGCCGGTGCCGCGCAGTGGCGGGAACTCGCGGGCGCCTGCGCCGGGGAGATCCGGCTGACGCCCTGGCGCGGCGCGGTGCTGCCGGGGGCGCCGGCCGACCGGCTGCCCGCGCTGGCGGCGGCCGGGTTCCGGACCGCGCCCGGCTCGCCCTGGGAGCGGGCCACCGCCTGCACCGGGCTGCCGGGGTGCGCCAACTCGCGGGCCGACGTCCGGGCCGACGCGGCGCGGGCGCTCGATGCGGCGGCCGTCGCCGGGAGCCCGCCGGTTATGGGCCTTCCGGCCGCCGGTCTCCCGGTGCACTGGTCGGGGTGTGAACGGCGCTGCGGTCATCCGGCCGGGCGGTGGGTGGACGTGCTCGCCACTGGGCAGGGCTACCGGGTGACGGTGAACGGTCCGGCGTCCGCCGGGGCGGCCGTGGACGTGACGAACGAGGAGATGGCCGAGGCGGTCGCCGAGGCCAGGAGGACCACGAAGTGATCGAGTACGAGAAGGACGGCGCGTCCATCTACCGCCAGTCCTTTGCCACCATCCGTGCGGAGGCCGACCTGGCCGCCCTCCCGGCGGACGTCTCCCAGGTCGCGGTGCGGATGATCCACGCCTGCGGGATGGTCGACCTGGTCGAGGACCTGGTGTACTCGCCGGGCGTGGTCGCCTCCGCGCGCGCGGCGCTGCGGGCCGGGGCGCCGATCCTGTGCGACGTGAACATGGTGGCGAGCGGCGTCACCCGCAAGCGGCTGCCCGCCGACAACGAGGTCGTGTGCACCCTCACCGACCCGTCCGTGCCGGAACTCGCCCGGAAGATGGGCAACACCCGCAGCGCCGCCGCCATGGAACTGTGGCTGCCCCGGCTGGAGGGCGCGGTGGTGGCCGTCGGCAACGCGCCGACCTCGCTGTTCCGGCTGCTGGAGATGATCGAGGCCGGTGCGCCGCGCCCGGCCGCGGTGATCGGCGTCCCGGTCGGCTTCATCGGCGCCGCCGAATCCAAGCAGGCCCTGGCCGAGCACCCGTCCGGCCTGGAGCACCTGGTGGTGCGCGGCCGGCGCGGTGGCAGCGCGATCGCCGCCGCCGCCGTCAACGCGATTGCGAGCGAAGAAGAGTGACGGATCGTCAGACCCCTGGTGTCGGCCGGCTCTACGGCGTCGGGCTCGGCCCCGGCGACCCGTCGCTGGTGACCGTCCGGGCGGCCGAACTCATCGGCAAGGCCGACGTGGTGGCCTACCACAGTGCCCGGCACGGCCGGTCCATCGCCCGTTCGATCGCCGAGCGCTATCTGACGGGTGGTCAGGTAGAGGAGAAGCTGGTCTACCCGATCACGGTCGAGACCACCGACCACCCGGGCGGCTACCGGGGCGCGCTGGACGACTTCTACGAGGAGGCCGCCGCCCGGCTGGCCGCCCACCTGGACGCCGGCCGCGACGTCGTGGTCCTCGCCGAGGGCGACCCGCTGTTCTACGGCTCGTACCAGCACATGCACAAGCGGCTCGCGCACCGCTACCCGACCGAGGTGGTGCCGGGTGTGACCTCCGTCAGCGCCGCGGCCGCCCGGCTCGGCCAGCCGCTGACCGAGGCCGAGGAGACGCTCACCGTCATCCCGGGCACGCTGCCCGAGGAGGAGCTGACGGCGCGGATCGCCGCCGCCGACTCCGCCGTGATCATGAAGCTGGGGCGCACCTTCCCGGCCGTCCGGCGGGCGCTGGAGCGGGCCGGACGGCTCGACGACGCGCAGTACGTCGAGCGCGCGTTCATGGACGGGGAGCGCATCCTGCCGCTCGCGGAGGTCGAGGGCGAGACCGTCCCGTACTTCTCGGTGGCGGTGCTGCCGAGCAAGGTCGCGCCGCTGGAGCCGGTGGAGCGGCGGACGGACGGTGCCGGCGCGGTGGCCGTCATCGGCACCGGTCCGGCCGGGCCGCTCTGGCTCACCCCCGAGGCGCGCGGCGTCCTGGCCGAGGCGACCGACCTGGTCGGCTACACCACCTACCTGGACCGGGTGCCCGAGCGGCCGGGGCAGCGGCGGCACGCTTCGGACAACAAGGTGGAGTCGGAGCGCGCCGAGTACGCCCTCGAACTGGCCCGCCGCGGGCACAAGGTCGCGGTGGTGTCCTCGGGCGACCCGGGCGTCTTCGCGATGGCCACCGCCGTCCTGGAGGTCGCCTGCGAGGAGGCCTACCGGGACGTCCCGGTGCGGATCGTCCCGGGGATGACCGCGGCCCACGCGGCCGCCTCCCGGGCCGGCGCCCCGCTCGGGCACGACTACGCGGTGGTGTCGCTGTCGGACCGGCTCAAGCCCTGGGACGTGGTGGCCCGCAGGCTGCACGCGGCGGCCGAGGCGGACCTGGTGCTCGCGCTCTACAACCCGGGCTCGAAGTCGCGCACCACGCAGGTCGCCCTCGCCCGGGACCTACTGCTGGAGTACCGCGCGCCCGAGACGCCGGTGGTGATGGCGCGCGACGTCGGCGGGCCGACCGAGCGCGTGCGGATCGTCCGGTTGGGCGAGCTGGATCCGGCGCTGGTCGACATGCGGACGATCCTGCTGATCGGCTCCTCGCAGACCCGGGCGGTCGAGCGGGGCGGCGGCGTGGAGGTCGTCTGGACGCCGCGGCGGTACCCGGAGGAGTAGCGGGCGACGACTGACAGATGACAGCTAACAGATTTCATCATCTGTTAGCTGTCATCTGTTTTCTGTTACTTGTTCGCCGCTGCCTCCGTCACCGGGTCGGCTTGGCGATCACCAGCTCCGTGTTGTGGTCCTCGCCCGCGCCCAGCAGCGCCGCCGGCCGGCCGTTCGGGTCGTTGTACGACAGTTCGCGGTACAGCGCGGCGAGGTTGGCGTCCGAGGCGCTGCCGAAGTCCGTGCCGTACGGTGCGGAGGACTCGATCAGCGTCGTGAACAGGGAGAGCGTGCCGTCCCCGTTGTCCGCGATCTCGATGATGCGCCCGTGCTGCGGGTAGTCGATGTGCGAGGCGGTGTTGATCTCCCAGAACGCCCGCTCCGGCACGGCGTGGCCGTGCGCCGTGACCTTGTTCATGTGGGTGTGCCCGTTCACCCACGCGATCACGTTCGGGTAGCGCTGGAGCAGCGCCACCAGTTCGTTGCCGTCGTGCCGCTTCTCGAAGATGTTGCGCGGGTCGGGCAGCAGGTTGCCCATGGTGGTGCTCGTGTGGTGGCTGAACAGGAGGATCACCTCGTCCGTGCTGCCGCCCGTCACCTTGCGTCCGTCGGTGTCGTACCAGTGCCCGCTGTGCGCCTTCAACTGCTGCTCCAGCCAGCGCAGTTGCGCGGTGCCCAGTGAACCGTCCGCGAATCCGGCCTGGTTGGTGGTGTCCAGGCTGATGCCGACCACCTTCTCCGAGATGCGGAAGGTGTAGTAGAGCCTGCCGCTGCCCACCATGTCCGAGGTGAAACCGTGCCCGTACGGGCCGGCGCCGGTGTGCGCCGGGTTCAGGTGGGCCTTGGCGAACTCCTTGAGCGTGAACGGCCGTCGGCGCTCGTCCGGGGTGATCCGGCGCACCGCGTCGCCGCTCGCGAGCAGCTTCGCGAGCAGGAGCGCGGCGCCGGCCGGGTCGCGGCGCAGCGAGTCCATCAGCTGGGCCGCGTCCGCGTCGTTGCAGCCCTCCAGCTTGTACTGGCCGGTGTAGAGGTCGTTCAGCAGCCCGAGGTCCGGCAGCGAACCCTCAAGGCTGTCGTCGTGGTTGCCGACTGTCGTGTACCAGGGCGTACGCAGGCCCGGCGCGTCGAACGGCCGGCCGGCGGCGTCGAGGAAGCCCGGTATCTGCGGGAAGCCCTTCGCCTTGTAGCCGTCGCTGTAGGTGAGTTCGGGGTTCCAGTAGGCGGCGTTGCCCGAGTTCTGCACGCCTTCGTAGCGGTTCGGGTCGCCGGTGTTCTGGGCGAGTCGGCCGCCGCCCATGACGGTGAGGTACCAGTCGAGTTCGGCCTGCTCGTGGTTGTCGGTGTTGTCGCCGGTGGCCATCACCATGCTGAACGGCATCCCGGTGTAGGGGCCGCCGTCGAGCGCGTTGACCCGCTCGACGAGGGCCGAGACGCCGCGGGCGTTCAGGGCCTCCTGCGGTCGGTACGCGCTGCCGTTGAACCGGGCCAGGTACTCGAATCGCACCGGGGACTCGGTGTCCACCAGGTGCAGGTCGCTGAACTGGACGAAGCTGGCCAGCCCGGTCCGCCGGTCGTCCCGCCCGGTGCCCGGCGCCGCCAGGTCGCCGCGTACCACCAGCGGCCAGCCCGGCCCGGCCGTCAGTCGCTTGTACCCGCCGGTGCCGACGGGCGTGGCCACCTGGTCGAGCGTGGTGCCTGTCGTCCTGACCGCCCGCGCGGCGGTGGCCGCCAGTGCGCGCTCGCGCTCCGCCGCCGAGGCGAACTGCCCGCCGCCCAGCGACAAGGCCGACCAGGCGGCGGCCACCGACGTACCGGTGAGGAACGTGCGCCGACTCATCCCTGCCACAAGAACCCCCACATGC
Organism: Kitasatospora sp. NPDC043950; assembly: GCF_056435345.1. Taxonomy (NCBI): domain Bacteria; kingdom Bacillati; phylum Actinomycetota; class Actinomycetes; order Kitasatosporales; family Streptomycetaceae; genus Kitasatospora; species Kitasatospora sp. NPDC043950. The sequence goes on from NZ_JBWKER010000009.1 coordinate 81,247, forward strand.
TGATGGCCCGGCCGGACAACCCGGACACCGGACCCCGTGTCATGAACCCGCCTCTGGCGGACCGCCAGATTACTCACTGGTAGGCACGAGGTGCGAGGCCCGTGCGGAGAACTCTTCGGGAACGCGGGGCAGCGGCCACTCCCCGACTCGGACACCGGGTCGCGGGGCCCTGCTGACCGCCCCCGGTCGGGGCGCGGTCAGGCGAATGGGGGAAAATCGGTACCGACGGTCGGTGCGGCCGCACCTCAACGGAGTCGGAAGCGAGACGCAGGTGGCCGAAGCGGGAGCCGAAGCGGGAGCCGAAGCGGGAGTCGAGGCCGGGGGCAAGGCCGGGGCCGAAGCGGCGGCCGAGGCCGGGGGCCGGGCCGGCCAGCTGAAGAGCAGCGGCCTGCGGCACGGCTGGACCACGGGCGCCTGCGCCACCGCCGCCACCAAGGCCGCGTACACCGCGCTGCTCACCGGCGAGTTCCCGGACCCGGTGACCATCACCCTCCCCAAGGGCCAGCAGCCGGCCTTCGCCCTCGCCGCCGAGGAGCTCACCGCCGAGGAACTCGCCCCCAGGGCCGGGGGACTGGCCGCCGGAGTCCTCGCGGCCGGAGGTCGAGCCGCCGTCCCGCCCGAGCCGGCGAGCGCGATGGCCGCCGTGGTCAAGGACGCCGGCGACGATCCCGACGTCACCCACGGCGCGCTGATCCGCTCGACGGTGCGGGTCGGCGAGCCCGGCGCCGGAGTGGTGTTCCGGGCCGGACCGGGGGTGGGGACGGTCACCAAGGCGGGCCTGCCGCTGCCCGTCGGCGAGCCCGCGATCAACCCGGTGCCCCGGCAGATGATCCGCGACGCCGTGGCGGAGGTGGCCGCCGCGCACGGCGGCAGCGGGGACGTGGTGGTCGAGATCTCCGTGGACCACGGCGAGGAGATCGCCCGTTCCACCTGGAATCCACGGCTGGGCATCCTCGGGGGCCTGTCCATCCTCGGCACCACCGGCATCGTCGTCCCCTACTCCTGCTCCGCCTGGATCGACTCCATCCGCCGCGGCGTGGACGTGGCCCGGGCGGCGGGCCGCACCCACGTGGCCGGCTGTACCGGCTCGACCTCCGAGAAGGTCGCCGTCGCCGTGCACGGACTGCCCGAGGACGCGCTGCTCGACATGGGCGACTTCGCGGGCGCCGTCCTCAAGTACCTCAAGCGCCACCCGGTGCCCCGGCTGACGATCGCGGGCGGCTTCGCCAAGCTGTCCAAGCTCGCCGCCGGCCACCTCGACCTGCACTCGGCGCGCTCCCAGGTGGACAAGGGGTACCTGGCAGAACTGGCGCGGCGCGGCGGGGCCGACGGGGTGTTGGCCGAGGCGGTGGCCGCCGCCAACACCGGGTTGGAGGCGGTGCAGTTGTGCCGGGCGGCCGGGGTGCCGCTGGGCGATCTGGTCGCCGAGGCGGCGCGGGCGACGGCGCTCGGCGTGCTGGTCGGTTCGCCGGTGGCGGTGGACGTCATCTGCATCGACCGCGCGGGCACCGTCGTCGGCCGGGCGGAGCCGCTCGGGCCGTGACGCTCTCACAGAATCGCGGCAATACCGCCTGGTGATGTGAAGATCTGACGTTCATACGGGGCGAGAAACGGACAAAAGGAGTGTCGCACCCACCCCCGGCTCTGTTGTCATCTCAACCATGAGATATGGTCTGGCGAGTGACAGGCGACTACCTCACCCGTATCGGCACCCTCATCCGTACCGCCCGCCAGCACCGCGGCTGGTCCCAGGCGCAGCTCGGCGAGGCCCTCGGCACCAGCCAGAGCGCGGTCAACCGCATCGAGCAGGGCAAGCAGAACGTCAGCCTTGAGATGATCGCGCGCATCGGCGAAGCCCTCGACAGCGAGATCGTCTCCCTCGGCTACTCCGGCCCGATGCACCTGCGGGTCGCCGGCGGCACCCGACTCTCCGGCGCCATCGACGTCCGCAGCAGCAAGAACGCCTGCGTCGCGATCCTCTGCGCCTCACTGCTGACCACCGGACGCACCACGCTGCGCAGCGTCGCCCGGATCGAAGAGGTCTACCGCATCCTCGAGGTGCTCACCAGCATCGGCGTCAAGAGCCGCTGGACCAACGACGGCCGCGACCTCGAACTCACCCCGCCCGCCGAGCTCGACCTCGCGGCGATGGACGTCGAGGCGGCCCGCCGCACCCGCAGCGTGCTGATGTTCCTCGGCCCGCTGATGCACCGCGCCAGCCGCTTCGCCATCCCGTACGCGGGCGGCTGCGACCTCGGCACCCGCACCGTCGAGCCGCACCTGACCGCGCTGCGCCGCTTCGGGCTGGAGGTCGCCACCACCGGCGGCGCCTACCACGCCTCGGTCGAGCCGGGCACCCCGCTGGACCGTCCGATCGTGCTGACCGAGCGCGGGGACACCGTCACCGAGAACGCCCTGCTGGCCGCCGCCCGGCACGACGGCGTCAGCGTCATCCGCAACGCCTCGCCCAACTACATGGTCCAGGACCTGTGCTTCTTCCTGGAGAAGCTGGGCGTGCGGATCGAGGGCATCGGCACCACCACCCTCACCGTCCACGGCGTCCCGGAGATCACCTGCGACGTCGACTACACCCCGGCCGAGGACCCGGTGGAGGCGATGAGCCTGCTCGCCGCCGCCGTCGTCACCTCCTCCGAGCTGACGATCCGCCGGGTGCCGATCGAGTTCCTGGAGATCGAACTCGCGGTGCTGGAGGGGATGGGCCTCGACTACGACCGGACCCCCGAGTACCGGGCCCACAACGGCCACACCCGCCTGGTCGACCTCACCGTGCGCCCGTCCAAGCTGACCGCGCCGATCGACACCATCCACCCGATGCCGTTCCCCGGCATCAACATCGACAACGTGCCGTTCTTCGCGGCCATCGCCGCGGCCGCCCACGGCACCACGATGATCCACGACTGGGTCTACGACAACCGTGCGATCTACCTCACCGAGCTGACCCGCCTCGGCGCCGACGTCAAGCTCCTCGACCCGCACCGCGTCCTGGTCCAGGGCCCCACCCGCTGGCGCGCCGCCGAGATGATGTGCCCGCCGGCGCTCCGCCCCGCGGTCGTCATCCTCCTCGCGATGCTCGCCGCCCAGGGCACCTCCGTCCTGCGCAACGTCTACGTCATCAACCGCGGCTACGAGGACCTCGCCGAGCGCCTCAACTCCATCGGCGCGCAGATCGAGACCTTCCGCGACATCTGATCCGATCCGGATCCGAATGGCAGTCGGATGGCCGACCGGCCCCACGCGTTGGGGCTGGTCGGCCGTTTCGGTTACTCGCCGGTGGTGCCGTCGAGGTGTTCGCGCAGGAGGTCGGCGTGGCCGTTGTGGCGGGCGTACTCCTCGATCATGTGGGTGAGGATCCAGCGCAGCGAGAAGACCTCCTCGCCGTAGTGCCCCAGAACGTCCAACGACTCGGTGGCCGCGACGAGTTGCCGGGCGTGGTCGCACTCGCGGCGCCAGACCGCGAAGGCCTCGTCCGGGTCGGCGGTGTCGGCGTCGAACTCGGCGAAGGAGCCGTCGGGGTTCTTCCAGAAGCCGGGCCGGGCCTCGTCGTTGAGGACGTTGCGGAACCAGCTGCGCTCCACCTCGGCGAGGTGGCGGACCAGCCCGAGCAGGGAGAGGCCGGAGGGTTCGAGGGCCCGGATGCGGAGCTGTTCGGGGGTGAGGTCGGCGCACTTCAACGCGAGCGTGTCGCGCTGGTAGTCCAGGAAGCTGGCCAGGGTGGCCCGTTCGTCGGCCGTGCGCAGGGTCGTGGTGCGGTGATCGTCTGCCATCGGCCCATCCTGCCGGTGCGGCGCCGAAACCCGCCCGGTAATTTCTCGCGGCCCGGTCGGCCCGGTCGGCCCGGTCGGCCCGGTCGGTCCGCCCGGGCCCGGTCGGTTCGGCCGACCCGACCCGCCGTTCTAGCGCAGGTGCTGCAACCACCGCACCGCGCCCGGTACGTCCGGGGCCACCGGTACGCCGTCCGGGACCGGCGGACGCCGCACGATGACCACGGGCAGGTGGAGTTCGCGTGCGGCGGTGAGTTTGGGTGCGGTCGCGGCGCCGCCGCTGTCCTTGGTGACCACGACGTCGATGCGGTGCTCGCGCAGGAGTGCCCGTTCGCCGTCGAGCGTGAACGGCCCCCGGTCCAGCAGGACTTCGAAGGACGGTGGCAACGGGGGCTCGGGCGGGTCGACTGACCGGGCGAGGAAGTGGACCCCGTCGAGGTGGGCGAAGGTGGCGATGCCCTGTCGCCCGGTGGTGAGGAAGACCCGTCGCCCGAGGCCGGGCAGGAGTTCGGCCGCGGCGGCGAGCGAGGGGACGGGGAGCCAGCGGTCCCCGGCGACCGGTGCGAAGCCGGGGCGGCGTAGCACCAGCAGCGGTACGCCGGTGGCCGCCGCCGCGAGGGCCGCGTTGCGGGACATCCCGGCGGCGAACGGGTGGGTGGCGTCGACGACCGCGTCGACCCGTTCGCCGCGCAGCCAGTCGGCCAGCCCCTCGGGGCCGCCGAAGCCGCCGATCCTCACCTCTCCGGCGGGCAGCCGGGGTTGGGCGACCCGGCCGGCCAGCGAACTGGTGACCCGCAGGGACGGCAGCTCGGCGAGTGCGGCGGCCAGCGCCCGCCCCTCCGTCGTCCCGCCGAGGATCAGGACGTGCCGGGTCATGGGGTTCACGCCCCGCAGGGCTCGTGCGGGCGTTCGCGCTCCGCCGAGTAGAGGTGGCTGTCGCGGAACTGTTCGGCGGCCAGCGTCCGTCCGACCAGGATGACGGCGGTGCGCACCACGCCCGAGGCCTTGACCTGCCCGGCGATGTCGGCGAGGGTGCCGCGCAGCACCAGCTCGTCCGGCCGGCTGGCCATCGCGACGACGGCGGCCGGGCAGTCGGCGCCGTAGTGCGGGAGCAGTTGCTCGACGACGTCGTCCACGTATCCGGCGGCCAGGTGCAGTACCAGCAGGGCGCCGCTGCGGCCGAGGGTGGCCAGGTCCTCGCCCTCGGGCATCGGGGTGGCGCGCTTGGCGATCCGGGTGAGGATGATGGTCTGGCCGACGGTCGGGACGGTCAGCTCCCGCTTGAGCGCGGCCGCTGCGGCGGCGAAGGCGGGCACGCCGGGGACGATCTCGTACGGCACGCCGGCCGCGTCGAGGCGGCGCATCTGCTCGGCGACGGCGGAGAAGACGGACGGGTCGCCGGAGTGCAGCCGGGCCACGTCCTGTCCGGCTTGGTGCGCGCGGACCAGCTCGGCGATGATCTGGTCCAGGTTGAGCTGCGCGGTGTCGACGAGGCGGGCGCCGGGCGGGCATTCGTCGAGCAGTTCGCGCGGCACCAGGCTGCCGGCGTAGAGGCAGACCTCGGCGCGGGCCAGGAGGCGCTGGCCGCGCAGGGTGATCAGGTCGGCGGCGCCGGGGCCGGCTCCGATGAAGTGGACGGTCACGACGCGTTCTCCTGAGGGGTGTTGGGCTTGACGGCGGACCACTGGGTGACCGGCATGGCCTGCCGCCACCCGGTGAAGCCGCCCACCGGGACGGCGTGCGCGACGGCGAGCTTGACGAGCTCCCCGCCGTGGCGCCGGTACCACTCGGTGAGCAGCGCCTCGGATTCCAGCGTCACGGTGTTGGCGACCAGCCGGCCGCCCGGCCGCAGGGCGGCCCAGCAACTGTCCAGCAGACCGGTCGCGGTGAGGCCGCCGCCGATGAACACCGCGTCGGGGGTGGGGAGTTCGGCGAGCGCGGCGGGGGCCGGACCGGTCACCACGCGCAGTCGTGGCACGCCCAGGGCGGCGGCGTTGCGGGCGATCCGCTCGGCCCGCACCGGGTCGCGTTCGATGCTGACGGCCCGGCAGTCGCGGTGCGCGCGCAGCCACTCGACGGCGATCGAGCCGGAGCCGCCGCCGACGTCCCAGAGCAGTTCGCCGGGGGAGGGGGCGAGGGCGGCGAGGGTGGCGGCGCGCACGTGCCGTTTGGTGAGCTGGCCGTCGCTCTCGTAGGCGGCGTCGGGCAGGCCGGGGACGAGCGAGCTGCGGGGGCCGTCGCCGAGGTCGACCGCGATGACGTTCAGGGGGTCGCCGGGCGGGTGCGGCCAGCCGTCGGCGGTGCCGTCGAGCTGTCGTTCGGTCGGGCCGCCGAGCTGTTCGAGCACGCGCAGGCGGGCGGCGCCGTAGCCGCGCGCGGTGAGCAGCGCGGCGACGGCGGCCGGGGTCGTGGCGTCGGCGCTCAGCACGAGCAGGCGGCGGCCGGGGTTCAGGGCCAGGGCGAGGGTGTCCAGCGGGCGGCCGACCAGGCTGACCACCTCGGTGGACTCCAGCGGCCAGCCGAGTCGGGCGCAGGCGTGGGAGACGGAGGAGGGGTGCGGCAGGACGCGCAGTCGCCCGGCGCCGACCGTCTCGGCGAGGGTGCGGCCGATGCCGTGGAACATCGGGTCGCCGCTGGCCAGGACGGCGACCCGGCGGTCCGCGTGCGCGGCGAACAGTTCGGGGACGGCCGGGCGCAGGGGGGACGGCCACGGGACGCGCTCGGCGGCGACCTCGTCGTGGGGGAGGAGGTTCAGCTGCCGGGGGCCGCCGACGACCACCTCGGCTGCCCGCAGGGCGGCGCGGCCGATGGTGGAGAGGCCGGGCCAGCCGTCGGCCCCGATCCCGACGACGGTGATCGGGGGTGGCAGCTCGGGCACCGGGTGGCTCCTTGTCGTTCGGCGGGCGCCGTGAGTAGAGAGAACAACTGTCGGGGCAGCCTACCTGGCGGTATCCGGCCGGTCGTCTCCCGCCCGTCCCCCGCTACCGGTCCGCCCAGTCCCCCGAGTCGATCACCGCGGGCCGCTCCCGCAGCCGGCTCTCGACGACGGGCCCGGCGAAGTACACCCAGGCCTCCCGCACCTCGCCCGCCGCCGTCCGCACCGGCAGCCGCCGCCGTACGTACAGGCCGGTCCCGTCCGCCCGGCAGTCCTCCAGCCGGTCCAGCGCCGCGAGCGCTCCGGCGTACGCGCCGGGCCGTACGGTGATCAGCTCGCCCACGATCCGGCGCCCGGGCGTCGCGTCCGGCACCGCGTACGGGTACCCGGGGCCGTCGTGCAGCGTGGCGCCGTCCAGCACGGCCGGGCGGATGTCGGCGCAGCGTCCGGCCAGGTGGGCGGCGTGGTTGCGGCCGCCGCTGCGCAGGGTGCCGTAGACGAAGAACGGCAGGGCCTCCTCGGACACGGGTTCGACCTCTCGGCTTGGGGAGCGCCCACGGTACGTCCTCGTGCCCGCGCCGCGATAGCGCCTCTCGCCCCGTGTGTCCCGTGCCCCGCGCCCCGCGCGTCCGCCCCGTGGTGGGCGTCAGGCGGCGTCCGGGGTGGTCCGCGCGTAGGTGAGGACGACGTTGCCGTGCTCGAAGACGCGGCTGTCGGTGAGCGTGAAGGCGCGGGGCTCGAACTCCGCGCGGAACAGCGGGATGCCCGACCCAGCCACCACCGGGTACTGCTTGATGATCAACTCGTCGATCTCGGGCAGCAGCTGGCCGGCCAGGTCGGCGCCGCCGCAGAGCCAGATGTCGAGCCCGTCCTGCTGCTTCAGCCTGCGGACCAGGGCCACCGGATCCTCCGCGGTGACCTCCACCGCCGGGTCCGGGCCGGCACCGAGGGTGCGGGAGACCACGATCTGCCGCAGGTGGGCGTAGGGGCTCGTGAGGCCCACGGCCAGCCCCGGTGCGTAGGTGCCGCGGCCCATGACGACGGTGTCGAAGCGCTTGTTGGGCGCCTCCGCGATGCCGAACGCCGCGCGGCCGGGGGTGGGGATGGTCTCCGGGTACTCGGCGAAGAGCGCCGAGGTGTAGTCCTCGGTGAGGAACGGCGCGAAGAAGTCGAAGCTGTCGTCCGGGCCGGCGATGAAGCCGTCGATGGTGGTGCCGATGAAGTAGCTGAGCTTGCGCATGCAGGTCCTCTGGAGTCGGGAAGCGGCGCGGACCGCGCGGCCTGTCGCCTAACCACTCCGACTATAGTACTCCAGCCATAGTGGTTGCCGGGATGTTTTCAGGCCCGGGCGCCCCGGTCCCCGAAAACCCCGCGAGAGAGAATCGGCCCATGGTCCAGAACCCCGCCCGCCGCACCGCCCTCGCCGACGCCGCCATCGAGGTCCTCGCCCGCGACGGCGCCCGCGGCCTCACCTTCCGCGCGGTCGACGTGCAGGCCGGCGTCCCCAACGGCACGGCCTCCAACTACTTCGCCAACCGCGACCACCTGCTCCACCAGACCGCCCGGCACATCCACCACCGGCTCACCCCGGACCCGGCCGTCATCGCCGACCTGCTGCGGGCCCCGCGTGACCGCGCCCTGGTCACCGCCCTGATGCACGACCTGATCCGCCGCATCTCCGCCGACCGGGCCGGCTACCTCGCGATGCTCGAACTGCGCCTGGAGGCCACCCGCCGCCCCGGCCTGCGGGCCCAGCTCACCGGCACCATCCGCGAGCAGCTGGAGGCCAACGTCGCCTACCACCTCGACGGAGGACTGCCCGGCGACCGCGAGACCGTCCTCGTCCTCTACCTCGCGATGACCGGCCTGATCGTCGAACACCTCACCCTGCCCGAGGTGTTGGGCACCGACACCCTGCCCGCCCTGATCGAGACCATCGTCGAGCGCATCGTCCCCGCCACCTGACCACCCGGCGGGCACGGCGAGTTGGGCGGGCCGCCGGCCTCGCGTTCCGGCGGGCGAGGGGGCGGCTCTGCCGGAGGGGGTGTCAGAGGGTGTGCGGGGGCTTGCCCGTCCACCAGTTGCCGGGGGCGTCGGGGTCGCGGCTGGTCCAGAACTCGATGATCGCGCTGGTGAACTCGGCTGCGGAGAGGGTGCCGTCGCCGTCGCGGTCGAGGTGGCGGAAGGCCTCGTCGGCGTCGTCGCGGGAGAGGCCGGCGAAGTGGCCGCGCTGGAAGACGAAGAACTCGCCGGCGTCGACCGTTCCGCTGCGGTCGGTGTCGGCGACGGCGAGGAAGGCGTCGGCGAGTGCGCCGAAGCTGGTCCGCGCGGCCTCGGGGTCATCGGAGAGGGCGCCGGTCGAGCGGACGAACTGTTCGCGGGTGATCGCCTCGGTGCCGGCGGGCAGGTGGGCGAGGTGCAGGTCGTGCCAGACCGTCAGGTACGCGCGGACGATGACGGCCTCGGCCTCCGAGCCCTCCTGGTGGCCGAGCGAGCGGGCGACGGCGATGCCCATGAGGGCGTGGTCCCGTTCGGTGAGGAGCCCGTCGCCGTCGGCGTCGAGGTGGTCGAACCCGTGGTTGATCTTTGCTGTGAGCAGGTCGTCCGACAATGTGCCCCCTCGGTTGGCGATCACTACGACACGTCGCCAGCACGCTAGTGCCTGGAGTCGCGCTCGCGCAGCCGAACGACGGGCGAACGGCCACTCGGGCGACTCGAAGGCAGGGCCGCTAGCCGTCCTGGTGCTCGGCCCAGACGTACGCCTCGGGGAGCAGGTCGAGGATGGGCAGGGCGAGCAGCTCCGTTCCCCGCTTGACGATGACCTCGACCGTCGGGAAGTAGTCGAGCAGCACCTGCCGGCAGCGGCCGCACGGCGGCACGACGCCCCGGTCCTGGTCGCCGACCGCGACGACCGTGGTGAGGTCGTACGCGCCCTGGCCGGCGGCCGCGCCGATGAGGACGAGCTCCGCGCACGGGCCGCCGGTGAAGTGGTAGGCGTTCACGGCCGTGACGATCCGCCCGTCGGCGTTGCGCCCGGCGGCCGCGACGGTGTGGTTGTCGCCCCGGCAGTAGCGCCGGGCCACCGCCCGGGCGGCCTCGACGAGCTCGCGGTCGACGGCTGCGCGGTCTCCTGCGGAGTCGGGTTGATCGCTGGTGGACATATTCGCTGGGGCTCCTTGATCGCACATGACAGGCTTCGAGCATGGACCGACCGCCCCTGATCGTGCCAACGCTTTACGAGGGCCCCTTCATCCTTCGCCCCTGGCGCCTCACCGACCTCGCCGTGGTCCGGGAGGCGGGCACCGACCCGTACGTCCCGCTGGTCACGACCGTCCCGGCCGCCTCCGCCGGGTACGACGACGAGCGCCGCGACATGCGCCTCTACGCACTCCTCCCCACCGACCCCCGCGAGGCCACGGCCAGTCCCCTCACGGCCGCCGCCCCCCGCGAGGACCGGCGCCAGCGCTAGTGCACTGCGGCCAGCAGTTCCCGGGTGTACTCGGTGTGCGGCGCGCTGAACAGGCGGTCGCGGTCGGTGGACTCGACCAGCCGGCCCCGGTGCATCACGGCCACCCGGTCGCAGAAGTGCCGTACCACGGCGAGGTCGTGCGAGACGAACAGGAAGGCGACGCCGAGGCGTTCGCGCAGCTCCATCAGCAGGTTGAGCACCTGCGCCTGGACCGAGACGTCCAGGGCCGACACCGGTTCGTCCGCGATGATCAGGCGCGGCTGCGGGGCGAGGGCCCGCGCGATGCCGATCCGCTGGCGCTGTCCGCCGGAGAACTCGTGCGGGTAGCGGTCCAGGTGGGCGGCGGGCAGCCCGACCTGGTCCAGCAGTTCGGCCGAGCGCTCCCGCCGCTGCGCCGCGTCGAGTGAGGTGTGCAGGCGCAGCGGGGTGTCGAGGGTCTGGGCGACGGTGCGGCGCGGGTTGAGGGAGGCGTACGGGTCCTGGAAGACCAGCTGGATCTCCCGGCTGAGCCGGCGCCGCAGCTCCCGGCCCGGGCGGGTGACGTCCTGGCCGTCGTACAACACCGTTCCCGAGGTGGGCTGTTGGAGGCCGGCCAGGACGCGGGCGGTGGTGGACTTGCCGGAGCCGGACTCGCCGACCAGTCCGAGCGTCTCGCCGGGGGCGATCCGCAGTCCTACGCCCTCCACTGCCCGGACGGGCTCGGCGCGCAGGCTGGGGAGGCGGCGCCGTCCGGGGAAGTGGACGGCGAGGTCCGCCACCTCGACGAGCCAGCGCTCGGGGCGCCCGACAGCCCGGGGCGCGAATGCGGCGACGGGTGACGGATCGTCAACTGTCGGCAGTGGTGAGCCGGGTACGGAGTCCAGGGTGAGCGCCGCCCCGACCAGTGCGCGGGTGTACGGCTCGCGCGGCGCGGCCAGCAGCTCGGCGGTCGGCGCGGACTCGACCTGGACGCCGCCGCGCAGCACGAGCGTGCGGTCCGTCGTTCCGGCGACCACGCCGAGGTCGTGGCTGACCAGCAGCACCGCCGTGCCGTGCTCGCGCTGCAACTCGCTGAGCAGGTCGAGGACTTGCCGCTGCACTCGGGAGTCCAGGGCGGTGGTGGGCTCGTCGGCGATCAGCACCTGCGGGTCGTTCATCAGCGCCATGGCGATCATCACCCGCTGGCGCATCCCGCCGGAGAACTGGTGCGGGAAGTCACGCACCCGGGCGGCCGGGATGCCGACCCGGTCGAGCATCGCGGCGGCGCGTCGGCGGGCCTCGGCGCGACCGGCGCCGGGGTGGTGCAGCCGGTACATCTCGGCGAGTTGGGCGCCGACGCCGTGGAAGGGGCTGAGCGAGGTGAGCGCGTCCTGGAAGACCAGCGCGGCCCGGCCGCCCCGGACCGGACGCAGCGCTGACTCCGTCGCGCCCACCAGCTCCTGCCCGTCCAGCCGGATCGAGCCGGTGACGGTGGTGGTGCGCGGGTCGTGCAGGCCGAGGACGGCGAGTCCGGTGGCCGACTTGCCGGAGCCCGACTCGCCGACCAGGCCGAGGACTTCACCGGCGGCCAGGTCGAAGGAGAGCCCCTGGACGGCGGTCACGGGAGCGCCGCCGCGCGGGTCGGCGAAGGTGACGGTCAGATCGCGAACGCTCAGCACGGGCTCTGCGGCAGGCGCGGCACCAGGCCCAGGAACGGCCTCCGACACGGCTCCGGGCGCGCCCCCGGGCACGGACTCAACAGTGGACGTCATCGAACGGCTCCAGTCAGCTCAGGCGGATTCGCGGGTCGAGCCAGGCCACCACCAGGTCGGCCAGCGCGACGAACAGCACCACGAAGCAGGCGGCCAGCAGTACCGCGCCGACCACTGCGGGCAGGTCCTGCCCGGACACCGCCTGGGCGGCGAACCGCCCGACCCCGTTCAGCCCGAACACCGTCTCGGTGATGACCGCCCCGCCGAGCAGCACTCCGGCCTCCAGGCCGAGCAGTTGCACCAGCGGCCCGGCGGCGCCGCGCGAGGTGTACTTGAGGTGGGCGCGCAGCCGGCCGAGGCCCTTGCCGCGCGCGGTGCGGACGTACTCCTCGTTCATCGTCTCCAGCAGCTGGGAGCGTGAAAGCCGGGCGAACACGGCGGAGTTGACGAATCCGAGGACGAGCCAGGGGAGCAGCAGCCCGCCCGCCCAGGCCGCGAGGTCCTCGGTCGGCGGGGTGTAGGAGGGCAGTGGCAGCAGGCCGGTGGAGTAGACCAGTGCCCACTGGGCGACGTATCCGAGGAAGTAGATCTGCACGCTGGCGCCGACGAGGGTGAAGCCGGAGAGCAGCCGGTCGGTGCGGCCGCCGTGCCGTAGCGCGGAGACGAACCCGGTGCCGAGGCCGAGCACCAGCAGGACGGCGAGGGCGCCGGCGGTGAGCGAGAACGTGACCGGCAGGTGGTCGGCCAGGGCCTCGGTGACGGGCTGGTGCAGCCGGTAGGAGTAGCCGAGGCAGGGCGCGTCGCAGTGGATGACCGAGCCGTCCACGTCGCTGATGTCGCGCCCGGCGACGACCCCGGTGAGGTAGTCGGTGTACTGGGTGAGCAGCGGCTGGTCCAGGCCCATGCTCTGGCGCACCGCCGCGACTTGGCCGCTGTCGCAGCGCGGGCCGCAGGCGGCGCGGGCCGGGTCGGCGGGCGCGGCGTAGAAGAGGGCGAAGGCGGCGGCGGAGACCGCGACCAGGACGGCGAGGGCCTGGAGGGTCCGCCGCAGGGCGAAGGAGAGCATGGCCGGTCCGGGGTCGACGGGACGGGGAGGCGTACGCGGGGCAGGACTACGTGGAGTGCACGGGGAGTGCGGGAGTTCAGGGGCCCGCCCCCGCACCGACCGGCGCGGGGGCGGGTGCGGCGGTCAGGACTTCAGGTACAGCCACGCCAGGCTGACCGTGCCGTAGATGGGGTGGATGAACGCCCCGCCGACGTTGGAGCCGCGCACCTGGTTGACGTTCGCGTAGACGAACGGCAGCACCGGGACGTCCTGCATCACGGTCTTCTCCAGCGCGTACAGCTCCTTGGCCTTGGCGCGCGGCTCGCCGATCTGGTTGATCCGGTCGATCTCCTTGTCCACCGCCGGGTTGCGGTAGCGCGCGGAGTTGAGGTCGCTGCCGGCGCGGCCGTCGAAGGAGAACGGGATCAGCGTGGACGGGGTCGGCCAGTCGACGGAGGAGGTCTCCTCGAACAGGTCGTACGGGGAGTCGGCGCGGTGCACCTCGTCCAGGAACGCCTTGGGGTCGATCGGCTTGGGCACGATGGTGATGCCCGACTTGGCGAAGCCGTCCACCAGCACCTGCGCGGTGCGCTGCCCGTCCGGGGTGTTCTTGTACCCGTAGGTCAGGCTCGTCGGCGCCTGCTTGGCCTTGGCGAGCGCGGCCTTGGCGGCCTCCGGGTCGCCTTCGGGCTTGACCGGGTGGAGGTCGTACTTCTCCCAGTCGATCAGCGCCGGCGAGCTGAGCGTGGTGGCGAGTTCGCCGATCCGGGAGCCGCCCTGGACCTGGCGGGCCTGCTGGCGGGGGTAGCCGAGGTGCAGGGCCTTGCGGACCTCGACGTCCGGCACCCGCTCGTTGTTGATCACCAGCTGGGTGACGAAGGCGCCCTGGCGCCCGGAGACGACCAGGTCCTTGGCCTTCGGGTCGGTGTCGGCGGTCTGGTACAGCTCGGGGGAGAGCACGTCGGAGGCGGTGGTGGCGCTGGCGCCGCCGTCGCGCCCGGACAGGATCTCCTGGTTGATGTTGAGCGCCTCCTTGCCGAACGTGAAGACGAACTTGTCCGGGTACTGGCTGCGGATCGGGTCGGTCTCGGCCTTCCAGGCGGGGTTGCGCTCCAGCACCATGCGGGTGTTCTGGACGTGCTCGACGATCCGGTAGGGGCCGGTGGCGAACGGCTGCCGGTCGTAGTCCGTCCCGGTGTCCTTGTCCCGGCGCACCGGCGAGGACGAGGACTGCGCGGCCATGTACGGGACGTCGGCCTCCGGCTGCGGGAAGTGGAAGACGATGGTGTGCTCGTCGGGCGTCTCGATCGCGGCCAGGTCGCCGTCCTGCGGGCCGGCGTACTTGGCGCGCGCCGCCTCGTAGCTGGCCTCACCGGTGAGCCACTGCGGCCAGTACGGCGGGCCGACCTCGTAGCCCTTGCCGAAGCTGCGCTCGATGCCGTACTTGACGTCCTGGGCGGTGATCGGCTTGCCGTCCTCCCAGGCCACGCCGTCCTTGAGCTTGTACGTCCAGGTGCGCCCGCCGTCGCCGGAGGTGCCGGTGTCGGTCGCCAGGTCGCCGACCAGCTTGGCCTTGCCGTCGACGACCTGGTACTGCGTCAGCTGGCGGCCCCAGAGCAGCGAGGCGTTGTACGTCGCGCCCGCGTAGACCTTCTGCGGGTCGAGGTGGCGGAACTCGACGCTGTTGTACACGTTCACGATGCCGCCCACGCGGGCGCCGGCAACGGCGGGGGCCGGTCCGGCGCTCTCCTTCTCGCCGCCGAGCGCGGCGGTCAGCGGGGACGTCTCCTTGGCGGCCGCCCCGGCGGGCGCCGGGCCGGTGCCCGCGCCGGCCGAGCAGGCGGTCGCCAGCAGGGCGGTGGCGACGACGGCGAGGGACGGTCTGGTCCAGCGCATGGCGAATCTCTCCTTGCCCCGGGAGCCGGGGCGGGTCGGGGCGGGCTTGGGGTGATGGACGGAGAAGGGCGGGGCTCAGCGGGCGGCGCGCGGGTCCAGCGCGTCCCGGACGGCGTCGCCGAGCAGGTTGAAGGCGAGCACGAAGAGCAGCAGGGCGACACCGGGGAAGACCATGTAGGTCGGATCGGCCTGGAAGACCTCGGAGCCGCGGGAGATCATCCGCCCCCAGTCCGGGATCGGCTCCGTGATGCCGACGCCGAGGAAGGACAGCACCGCTTCGGAGGCGACGAAGGTCGGCACCGCCATGGTGGCGTGCACCAGCAGCTGCGAGCGGACGTTCGGCAGCAGTTCGTGGACGACGACATGGAATCGGCCGGCGCCCTGGGCCCGGGCGGACTGCACGAAATCCCTTTCCCGGAGCGACCGCACGGTGGCCCGCAGGGAAAGCGCGAGCGGAATCCAGCCGAACGCGGAGAAGACCAGGATCAGCACCAGGAACTGCATCCACTCCGGTTCCGCGGTGCCCGGATCGACCAGTCGGGACTGGATGACGGGGCTCAGCGCGAGGAGCAGGAGCAGGGTCGGAAAGGCCAGCAGCACGTTGGCCAGGAAGCCGAACAGCCGGTCGGCGATCCCGCCGAGGTAGCCGACCGCGACCCCGGCCAGCACGCCGAGCGTGGTGGTCACGGCGGCGGAGGCGAAGGCGATCAGCAGCGAGGTGCGGATGCCGTAGAGCAACTGGGTCAGGACGTCCCGGCCGAGCCCCGGCTCCAGGCCGAACCAGAAGTCGCCCGAGATGCCGCCGTTCGGCAGGACGGGCAGGCCGCTGTCGCTGAGCAGGCCGGGGGAGTTCTGGCCGTAGTGCTCGACCGGGTTCTTCCCGTACAGGGCGGCGATCAGCGGGGCGGCGAGGGCGAGCAGCAGGAAGAGCAGGACGACGGCGAGGGCGGCGGCGCCGACCCGGTCGCGCAGGAGCCGGCCGAGCAGCCTCGGCGCGGGTGCGGGGACGGAGCCCGCTGCTGTTTCGACCACGGCCATGAGAGGCGTACTCCCCGAATTCTCCGTCGCCCTGTGGGTGAGGGTGCGCTGGTGTGCATTTCCGAACCGGCCCCCGGGGGTTTCCCGTCGGCCGTTCGAGCGCCATCAGACCGGATGCGCGGGGAGGTCCGCAAATCACCTCCGGCGGTTTTTCCCGGCATTGTTTCGGCGCGTATTGCGGCTTCATTCGGCGTCATTGCGCCGCAATACCGGCGTTGCGGAAGAACGGACATCGAGGGGCGAAACGGGCGTGCCGTCCCGAATCCTGAGATCTCCGCCACATCCCCCCGGGCATTGGTACGATCCCGGGGAGCCGCGACTGGCGCGCACGGATGGAACCGACCATCGGGAAGCGGCTCCGTGCACCCGCACGACAGTTGCCGAGCGCCTGGGCCGTCCGTACTCGTCCGTGCACCACGAGGAGACCGCCTTGGCCACCCCGCACACCCCTCATGCCGTTGAGGCCGCTCAGGCCCCGCACACCGCCGCCGGCGAGGCCGCCGACACCGCCTTCCGCAGCGCCCTCGACGTGGTCGCCGGCGTGGAGCCGCGGATCGCCGCCGCCATCGGCCGGGAGCTGGAGGACCAGCGCGCCTCGCTCAAGCTGATCGCCAGCGAGAACTACGCCTCCCCGGCCGTGCTGCTCGCCATGGGCAACTGGCTCAGCGACAAGTACGCCGAGGGCACCGCGGGCCGGCGCTTCTACGCGGGCTGCCGCAACGTCGACACCGTCGAGACCATCGCCGCCGAGCACGCCCGCGCCCTGTTCGGCGCCGACCACGCCTACGTCCAGCCGCACTCCGGCATCGACGCCAACCTCACGGCCTTCTGGGCCGTCCTCTCCCGGCGGGTGGAGAGCCCGGCGCTGGAGCGGGCCAAGGTCCGGGGCGTCAACGACCTCACCGAGCAGGACTGGGCGCAGCTGCGCCAGTCGCTCGGCAACCAGCGGATGCTCGGCATGTCCCTGGACGCCGGGGGCCACCTCACCCACGGCTTCCGACCCAACATCTCGGGCAAGATGTTCGACCAGCGCAGCTACGGCACCGACCCGGCCACCGGCCTGATCGACTACGACGCGCTGCGCGAGACCGCCCGGGAGTTCCGCCCGCTGATCCTGGTCGCCGGCTACTCCGCCTACCCTCGACTGGTCGACTTCCGGCGGATGCGTGAGATCGCGGACGAGGTCGGCGCGACCCTCATGGTCGACATGGCGCACTTCGCCGGCCTCGTCGCGGGCAAGGTGCTGACCGGCGACCACGACCCCGTCCAGCACGCCCAGATCGTCACCACGACCACCCACAAGTCGCTGCGCGGCCCGCGCGGCGGCATGGTGCTGTGCGACACCGAACTGGCCGAACACGTCGACCGTGGCTGCCCGTTGGTGCTCGGCGGGCCGCTCTCGCACGTCATGGCCGCCAAGGCGGTCGCCTTCGCCGAGGCCCGCCGGCCCGAGTTCCGGACCTACGCCCGCGCCGTCGTGGACAACGCCCGGGCGCTCGCCGAGGGCCTGCTGCGCCGCGGCGGCCGGCTGGTCACCGGCGGCACCGACAACCACCTCGTCCTCGCCGACGTCTCCGGCTACGGCCTGACGGGTCGTCAGGCGGAGGCGGCGCTGCTGGACTCGGGCGTCGTCACCAACCGCAACTCCGTCCCGCAGGACCCGAACGGCGCCTGGTACACCTCGGGCGTGCGCCTCGGCACCCCGGCGCTCACCACCCGCGGCCTCGGCACCGCCGAGATGGACGAGATCGCCGCCCTGATCGACACCGTGCTGCGCGCCACCACCCCGACCACCACCGCGGGCGGCGCCCCCTCCAAGGCCCAGTACCGCCTCGACGACGCCGTGCGCGACGGCGCCGCCAAGCGCGCCGCCGACCTCCTCGCCCCCTTCCCCCTCTACCCGGGCGTCGACCTCACCTGACCGGCCCCGCCCGACCGGCCTCGATGCCCGAACCCCCGGGCCCGCCGCCCCACGTGCGGCGGGCCCGGAGCCGGTGCCGCGGCCGGTACCCCGCTCGGCGCCGCGGTCAGTACTGGAGCGACTTGCACTGGAGGAACTCCTCCAGGCCGTGGCGGCCCAGTTCGCGGCCGAGGCCGGAGCTCTTGTAGCCGCCGAACGGCGCGAGCGGGTTGAAGCGGCCGCCGTTGAGGTCGACCTGGCCGGTGTCGAGGCGGCGGGCGAAGGCGGCGGCGGTGTCGGTGTCCGCGGCCCAGACGCCGCCGGCCAGGCCGTACTCGGTGTCGTTGGCGAGTTCGGCGGCGTGGTCCTCGTCCCGGTAGGGGAGGACCACCAGGACGGGGCCGAACACCTCCTCCCGGGCGATCGCCATGTCCCCCGTGACGTCGGCGAGCACGGTCGGGTGGACGTAGAAGCCGGCGGGCAGGCCGGGGACGGGCTCCGCGCCGCCGACGACCAGCCGGGCGCCCGCGGCGAGCGCGCCCTCGACGTAACCGCGCACCCTGGCCAGCTGCTTGGCGTTGACCAGCGGGCCGATCCGGGTCTGCGGGTCGGTCGGATCGCCCGGGGCGTACTTGGCGGCGGCCTTCGCGGCCGTCGCGACGGCCTCCTCGTACTGGTCCTGGTGCACCAGCAGGCGGGTCCACGCGCTGCACGTCTGGCCCGAGTTGGCGAACACGTTGGCGATGTTGACGTTGACCGCCCGGGCCAGGTCCGCGCCCGGCAGCACCACGTTGGCGGACTTGCCGCCGAGTTCCAGGGCGACGCGCTTCAGGCCCCGGCCCGCCGTCTCGGCGACCTGTCGGCCGACGGCGGTGGATCCGGTGAACGAGACCATGTCCACGCCCGGATGGGCGGCGAGCGCCGCACCCGCCACCACGCCCGTGCCGGTCACCAGGTTGAACGTGCCCGCGGGGAAGCCCGCCTCGTGCACCAGCCGGGCGAACAGCCGGGCCACCAGCGGGGTGTCCTCGGCGGGCTTGAGGACCACCGGGCAGCCGGCCGCCAGGGCCGGGACGGCCTTGGCGACGATCTGGTGCAGCGGGTAGTTCCACGGCGTGATCGCCGCGACCACCCCGGCGGGCTCGGCGAGCACCACCGAGTTGCCGATCCGTTCCTCGAAGGGGTGCTCGGCGAGCAGTGTCAGGTAGGAGGTCGCCACGGTCAGCGGCGCTCCGGCGTGCACGGCGGCGGCGAAGCCGACCGGGGCGCCGAGTTCGGCGACCACGGTGGCGGTGATCTCCTCCTGGGCGGCGGCGATTCCGTCCCGCAACCGGGTCAGCAGGGCGAGCCGGTCCGCGCGGGCGGTCGTCGCCCAGCCGCGGGCCGCCCGGCGGGCCGCGGCGACCGCGGCGTCGATGTCGGCGGGCCCGCCGGCCGGCACGGTGGCGAGCACCTGCTCGGTCGCCGGGTTCAGCACCTCGATCGACCCGGCGTCATCCAGGGAGGGCCGCCAGGCGCCGTCGATGTACTGGTCGCCGTACTCCGCGTGCTGCTGCACCGAGTGTCCTCTCATCCGGTCGGCCGATTGACCAACAGCGCTAGTCAAAGGGCCAGTCAAGGCGGCCCGGTCGGCCGCGCGCAAGAGCCAATCCGGCCCGGTGGGCCGACGGGTCACCCCGGGGCGAACCGCGCGGTGTACTCGTCGGACGGCTCGGCCCCGCGCCCGCGCGCCGCTCGTCCGACCGCTCAAGGGCCTCGCACGGCCACGGCACCGGGCCGCCCCCCACCGCCTCCGCCGTCAGCTCCACCGCCCGCCGTTGGACGTCCAGTTGACGATCAGCGTGCGGCGCGACCGGTCGCGCCGTGGTCCGCCGCCGCGGGACACCGGACGAACTGTCCCGAAGGCTCCGTGTTCACCCTCCGGCAGCGAAACGACGGTCCGCGAAAATCATTGCGCGAAAAGCTCCTCACGCCCGCGGGCACCGCTGTAGATTGCAGCGAACTCAGCGGTGAGGCACTACTGTTGCCAGTGGTTCGTAGTGGTGCACATGGTCCGGGACCAGCGTGTCCCACGGTCGGGCGGGGGCTGCCACCGGGCTGAGATCTGGCTCAAATCCGCAGGTCATCCGTACCGCATAAGGAGCATCCCGTGACCGATGCCGCGTTGAAGGACGAGTCGCAGCGGCCTGCCGAACCAGCCGTGCTGGACGACGTTCCGGGCTGGTTCTGGGAGCATGACCGGCACTCGTTCGACTGGTTCATGGGACGGCAGGAGAAGACCGGGGTCACCGGCGACCTGCTGGAGATGGGTGCGTACCTGGGCCGCAGCGCGATCGTGATCGGCGAGCACCTCCAGCCCGGCGAGTCCTTCACCGTCTGTGACCTCTTCGACTCGGACGCGCCGGACGACGAGAACGCGGCCGAGATGGACATCTCCTACCGGAAGTCGCTGACCCGCTCGGCCTTCGAGGTCAACTACCTCGCCTTCCACGAGGAACTGCCGGAGATAATCCAGGCCCCGACCTCCGTCCTGGCCGGCGGGCGGATCGCGGCGGGCACGTTCCGCTTCATCCACATCGACGCCTCGCACCTGTACGAGCACGTCGTGGGCGACCTCCAGGTGGCCCGGGTCGCGCTCCAGGACCAGGGTGTCGTCGTCCTGGACGACTACCGCTCGCAGCACACCCCGGGCGTGGCCGCCGCGACCTGGGGCGCGGTCTTCAACCACGGGCTCAAGCCGATCATGTTGACCGAGTGCAAGTTCTACGGCACCTGGGGGGATCCGGAGCCGTTCCAGCGCGACCTGCTCGACCGGGTGGACCTCGCCGAGGGCTGCTACCTCAGCTCCGAGACCCTGAACGGGCAGCAGGTGCTCCGGATGACCGGAAGCTCGGACGGGATCGACGCGTTCCGCCCCTCCCGCCACCACCGGCGGCTGACCTCCGAGGCGGCCCGGAACGAGGCCTCGCAGTCCCGCCGGGCGGCCCAGGAGGCCCAGGAGGAGGCCGCCCGCGACCTCGCCGCCCGCCGGGCCCGCGCCGCCGAACTGCGCCGCCCGGCCAATGTCGCCAAGCGCGCCGCCCGCGACCTGCTCCCCCCGGTCGTCACCGCCGTCATCCGCCGCGCCCGCCGCGGCTGACGGCCGCCCCCCGACGGCCGACGGGTCCGACCGGGACCCGGCACCCCGCCCCGTCCTGTCCCATCCGGCCCCCGTCAACGCCGAAGGGCCGGTCGACGACTCGACCGACCCTTCGGCGTTGCACGCTCCCTCAGGCCCGCGAGGCCTCCCGCGGCTCCCGCCCGGAGCCCGCAGGGCCGTCGGCGCCCTCGCCGGCCGCGGCCTCCTCGGCCAGCTCGCGCCGGACGGCGGCCAGGGACGGGTTGGCCCAGGCGCTGGCGACGCCCCAGTGGTAGAAGGCCAGCGCGATGGCCGCGACGACCAGCAGGTCCCAGCCCTCGGGCAGGTAGCCCTGGCCACCGAAGTCGGTGCTGCCGGCCCAGGAGACACCGGCCATCACGAACAGGTACGCGACCATCCAGGCGCCCGCCTTCAGGTGCGGCTTCAGCTCGGCCCACGGCTTGCGCAGCTCGTACCAGGCCCAGATCGGCAGACCGGCGGCCATCAGCAGGATGACCTTGCCGGTGAGCGGCCAGCGGGCCCAGTACAGGACCAGCGAGCCGAACACCATCGCCACGGGGGCGATGACCGGCATGGCCCGCAGCCGGACCGGCCGGGGCAGGTCCGGGGCGAGGCGGCGCAGTGCCATCACGGCGACCGGGCCGGTGACGTACGAGATCACGGTGGCGACCGAGACGATCTCGGCCAGCGAGCCCCAGCCGCGGAAGACCGCGAGGAACAGGAAGGCGACCACCAGGTTGAGCACCAGGGCCGGGCGCGGGATGCCGGTCTTGGCGTCGACCTTGCCGAAGATCTTCGGCAGGTGGCCGTTCTCCTGCACACCGTGGATCATGCGCGAGGTGGTGGCGGCGTAGATCATGCCGGTGCCGCTGGGGGAGACGAAGGCGTCCGCGTACAGCAGCAGGGCGAGCCAGTTGAGGCCCCAGACCATCGCGAGGTCGGCGAGCGGCGAGGTGTAGGCGAGGCTGCTCCAACCGTGCGACAGGTCGGCGGCCGGGATGGCACCGAGGAAGGCGATCTGCAGCGCGACGTAGATCACCAGGGCGATCAGGATCGAGCCGATGACGGCCTTGGGCAGCGACTTGCCGGGGTTGCGGGCCTCGCCGGCCAGGTTGAGCGGGGACTGGAAGCCGTTGAAGGCCCAGACGATGCCGGACACCGCGACGGCGGTGAACACGGCGCTCCAGCCGTTCGGCGCGAAGCCGCCGTGGTCGGTGAAGTGGGCGGTGTCGAAGTGGGCGAACAGCAGCGCGCCGGCGGTCAGGGTCGGGACGATGACCTTGAAGACGGTGATCGCCGTGTTGGTCTTGGCGAACATCGTGATGGCGAACCAGTTGAGGACGAAGTAGCCGACCAGCAGCACGCTGGCCAGTGCCACCCCGCTCAGGGTGAGTTCCTTGCCGTTGTACAGCCCCTGCGCCCAGCCGAAGTGCCAGGAGCTCATGTACTGGACGGAGGCGGTGGCCTCGCCGGGGATGACCGAGACGATGGCGATCCAGTTGGCCCAGGCGGCGAGGTAGCCGGCCAGCGAGCCGTGCGAGTACTGGCCGTACCGGACCATGCCGCCGGCCTTGGGGAACATCGACCCGAGCTCGCTGTAGGTGAGCGCGATGGTCAGTGCCACCGCGGCCCCGATCACCCAGGCCAGGATCGACGCGGGGCCGGCCAGCCGGGCGGCGCGCTCGGCGCCGAACAGCCACCCGGATCCGATGATGGATCCGAGCCCCACGGCGGTCAGGCTGATGGTGCCGAGCGATCGCCGGTAGTTCTGATGTGATGCCGTCGGAGACTCTGGCTCACTCAACGTATCGGTCCTCTCGCTCGGGGTTTCATCGGGTGGTGTCGTGGTTTTTGTGCTGGTTTCCGGACAAACGGAGACAGCCTATGGGGCCAAAAGGGGCGAATACCTCAAGGGAAGCTCAAACTGTCCGATCGTTGCCATCTCGTGTCCGCTTTCCGGGTCACGACAGCCGCAGAAGTCGCCTGGGTCACAGCGGTTGCGGGGGGTCGCGAGCGCCGCGGCGGCCACCCGGTCCGCAGGGAGAATCCGGGAGAACCCGCGAGAACCCGTGGACGGCGGCGGCGCGCCGGGAAAAAGAAATTCCCCGCGGGTTCCTTTCGGATCCCACGGGGAATTCGGTTGTGTCCGAGGGGGGACTTGAACCCCCACGCCCGATAAAGGGCACTAGCACCTCAAGCTAGCGCGTCTGCCATTCCGCCACCCGGACAGGGTGTGTGCTTCGGGGTTTTTCTCGCCCCCTCGGCGACAGAGAGAACATTACCAGGGTTCTGGAGTGCTTCTCACCTGCGTTTCCCCGGGTGGGGGGACGTCCGGGTCGGCAGGGGTGGTCGGGCTGGTTGGGATGGGTCGCCACGGTGCGCGAACCCCGGCCGAAGTGGTGGCGAGCGCGAAGGAAACGGTCGACCCCGGCGGTGGCTGCGGTCCGTTCCGGCCGGAAGCGGTCCGACACGGGCAAGTTGTCGACGGTGCCACGGTCCCGTCGGTGCCTCTCCTAGCCTCTGTGGATCGAGGGCGCCATGAGCGGAACGCCTGATTCCCGGGTCGCGGACACCCCCGGGTCGCGGACGAAGGGCGGCTGGACGTGGAGCAGATCAGCGGGGCGGCGAAGGCCGAGCCGAGACGCGCCGGGCCGGAACGCGCACCCGCCGGACCGGTCGAGGGCGTGTGGCGCTTCCCGGTGCCGGCCGAGGAGGCCTCGGTGCCGCTGACCCGGCACGCGGTCCGTGACCGCCTGCTGGCCCAGGGGATGGCCGGGGTGCGCTACCAGGAGCTGGTGGACGACGTGCTGCTGATCGTCTCGGAGCTGGTGAGCAACGCGGTGACGCACGCGGCGAAGCTGTCGCCGGAGGTGACGACCGAGCTGGCGGTCCGCCGGGGCTGGGTCCGGGTGTCGGTCGAGGACGGTGACCCGTACCGGCCGAAGGCGCTGGAGAGCGACACCGGGCGGACCGGCGGCCGCGGCCTGCTGCTGGTGAAGAGCGTGACGTTGCAGGCCGGCGGGGTGTGCGACGTGGAGCGGACGGGGGAGGGCGGCAAGGTCATCTGGGCCTCGCTGCCCGTCCCCCCGGAGACCGACGACTGAGCGCCGCGGGCCCGCCGACCGGTCCCGCCCGCCTACCAGTCCCGCCCGGCGATCTCCCGGATCCCCGGCAGCGCCGCCTCGAAGACCGTCTCGAACCACACCGAGAACGGCCGCTCGGCGCGCAGTTCCCGCAGCTCCTGCGCGGTCACGAAGGCGTAGTCGTCCACCTCGTCGGGGTTGGGCTCGACGGGCGCGGTCACCAGCCCGACGAACAGGTGGTTCCACTCCCGCTCGATCAGCCCGGAGGCCTCGTCCGGCAGGTCGTAACGGACCGTGCCCGCCTCGCAGAGCAGCGCCGGCGCGATGCCGAGTTCCTCGGCGGTGCGGCGGGCGGCGGCGACGAACGGCGGCTCGTCCGGGTACGGGTGGCCACAGCAGGTGTTCGACCAGACGCCGGGGGAGTGGTACTTGCCGAGCGCCCGCCGCTGGAGCAGCAGCCGCCCCTGGCGGTCGAAGAGGAACACCGAGAACGCGCGGTGCAGGCGGCCGGGCTGCTGGTGTGCCCAGAGCTTCTCGGCGGTGCCGGTGGTGACGCCCTCGTCGTCGACCAGTTCCAGCAGGATCTCGGGACCGGCGCCGGCGGTCCCGGTCGAGGCCCCCGGGGCGACCGTCACGTCCGTCTCGACGTCGAGACCGGTGTCGATCTCGGAGTCGAAGTGTGTCGGGTTGGTCGGCAGGCTCTGGGGCATGGGGCCTCTTTCGGGAGGGGGGAGCAACGGAAGCATCGGGGTACGTCCGGTACACCGGGTGCAGCGGACGCAGCGGGGGCACCGGCGCCGGCGTCGGGCTCCAGTCTGCCGTATGGGTGGCGGTGGGTACGGGTCCCACGCACAACCGGGCGGATCATGACCGTCGGCAGGTCGATTCCGGGCAGAGATGGGCCCGATACGTTCCCGGAAGGGTCATCGGAATAGCAGGACTGTTCGGTATCCGTTCCCCTCGCGTTCGATCGCCGCCTCGCCCGCGCGTTCGATCACTCCTTCGCCACCCTCCCGTCACCTCGCAGCCCCCGGCCGCGTTCGGGCCGGCCGCCCGGGTCGCCTACCATCGCTTACGGCACGGTGCCCGCACTCGCGGCGGCACCGGCGCGCCGATTCGCGGCCCGGCCGGACGGAAAGCCGGTGCCCCGGCACCCCGCGCGCACCGCCCCGCGCACCGCACGACGGATCAGGAGACCCCGCATGATCGGCCTCGTTCTGGCAGCCGGCGCCGGCCGCCGGCTGCGCCCGTACACCGACACCCTGCCCAAGGCGCTGGTGCCGGTCGACGGGGAGCGGACCATGCTGGACCTCACCCTCGGCAACTTCGCCGAGGTCGGCATCCGCGAGGCGGCGATCGTCGTCGGCTACCGCAAGGAGGCGGTGTACGACCGCAAGGACGCCCTGGAGAGCAAGTACGGCGTCAAGCTCCACCTGGTCGAGAACGACAAGGCCGAGGAGTGGAACAACGCGTACTCGCTCTGGTGCGCCCGCGAGCTCTTCGCCGAGGGCCTGCTGCTGGCCAACGGCGACACCGTGCACCCGGCGTCCGTGCAGCGCACCATGCTGGAGGGCAACCAGCGCCTCGTCGAGGCCGGCACCGCCCCCGGCATCCTGCTGGCCCTCGACACGGTGAAGAAGCTCGCCGACGAGGAGATGAAGGTCGTCGTCGACCCGGCCGCCGGCATGCGCCGCATCACCAAGCTGATGGACCCGACCGAGGCCACCGGCGAGTACATCGGCGTCACCGTGATCAACCCCGCCGCCGCCGTCGACCTGACCGACGCGCTGCGCGCCACCTACGAGCGCGACCCGCAGCTGTACTACGAGGACGGCTACCAGGAGATGGTCAACCGCGGCCTGCGGATCGACGTGCAGCCGATCGGCGAGGTCTCCTGGGTCGAGGTCGACAACCACGACGACCTGGCGAAGGCGCGGGAGATCGCGTGCCAGTACTGACCCGGCTGGTTCCGTCGCCGCTGTTCGTCGAGGTCCGCCCGGGCGCGCTGGACGCGCTCGGCGGCATCCTCGCCGACCAGCGGCTGTCCGCATCGGGCCGGATCGCGGTGGCGATCAGCAACGGCTCGGGAGCGGCGATGCGCCGGCGCCTGGAGCCGGCCCTGCCCGGTGCCGACTGGTACAACGTGGACGACGGCAGCCTGGACAGCGCGGTGCGCCTGGCCGAGTCGGTGCGCGGCGGGCACTACGACGCGATGGTCGGCCTCGGCGGTGGCAAGATCATCGACGCCGCCAAGTACGCCGCCGCCCGGGTCGGACTGCCGCTGGTCGCGGTCGCCACCAACCTGGCCCACGACGGCATCTGTTCGCCGGTCTCCACGCTCGACAACGACGCCGGCCGCGGCTCCTACGGGGTGCCCAGCCCGATCGGCATCATCGTCGACCTGGATGTGATCCGGCAGGCCCCGCCGCGCTTCGTGGCAGCCGGCATCGGCGACGTGGTCTCCAACATCTCCGCCTGCGCGGACTGGGAGTTGTCGCACGCGGTCACCGGCGAGCCGGTGGACGGACTGGCCGTGGCGATGGCCCGCTCGGCCGGCGAGAACCTGCTGCGGCACCCAGGTAACACTCAGGATCAGGACCTCCTCACGGCCCTCGCGGAAGCCCTGGTACTGTCCGGCATCGCGATGAACATCGCGGGCAGCACCCGGCCTTCCTCGGGCGCCTGCCACGAGATCTCGCATGCCCTGGACGTGCTGTACCCCAAGCGTTCCGCCCAGCACGGCGAACAGGTCGGCCTCGGCGCCGCGTTCGCCAGCTTCCTGCGGGGCGAGCGCGAGCTGACCGGTCTGATCGTGGAGCGCCTGGCGAGCCACGGGCTGCCGGTGACCGCAGCTCAGATCGGCTTCACCGAGGCGGAGTTCACCGACGCGGTGCACTACGCTCCGAACACCCGCCCGGGGCGCTTCACCATCCTTGAGCACCTCGACCTCTCCCCCTCAGCAATCAGGGACGCGTACGCCGACTATGTCCAAGCCGTCAACAGCTGACCCCTCCACCGCGGGCGCCGAGCGGCCCCCGGTGGACCTGACCCGCCGGCCCTCGATCGAGGAACTGCGCGCGGTGATCCACCCGGAGGGCATGCTCCAGCGCCGCAGCGCCGAGCACTGGGCCGGGCGCCTGTACATGCGGCGGATCTCGCTGCGGATCACCCGCGTGCTCTCCACCGTGACGGCGATCACGCCGAACGGCCTGACGTACCTGATGATGTTCACCGGCGTCCTGGCCGGCGCCGCGCTGGTCGTGCCGGGCATCGCGGGCGCGGTCCTGGGGGCCCTGCTGATCCAGGTCTACCTGCTGCTGGACTGCGTGGACGGCGAGGTGGCCCGCTGGCGCCGGCAGACCTCGCTCACCGGCGTCTACCTGGACCGGGTCGGCCACTACATGTCCGAGGCGGCCCTGCTCACGGGGCTGGGCCTGCGCGCCACCGACCTGCTGCACCGCGAGGGCGGCGGCTCGCACTGGGAGTGGGCGTTCCTGGGCACGCTGGCCGCGCTCGGCGCGATCCTGATCAAGTCCGAGACGGACCTGGTGGACGTGGCCCGGGCCCGCAGCGGCCTGACGGCGGTCGAGGACAGCGCCTCGGTGCCGCGCTCGTCCTCGGTGGCCAAGGCCCGCCGGGCGGCCTCCTTCCTGAAGTTCCACCGACTGGTCGGTGCGGTCGAGGCCTCGCTGCTGATCCTCGCGGCCGGGATCGCCGACGCCGTCCACGGCGGGCTGTTCTTCACCCGGGTCGCGGTGGTGGCGCTGGCGGCGATCGCCATGCTGCAGACCGTGCTGCACCTGCTGAGCATCGTCCTCTCCAGCAGGCTGCGATGAGCGCCCCGACCAGCGCGGAGAGCTTCCGCCTCGGAGCCGTCATCATCACCATGGGCAACCGCCCCGAGGAACTGGCCGCCCTGATCGAATCGGTGCGCGCCCAGGAGGGCGCGGCGGTCGAGCTGGCCGTGGTGGGCCAGGGCGCCCAGCTGCCGCCGCTGCCGGAGGGCGTGCGCAGCGTCGAGCTGCCGGAGAACCTCGGCATCCCGGGCGGGCGCAACGTCGGCATCGAGCTGTTCGGCCGCGACGGCCGGGACGTGGACGCCGTCCTCTTCCTGGACGACGACGGGCACCTGCCGCGCACCGACTCGGCCCGCCTGCTGCGCGAGGCCTTCACCGCCGACCCGGAGCTGGGCATCGTGGCCTTCCGGATCGCCGACCCCGACACCGGCGTGACCCAGCGCCGGCACGTCCCCCGGCTGCGCGCCAGCGACCCGCTGCGCTCGTCCCGGGTGACCACCTTCCTGGGTGGCGCGACCGCCGTGCGCTGCGCGGTGTTCGAGCAGGCCGGGCAGCTGCCCGCAGAGTTCTTCTACGCCCACGAGGAGACCGACCTCGCGTGGCGCGCGGCGGACGCCGGCTGGGCCATCGACTACCGCGCGGACGTGGTGCTGCACCACCCGACGACCTCGCCCGCCCGGCACGCCACCTACTTCCACAACATTGCCCGTAACAGGGTTTGGCTCGCCAGACGGAACCTTCCGGCCCTGTTGGTGCCTCTCTATCTGGGAACCTGGTTCCTGCTGACCCTGGCCCGCCGCCCCTCCTCGGAGGCGCTGAAGGCCTGGTGGGGCGGGTTCCGGGCGGGCTGGCGCGAACCCTGCGGTCCGCGGCGGCCCATGCGATGGCGTACCGTTTGGCGATTGACCAGGCTGGGCCGGCCACCGGTCATCTGATCGAATGATCGATCGCTGCGGCCGGTGACCACACACCGGCCGGACTCTCCCCGTGATCCAGTGGATCCCCATCGGCGCAAGGCCGGCGGACCCCCGTCGACCGGCCGCCCCGACCGATCCCGCGTGAAGGACGAATGTGTCGACAGTGAGTGAACCCGTCAGCCTCTCATCCCCCAGGGGGGTGGACGCGGGCCTGACCCCCAAGCAGCTTGCGGACAAGTACGGCCTGGCCGTGAGCGGCAGGCGGCCCGGCCTGATCTCCTACACCAAGCAGCTCTGGGCCCGGCGCCACTTCATCTGGGCCTTCGCCACCGCCCGCCTGGTGGCCCAGTACACCGACGCCAAGCTCGGCCAGCTGTGGCAGGTCGTGACGCCGCTGCTGAACTGCGCGGTGTTCTACCTGGTCTTCGGTGTGATCCTGAAGAGCAAGGACAACTTCCCGCCGGACACCTACATCGCCTGGCTCTGCATCGGCGTCTTCGTCTTCCAGTTCACCCAGAACGCGGTGCAGTCCGGCACCCGGGCGATCGCCGACAACCTCGGGCTGATCCGGGCGCTGCACTTCCCCCGGGCCTCGCTGCCGATCGCGTTCACCGTGATCCAGCTCCAGCAGCTGCTGATCTCGATGGTGGTGCTGGTCGGCACCGTGCTGGTCAGCGGCATCAAGCCGGGCCGGACCTGGCTGCTGATCATCCCGGCCCTGCTGCTGCAGATGATGTTCAACACGGGCATCGCCCTGGTCATGGCGCGGCTCGGCTCCAAGACCAGCGACATCTCCCAGCTGATCCCGTTCGTGATGCGGGCCTGGATGTTCCTGTCCGGCGTGATGTTCAGCATCGAGGACAAGATCAAGGAATGGCCGGACTACATCCAGACGCTGATGTCCCTCAACCCGGCGTCGGTCTACATGGACCTGCTCCGGCACGCCTTCGCGCCGATCATCTACAACCCGCACCAGCCCCAGCACCAGGTACTTCCGCACCACCAGTGGACCTACGCCATCGGGTGGGCGGTCGTGATGTTCGTGATCGGATACGTCTTCTTCTGGAAGGCCGAGGAGGAGTACGGCCGTGGCTGACGTCGAACTGAGCAAGCTGGACACCATCCGGGACGCGGACGTCGCCCGCGAGCCCACCGTCGTCGTCGACGACGTGCACATCGTCTACCGGGTGCACGGCGCCGGCTCCGGCAAGGGCAGCGCCACCTCGGCGCTGAGCCGCATCATCAGCCGCAAGCGCTCCGCGGGCGTGCGCGAGGTGCACGCCGTGCGCGGCGTCAGCTTCACCGCCTACAAGGGCGAGGCGATCGGCCTGATCGGCTCCAACGGCTCCGGCAAGTCGACCATGCTGGCCGCGATCGCGGGCCTGCTGCCGACCGAGAAGGGCGGCATCTACACCAATGGCCAGCCCTCGCTGCTGGGCGTGAACGCGGCGCTGATGAACGAGCTCACCGGTGAGCGCAACGTCATCCTCGGCTGCCTGGCGATGGGCATGGCGCCGGCCGACGTGCGCAGCCGCTACCAGGACATCGTCGAGTTCTCCGGCATCAACGAGAAGGGCGACTTCATCTCGCTGCCGATGCGCACGTACTCCTCCGGCATGGGCGCTCGCCTGCGCTTCGCCATCGCCGCCGCGAAGACCCACGACGTGCTGCTGATCGACGAGGCGCTGGCCACCGGCGACCAGGCGTTCCAGCAGCGCAGCAAGAAGCGGATCGACGAACTGCGCAAGTCCGCCGGTACGGTCTTCCTGGTCAGCCACGACAACAGCTCGATCCGCGAGGTCTGCGAGCGGACGATCTGGATCGAGGCCGGCGAGCTGATCATGGACGGCCCGACCGAAGAGGTCGTCGGCCGCTACGAGCGCGGCGAGCGCCCGTAGCAGCAGGCCGTCCAGGGGGCCGGTTCCGGGGTTTCCGGGGCCGGCCCCCTGTTCGTGCGCCCCCGCCGGTACCCCGGGTGGCCCGCCGCCGCGGGGGTGAGCGCCCCCGTGCGCCGGGCGGGGCGCTCTTCTCCGGCGCGCCCCGTGGTGTCAGGCTGTATGCGCGGGGGCGGTGTGCCGGAGGTGGCGCCCCCGCTCGGACGCGTGTCCGAGTCGGGCCGGTGATGCCCAGCGGTGTAGAACGGGGGAGTGACAGCAGTGTCGGCTTCGGCCCAGCCCAGAGATACGTCGGTGAACCGCTCCGCGGGGGAGACCCTGGACAAGGCGGGCGCGGAGAACTTCCCGGTCGCCCCGTTCTTCCTGCCCGCGGCCTGGCGCGACGACCTGATGGCCGTCTACGGCTACGCCCGGCTGGTCGACGACGCCGGCGACGGCGACCTGGCCGATCCGGCCGCCACCGCCGCCCTGCTCGGGGTCGAGGCCACGCCTCCCGCCACCCCTTCGGCCCAGTCCGGCCCGCCGACTCCGCAGGAGGTCGCCTTCCGCCTCGCACTGCTGGACGGACTGGAGCGCGATCTCGACCGGGTCTTCGAGGCGGCGTTCCACCCGGGAGCCTCCGAGGGCCCCCGTCACCCGCTGCTGCGCAGCCTCGTGCCGCTGGTCGACCGGCACGGGCTCACCCCGGAGCCGTTCCGCCGCCTGATCGAGGCCAACCGGGTGGACCAGACCACCACCCGCTACGCCGGCTACGACGACCTGATCGGCTACTGCACCCTCTCCGCCGACCCGGTCGGCCGCCTGGTGCTGGCCATCGCCGGCGTCTCCACCCCCGAGCGGATCGAGCTGTCCGACGCGATCTGCAGCGCCCTCCAGGTGGTCGAACACCTTCAGGACGTCGCCGAGGACCTCGCCCACGGGCGGATCTACCTCCCCGCCGAGGACCTCGCCCGGTTCGGCGTCACCGAGGCGGACCTCGCCGCTCCCACCGCCGGCGGCCCGGTGCGCGAGCTGATCGCCTTCGAGGTGCAGCGGGCCCGCACCCTGCTCGACCGCGGCGCGCCATTGGTAGGTACGGTTCGGGGGAGGCTTCGACTGCTCCTGGCGGGATTCACCGCCGGCGGGTACGCGGCCCTGGCGGCCATCGAGGACGCCGGGTACGACGTGCTCGCGCAGCAGGCGAAGCCTGACAAGCGCCGCCTCGCAGCGAAGGCGGCGGCCATCTTCGCGAAGGGAAGGTGAACGCCCGAGTGGCGGCATCACCACTGGCGTCGGCCCAGGTCATGGCGGCGTACCGGTACTGCGAGGCAGTCACCGGACTTCAGGCACGCAACTTCAGCTACGGCATCCGGTTGCTGCCCGAACCCAAGCGGCTGGCCATGTCGGCCCTGTACGCCCTGGCCCGCCGGGTCGACGACATCGGCGACGGGGACCTCCCGTCCGACCGCAAGGCCGAGGCGCTGGTGCGCACCCGGGAACTGGTGGACGAGGTCCGCGCCGGGGCGGTCGCCGAGGACGACACCGACCCGATCAAGGTCGCCCTGGCCGACGCGGCCCGGCGCTTCCCGATCCCGCTCGGCGGCTTCGACGAACTGATCGACGGCGTCGAGATGGACCTCAAGGGCGCCGAGTACCAGACCTACGAGGAACTGAAGGTCTACTGCCGCTGCGTGGCCGGCTCGGTCGGCCGGCTCTCGCTCGGCGTGTACGGCTGCGACGACCCCGAGCGCGGCGCGGGCTACGCGGACACCCTGGGCCTGGCCCTGCAGCTCACCAACATCCTGCGCGACCTGCGCGAGGACGCCCTGAACGGCCGCACCTACCTGCCCGCCGAGGACCTGGCCCGGTTCGGCTGCGAGCAGGGCTTCGCGCTGCCCAGGCCGCCGGTCGGCGCCGACTTCACCGGCCTGGTGGCCTTCGAGGCCGCCCGCGCCCAGGCCGCCTTCGAGGAGGGCCTGCGGCTGCTGCCGATGCTCGACCGCCGCAGCCGGGCCTGCACCGCCGCGATGGCGGGGATCTACCACCGGCTGCTCGGCCGGATCGCCGCCGACCCCGAGTCCGTACTGCGCGGCCGGGTCTCGCTGCCGGGCTGGGAGAAGGCGTACGTCGCGCTTTCCGGGCTCGCCGGGGGGCGTTCTTGATTCTCACCGCAGTTCTGTCACGCTGTGTCAGCGGGGAATCACAAGCGGGCAGGGCAGTGTTGACCACGACCGGGCCGGTCACGAGCGTGCCGGCCGGAGCGACCGCCGCAGGGCGGTCCAGCAATCGCGAGGGGGAGGGCCGATGACCGGGCGAGCCGATGCCGCGCGCCCGGCCGCCGTGGTGGTCGGCGGCGGCCTGGCCGGGATCACCGCCGCGCTGCGGCTGGCCGAGGCCGACCACCGGGTCACGCTGGTCGAGGGGCGGCCCAGGCTCGGCGGGCTGGCGTTCTCCTTCCAGCGCGGCGAGCTGACCGTCGACAACGGCCAGCACGTGTACCTGCGCTGCTGCACCGCCTACCGCGGCCTGCTGGAGCGGCTCGGCGCCGCCCGGCTGGTCCACCTGCAGGACCGGCTGGACGTCCCGGTGCTCTCCGTCTCCGGGCCGGACGCGGCCCCGGTGCGCACCCTCGGGCGGCTGCGCCGGGCCGGCCTGCCCGTCCCGCTGCACCTGGCCGGCAGCCTCGCCCGCTACCCGCACCTCGGGCCGGCCGACCGCGCCCGGGTGGTCCGCGGCGCGCTGGCGCTCCAGGGCCTGGACCTCGCCGACCCGGCACTGGACGAGATCTCCTTCGGCGAGTGGCTGCGCCGCAACGGGCAGAACGCGAACACCCTCGCCGCGCTCTGGGACCTGGTCGGCGTCGCCACCCTGAACGCCCGGGCCGACCAGGTGTCGCTGGCGCTGGCGGCGATGGTCTTCAAGACCGGCCTGCTCTCCGACCCGGGCGCCTCCGACATCGGCACGGCCGCCGTCCCGCTCGGCGTGATCCACCACGACCGGGCGCTCGCCGAGCTGGAACGCGCCGGCGTGAAGGTGCTGCTGCGCGCCCGCGTCGCGGAGCTCAAGCCGGCGGTGCCCCAGCACGCCGTCCATCTGGAAGGCGACGCGGAGCCGCTCGCCGCCGAGACCGTCGTGCTGGCCGGCGCCCAGGACAGCGCGGCCGCCCTGCTGCCCCCGAACGCCCTCCCCGGCCAGGACCGGCTGGCCGACTTCGGCACCGCGCCGATCCTCAACGTGCACGTGGTCTACGACCGCAAGGTGCTGCGGCGGCCGTTCTTCGCCGCCCTCGGCTCCCCGGTGCAGTGGGTCTTCGACCGCACCGCGCACTCCGGCCTGGCCGGCACCGGGCTCGGCCGGGCCCACCCCGGAGCCCAGTACCTGGCGCTCTCGCAGTCCGCCGTCCAGGACGAGATCGACCTGCCGGTCGCGGAGCTGCGCCGCCGGTACCTGCCGGAGCTGGCGCGACTGCTCCCGGCCGCCGCCGGGGCCGAGGTGCTGGACTTCTTCGTCACCCGTGAGCGCACCGCCACCTTCGACCCGGCGCCCGGCAGCGCGCTGCTGCGCC
This sequence comes from Kitasatospora sp. NPDC043950, assembly GCF_056435345.1. Classification (NCBI taxonomy): domain Bacteria; kingdom Bacillati; phylum Actinomycetota; class Actinomycetes; order Kitasatosporales; family Streptomycetaceae; genus Kitasatospora; species Kitasatospora sp. NPDC043950. The sequence continues at coordinate 115,297 of NZ_JBWKER010000009.1, forward strand.
CGTCGGCCCGCACGGACGTCCCCGGCCTCTTGCTGGCCGGCGCGTGGACGGCCACCGGCTGGCCCGCGACCATGGAGGGGGCTGTGCGCAGCGGCCACGCCGCGGCCGACGCGGCGCTCGCCGCGGCCGGCAGCCAGCTCCCGGTGGATCGGGGCGACGGGAGGTGGCCCCGGTGACGGCGGGCGCCGCCGGGGACCCCGCCAGAGCCGGCGGGCCTCCCGTCGACCGCGGCGGGAACGACACCGGCCGCACCGGCGGCACCGGCGGCACTGACAGCGGTGACACCGGCACCAGCCGCACCGACCCGAGCCGCATCGACACCGGCCACATCGACACCAGCCGCACCGACAGCGCAAGCACCCGGCAGCCCCGGGCGGTCCGGCACCACGAGGGAGAGGGAACGCACGTGGAGTCACGCACCGGCAGCGCCGTCGGAGGCACGGCGCACGCCGAACCGGTCTCGGTGCCGGAGCTGCTGGCCCGCAGCCGCACGCTCTGCACCCCGCCGCTACGGTCCGCCGTCGCCCGTTTGGCCGCACCGATGGACACCGTCGCCGCGTACCACTTCGGCTGGATCGACCGGGACGGCACTCCGTCCAAGGGCGACGGCGGCAAGGCCGTGCGCCCCGCCCTGGCCCTGCTCTCCGCCCGGGCCACCGGCGCCGCCGCCGAGGTCGGCGTGCCGGGCGGGGTCGCGGTTGAACTGGTGCACAACTTCTCCCTGCTCCATGATGATCTGATGGACGGTGACGAGACCCGGCGGCACCGGGCCACCGCCTGGACGGTCTTCGGTCCGGCTCAGGCGATCCTGGTCGGCGACGCCCTGGCGACGCTCGGCACGGAGGTGCTGCTCGACGCCGCGGTGCCCGGCGGTACGAGCCCCACCGACGCCGCGCGGGCCGTCCGGCTGCTCACCACGGCGACCCGCCGACTGATCGACGGCCAGGCCATGGACGTCGCCTTCGAACAGCGCGACAGCGTCACCGTCGCCGAGTGCCTGGAGATGGAGGGCGGCAAGACCGCGGCGCTGCTGGCGGCCGCCTCGGCGATCGGCGCCGTCCTGGCCGGGGCCGACGACAAGGTCTCCGAACCGCTCGAGCGCTACGGCCACCACCTGGGCCTGGCCTTCCAGGCGGTGGACGACCTGCTCGGCATCTGGGGCGCCACCGAGGTCACCGGCAAGCCGCACTGGGGCGATCTGCGCCAGCGCAAGAAGTCCCTGCCGGTCGCCGCCGCGTTGGCCGAGGGCGGCGCGGCCTCGCGCCGGCTCGCCGAGCAGCTGGCCGACCCGAAGGGCCGCGGCGAGGAGGGCGAGCCCGAGCTCGCCGCCCGGGCCGCGCTGATCGAAGAGGCCGGCGGCCGCGCCTGGACCCAGGAGGAAGCCCGCCGCCAGCACACGACTGCCCTCGCCGCCCTGGACGAGGTGCCCATGTCCGACGAGGTGCGCGAGCACTTCGTCGCACTCGCCGAATTCGTGGTGGTACGAGAGAGGTGACGTTACGTTGACAGCAACCGCGGACGGCCGGCTCGACCCTGAGTACGATTCCGAGCCGGTCGCGGTGGGCGACCGCCCCCCGACCCTGCTGGGCGCCGGGCGGTGGCAGCCCGAAGACACCGACCAGCTCCGGCCGGCCGGTGAGGCGGACCTCGGAGCGGCCGACGCGCAGGAGGCCCTGGCCCGTGCCACCACCCACCTGCTCTCGCTGCAGAGCTCCGAGGGCTGGTGGAAGGGCGACCTGGAGACCAACGTCACGATGGACGCCGAGGACTTACTGCTGCGGCAGTTCCTCGGGATCCGGACCGAGGACCAGACCAAGGCCACCGCCGAGTGGATCCGGTCCCAGCAACGGGAGGACGGCACCTGGGCCACCTTCCACGGCGGGCCGGCCGAACTGTCCACCACCGTCGAGGCGTACGTCGCCCTCAAACTCGCCGGCGACGACCCCGAGGCCCCGCACATGGTGGCCGCCGCGCGGTACGTCCGCTCGGCCGGGGGCATCGCGGCCGCCCGGGTCTTCACCCGGATCTGGCTCGCGCTCTTCGGCTGGTGGCCGTGGGAACGGCTCCCCGAGATGCCGCCCGAGATCATCTTCCTGCCCAAGTGGCTGCCGCTGAACATCTACGCCTTCGGCTGCTGGGCCCGCCAGACCATCGTCCCGCTGACCGTCGTCTCGGCCCACCGCCCCGTCCGTCCGGCGCCCTTCCCGCTCACCGAGCTGCACACCGACCCGGACCACCCCTACCCCGACCGGCCGCTCGCCCCCGCCACCAGCTGGGACGGCCTCTTCGAGCGCCTCGACAAGGTCCTGCACGCCTACCACCACCGGGCCCTGCGCCCGCTGCGCCGGCTCGCCGTCTCGCAGGCCTGCCGCTGGATCGTCGAACGGCAGGAGGCCGACGGCTGCTGGGGCGGCATCCAGCCGCCGGCCGTGTACTCGCTGATCGCCCTGCACCTGGAGGGCTACGAGCTGGAGCACCCGGTGATGAAGGCCGGACTCTCCTCCTTCGACCGCTTCACCGTGCACACCGAGGACGGCCGCCGCTGGCTGGAGGCCTGCCAGTCCCCGGTCTGGGACACCTGCCTGGCCACCATCGCGCTGGTCGACGCCGGGCTGCCGGCCGACCACCCGGCGCTGGTCTCGGCCGTCGACTGGATGCTCGGCGAGGAGATCCGCAAGGACGGCGACTGGTCCGTCCAGCGGCCCTCGCTGGCCCCCGGCGGCTGGGCCTTCGAGTTCGAGAACGACACCTACCCCGACATCGACGACACCGCCGAGGTGGTGCTCGCGCTGGGCCGGGTCGACCACCCCGACCCGGCCAAGGTCGATGCGGCGATGGACCGCGGCGTGCTCTGGAACCTCGGCATGCAGTCCAAGAACGGGGCCTGGGGCGCCTTCGACGTCGACAACACCAGCACGCTGCCCAACAAGCTGCCGTTCTGCGACTTCGGCGAGGTGGTCGACCCGCCGTCCGCCGACGTCACCGCCCACGTGGTGGAGATGCTCGCCGAGACCGGCCGGGCCCGCGACCGGCGCACCCGGCGCGGCGTCGAGTGGCTGCTGCACAACCAGGAGGCGGACGGCTCCTGGTTCGGCCGCTGGGGCACCAACTACATCTACGGCACCGGCTCGGTGCTGCCCGCCCTGGTCGCGGCCGGCGTCCCGGACGAGCACCCGGCGATCCGGCGGGCCGTCCGCTGGCTGGAGGACCGGCAGAACACCGACGGCGGCTGGGGCGAGGACATGCGCTCCTACGAGGACCCGGCCCGCTGGGCCGGGCGCGGCGACTCCACCGCCTCGCAGACCGCGTGGGCGCTGATGGCGCTGCTCGCGGCCGGGGAGGGCCCGGACGGCCGGGCCAACCCGGCGGTGGAACGCGGCGTGGACTGGCTGGTGCGCACCCAGCTGCCCGAGGGCACCTGGGACGAGCCGCAGTTCACCGGCACCGGCTTCCCGTGGGACTTCTCCATCAACTACCACCTGTACCGGTTGGTCTTCCCGGTCACCGCGCTCGGCCGCTACCTGCACGGCAGCCCCGCCTTCGGCGGCAGGAACGGCGACACCCCGGCGATCGGGGCGGCGCGGTGACCACCGCACCGCTGCTGGTGCTCTGCGCGCTGGGCCCCGAGGTCTGGGCGCTGCGCGGCGGCGACTGGCACGGCGCGGCCGGCGGGCCGCCGGTGCTGGTGCGCACCGGCATGGGCCGGCGGCGGGCCGCGCTGACCGTCCGCCGGCTGCTCGGCTCCGCCCCCGGCGGCTACGGCGCGGTCGTGGTGGCCGGCTTCGGCGCCGCGGTCGGCCCGGGCGTGCTGCCGGGCGACATCGTGGTCGCCGACGGCGTGCGCGACGCGGAGGGGCACCTGTACCCCGTCGACTCCGGACCGGAGCTCGCCAGGGCCCTCAAGGAGCTCGGCCTGACCGCGCACGCCGGGGTGCACCACACCGCCGACCACGTCGTCCGCGGCCTCGAACGGCGGGCCCTGCACCTCCAGGGCGCGCTCGCCGTCGACATGGAGGCCGCCGCCGTGCTGGCCGCGCTGCGGGAACGGCGGCCGACGCTGCCCGCCGCCGTCCTGCGGGTGGTCGTGGACACCCCCGAGCGCGAACTGCTGCGGCTCGGAACCCTCCCGGCGGGGGTGCGTGCCTGGCGGACCCTGCGGGCGGCGGTACCCGCCCTGGTCGACTGGTACCGGCAGGAGTCCCGGCCCGGCCCCGCGGACCTGAACCACCCCACATCCTCGACGCTCCCCCAGGAGGCGAGCTAGCCATGGCCATGCCGTTGCGCCAGACCGTGCGGGTCGGCACCTACCTCATGCAGCAGAAGCTGCTCAAGCGCCGGGACAAGTTCCCGCTGATCGTCGAACTGGAGCCGCTGTTCGCCTGCAACCTCGCCTGTGAGGGCTGTGGCAAGATCCAGCACCCGGCGGGTGTGCTGAAGCAGCGGATGCCGGTGGCCCAGGCGGTCGGCGCGGTCCTGGAGTCGGGTGCCCCGATGGTCTCGATCGCCGGCGGCGAGCCACTGATGCACCCGCAGATCGACGAGATCGTCCGCCAGCTCGTCGAGCGCCGCAAGTACGTCTTCCTCTGCACCAACGCGCTGCTGATGCGCAAGAAGATGGACAAGTTCAAGCCCTCGCCGTACTTCACCTTCGCCGTGCACATCGACGGCATGCGCGAGCGGCACGACGAGTCGGTGGCGAAGGAGGGCACCTTCGACGAGGCGGTGGCGGCGATCAAGGAGGCCAAGCGGCGCGGCTTCCGGGTCACCACCAACAGCACCTTCTTCAACACCGACACCCCGCAGACCATCATCGAGGTGCTGGACTTCCTCAACGACGAGCTCAAGGTCGACGAGATGATGATCTCCCCGGCCTACGCCTACGAGAAGGCCCCCGACCAGGAGCACTTCCTCGGCGTCGACCAGACCCGGGAGCTCTTCCGCAAGGCCTTCTCCGGCGGCAACCGGAGCCGCTGGCGGCTCAACCACAGCCCGCTCTTCCTGGACTTCCTGGAGGGCAAGGCCGACTTCGAGTGCACCCCCTGGGGCATCCCCAACTACTCTCTGTTCGGCTGGCAGCGGCCCTGCTACCTGATGGCCGACGGCTACGTGCCCACCTACCGCGAACTCGTCGAGAAGACCGACTGGAGCAAGTACGGCCGCGGCAAGGACCCGCGCTGCGCCAACTGCATGGCGCACTGCGGCTACGAGCCGACCGCCGTACTCGCCACCATGGGCTCGCTCAAGGAGTCGCTGCGCGCCATCACCGAGACCATCGGCGCCAACCGCGGCCACTGAGCCGGTCGTTCGACCGCGCCACCGCTCCCGAGGACACCCCGTCCGGCCCGGGCCCCGCGCCCGGGCCGGCCCCGCTCCCGCCGGGCGGCGGCACCACCGCACCACTCCGAGTCGTGAGGTGTACCCATGTCACTGCTCTCCAGCGTCACGTCCCCGGCCGAACTGCGAAAGCTTCCGGCGGTCGAACTCCCCCTGCTCGCCGACGAGATCCGCGCGTTCCTGATCGACGCCGTCACCCGCACCGGCGGACACCTCGGGCCCAACCTCGGCGTGGTCGAGCTGACCATCGCCCTGCACCGGGTCTTCGACTCCCCGTACGACCGGATCGTCTTCGACACCGGCCACCAGAGCTACGTCCACAAACTGCTCACCGGCCGCCAGGACTTCTCCCGGCTGCGGATGAAGGGCGGGCTCTCCGGCTACCCCTCGCGCGGCGAGTCCGAACACGACCTGGTCGAGAACTCGCACGCCTCCACCGCCCTGTCCTACGCCGACGGCCTCGCCAAGGCCGCCCGACTGCTCGGCCAGCACGACCGGCACACCGTCGCGGTGATCGGCGACGGCGCGCTCACCGGCGGGCTCGCCTGGGAGGCGCTCAACAACATCGCCGAGGCCCGCGACCGGCCGCTGGTCATCGTCGTCAACGACAACGAGCGCTCCTACGCCAGGACCATCGGCGGCCTCGCCAACCACCTGGCCACCCTGCGCACCACCCAGGGGTACGAACGCTTCCTCGCCCTCGGCAAAGGTGCGCTGCAGCGCACCCCGCTCGTCGGCCAGCCGATCTTCGACGCGCTGCACGGGGCCAAGAAGGGCTTCAAGGACGCCTTCGCGCCACAGGGCATGTTCGAGGACCTCGGGCTGAAGTACCTCGGGCCGATCGACGGCCACGACCTCGGCGCCGTCGAACAGGCGCTGCGCCAGGCGCGCAACTTCGGCGGCCCCGTCATCGTGCACTGCCTCACCGTCAAGGGACGCGGCTACCGGCCCGCCGAACAGGACGAGGCCGACCGCTTCCACGCCGTCAACCCGATCGACCCGTACACCTGCCTGCCGATCTCGCCCAGCGGCGGAGTGTCCTGGACCTCGGTGTTCGGCGACGAGCTGGTCGCGCTCGGCGCCGAGCGGCCCGACCTGGTGGCGATCACCGCGGCCATGCTCCAACCGGTGGGCCTGGCCCGCTTCGCCAAGGCCTTCCCGGAACGCACCTTCGACGTCGGCATCGCCGAGCAGCACGCCGTCACCTCCGCCGCCGGCCTCGCCACCGGCGGCCTGCACCCGGTCGTCGCCGTCTACGCGACCTTCCTGAACCGGGCCTTCGACCAGGTCCTGATGGACGTCGCCCTGCACCGGCTCGGTGTCACCTTCGTCCTCGACCGCTCCGGGGTCACCGGCAGCGACGGCGCCTCGCACAACGGCATGTGGGACATGTCGATCCTGCAGGTCGTCCCGGGCCTCAGGCTCGCCGCCCCGCGCGACGCCGACCAGCTGCGGGCCCAGCTGCGCGAGGCCGTCGAGGTCGCGGACGCCCCCACCGTGGTCCGCTTCCCCAAGGCCACCATCGGGCCCGCCGTGCCGGCCGTCGAGCGGATCGGCGGGATGGACGTCCTGCTGCGCACCGGCCGGCCGTCGGAGATCCTCCTGGTCGCGGTCGGCACCACCGCCGCCGCCTGCCTGGACGCCGCCCGGCTGCTGCTCGCCGAGGGCTTCACCGCGACCGTCGTCGACCCCCGCTGGGTCAAACCGGTCGACCCGGCCCTGCCGGAACTGGCCGCCGCCCACCGGCTGGTCGTCACCGTCGAGGACAACGGCCGCACCGGTGGCGTCGGCGCCGCCGTCGCCCAGGCGCTGCGCGACGCCGACGTGGACGTGCCGGTGCGGGTGCTCGGCCTGCCGCAGGAGTTCCTCGGCCACGCCGCCCGCGGGGAGATCCTGGAGGAGACCGGCCTGACCGGCACCGGAGTCGCCGCGCAGACCGCCGTCTTCGCCAAGAACCTGCTACCGAACCGAGGAGCGAACCAGCGCCATGCCGGCTGACCCCGACCGCACCGCCGCCGCCAGCTTCGACCTCGCCGCGCTGATCACCGAACGCGGCGCCGAGCGGTACGAGCTGCACGGCCGCCACCTCAACCCGCAGCTGCCGCGCATGCTGCACACCATCGGGTTCGACAAGTACTACGAGCGCGCCAAGGGCCCGTACTTCTACGACGCCGAGGGCAACGAGTACCTCGACATGCTGGCCGGCTTCGGCATCTTCGCGCTGGGCCGCCACCACCCGGTCGTGCGGTCGGCGATCCAGCAGGTGATGGACCTCGACCTGCCGGACCTGGTCCGCTTCGACTGCTCGCCGCTGCCCGGGCTGCTCGCCGAGCGGCTGCTCTCGTACGCGCCCGGGCTGGACCGGGTGTTCTTCGGCAACAGCGGCACCGAGGCGGTGGAGACCGCGCTCAAGTTCGCCCGGTACGCCACCGGCCGCAGGCGCGTCCTGTACGCCGACCACGCCTTCCACGGGCTGACCACCGGCTCGCTCTCCGTCAACGGGGAGAGCGGTTTCCGCAAGGGCTTCGACCCGCTATTGCCGGACACCGCCATCCCGCTCGGCGACCTCGGCGCGCTGGCCAAGGAGCTGAGGCGCGGCGATGTCGCGGCCCTGATCGTCGAGCCGATCCAGGGCAAGGGCGTCCTGGCGCCGCCGCCCGGCTGGCTGCGCGCCGCGCAGGCCCTGCTGCACGAGCACAGGGCGCTGCTGATCTGCGACGAGGTGCAGACCGGGATCGGCCGTACCGGCGAGTTCTTCGCCTACCAGCACGAGGAGGGCGTGCTGCCCGACCTGGTCTGCGCGGCCAAGGCGCTCTCCGGCGGCTACGTACCGGTCGGGGCGACGCTCGGCAAGAGCTGGATCTTCGAGAAGGTGTACTCCTCGATGGACCGGGTGCTGGTGCACTCGGCCAGCTTCGGCGCCAACGCCCAGGCGATGGCGGCCGGACTGGCGACCCTGGAGGTGATGCGCGAGGAGAAGGTGGTGGAGAACGCGCGTCAGGTCGGCGACCAGTTGCGCGAGCGGCTGGCCGCGCTGGTCGACCGGTACGAGCTGCTCGCCGAGGTGCGCGGCCGGGGGCTGATGATCGGCATCGAGTTCGGCCGGCCCAAGTCGCTCAAGCTGCGCACCGGCTGGACGGCCCTGCAAGCCGCGCGCAAGGGGCTGTTCGCCCAGATGGTGGTCGTCCCGCTGCTCCAGCGGCACCGGATCCTGACCCAGGTGTCCGGTGACCACCTGGAGGTGATCAAGCTGATCCCGCCGCTGATCATCACGGAGCGCGACGTCGACCGGTTCGTGGACGCCTTCACCGACATCATGGATGACGCTCACCGGGGGAGCGGGCTGATGTGGGACTTCGGGCGGACGCTGGTGAAGCAGGCGGTCGGCAGCCGCTGAGCCGGTTCCGGGCCGGCTCTGGGTGGGTGCTCGGTGGCGGTGCGGAAGTGTTGCGGAAGTGCCCCGGGAGTGGGGAGGGGGGCGGGGGGGACTCCCCCCCCCCTGGGGACACCACTTTTGGGCTCGGCTCCGCTGTGCCCGAGGGACCCACCGGGGCTGAACGGGGGGAACAAAAGGGGCAGGAACCCGGGGGGTGGTTTAGGGGGGGGTGTGGGGGGGGTGTGGGGGGGGGGGGGGGGGGTGTGGGGGGGGTGCCGGGGGGGGGGGGGGGCCCCCCCCCCCCCCCCCCACTCCGTGGGAGACACCGTGTCAGAGCTCGGTCCGGCGGCGCCGGATGACCACGATGAGATCGACGGTGGCGAACAGGGTGAGCAGACCGCAGGCGACGGCGAAGCCGGTCAGGGTCCCCTGGCTGGGGGCGCCGTTGGCGGGGGAGGCCGCCGCCCAGATCGCGAAGCCCGCCGTCGCGAGCGCGAACAGCGGTGTGAAGGTGAGCGACAGCAGGTAGCGGAGCTTGAGGTCGCTGCGGGCGGTGGCCGGCTCGGTGCCGCTGCGCCACGGCCGTCGCGGGGTGGTGGTGCGCATGGCCGTTCACCTCCGGGCCGCGCGGGTGGGGGCTACGATTCCAGCGTACGTCCGTGGGGGAGAGCGGGGGAGACGCGATGACGGGGTCGGACGCGGCGGCGGACGCCGAGGGCTACGCGGGGCTGCGGATCGAACGGGCCCGGGAGCTGGCCCGGCGGCACGGCTGGGCCTCGGTCCGGGTTCTGGAGCCGGGGGCGATGATGACCATGGACCACCGTGAGGGCCGGCTCAACCTCGCGGTGCGCGACGGCGTGGTCGAGCGCAGCTGGGAGGGGTAGGGCCGCCCTCCCGGTGGTCTTGGCGTGCGGGCTCAGTGGCCCGGCCGCCGGGCCAACCGCTGTTCGGCGGCGACGACCATCGGCTCCAGCAGCGGCAGCGAGAGCAGCACCAGCAGTCCGGCGGCCCAGCCGGCCAGCACGTCGGTGACCCAGTGGGTGCCCAGGTAGAGCGTGGTCAGGCCGATCGAGCAGGCGGTGGCGGCGGCGATCACCGCGCCGGTGCGCCGCCAGCGGACCGCGAGGTAGGCGAGCACGCCCCAGGTGACGACCGCGTTGGCGGTGTGACCGGACGGGAAGATGGTGCCGCCGGAGAACAGTTCGGGCGAGCCGACGTACTGGGCGTAGTGCGGGCCGAGCCGGCCGGTGACGATCTTGACCGCGCCGACCGTGACGTTGAGCAGCAGCAGCGCGACGGCCATCACCAGCAGCGGGCGCAGCCGCCCCAGCCGGTGCGCGCGCCAGCCGAGCCAGACGAAGGCGGCGATGGCGGAGGGGCCGCGTTGCCCGGCGACCACCCAGGTGTCGAGCAGCGGTTCCAGGCTGGGCCAGTGGTCGTAGGGGCGGAACAGCCGGACCGACCAGTCGAGGTCGACCAGGGCGGTGTTGAGCAGGACACCGGCCAGGACCAGCAGGTAGGCGACGCAGGTCACGGCGAGCAGGGCGGCCTGTCGGCGGCTCATCGGCGGCCAGCCGGGCTCGCGGCGGTGGACTCGTTCGGGGCTCGGGCGCTCGCGGTGGGTGGTGGTGAGCTGCTCCGGCCCCTGGTTGGGATAGGGCGCGGGGGTACTCGGGGCTTGCACGGGGGTGACCTTACCCATCCGGCCGGGGCTATTCCGGAGGGATTTGTCATTTTCCCGTGAAATCGACAATTGGCGGGGAGAGGTCCGCCCGGGGAGTGATTTCCGTGATTCTCGGATCGAATGCCAGTGTGGTGTTCGAATGATTCTGCAAAAGCCCCGGTAAAGAAAACGGAGTGGGAGGTCGGTGCGGCCGGCTTCCCACTCCGTGGTAACCCTGTGTAGGTTCCGTGCTCAGTCGAGGGGGCCGCCCGCGACGTAGATCACCTGCCCGGAGACGAAGCCGGCGCCCTCGCTCGCGAGGAAGGAGATGGTGTGGGCGACGTCCTCAGGCAGACCGACCCGCTGGACCGGGATCTGGGAGGCCGCAGCCCGCTTGAAGTCTTCGAAGTCCATGCCGACCCGGGCGGCGGTGGCCGCGGTCATGTCGGTGGCGATGAAGCCGGGCGCCACGGCGTTGGCGGTGATGCCGAACTTGCCCAGCTCAATGGCCAAAGTCTTGGTGAAGCCCTGCAGACCGGCCTTGGCGGCCGAGTAGTTGGCCTGACCGCGGTTGCCCTGGGCGGAGGAGGAGGACAGGTTGACGATGCGGCCGAAACCGGCGTCCACCATGTGCTTCTGCACCGCGCGGGTCATCAGGAAGGCCCCGCGCAGGTGGACGTTCATGACCGTGTCCCAGTCGGACTCGGACATCTTGAAGAGCAGGTTGTCGCGGAGCACGCCCGCATTGTTGACCAGCACGACGGGGGCGCCGAGTTCGGCGGCCACCCGGTCGACGGCGGCCTGCACCTGGTCGGCGTCCGAGACGTCGGCGCCCACGGCCAGGGCCCGCCCGCCGGCCGCGGTGATCCGGTCGACGGTGTCCTTCCCGGCGGTCTCGTCCAGGTCGAGGACGGCCACGGCGTAGCCGTCGGCGGCCAGTTGCACGGCGGTGGCGGCGCCCAGGCCGCGGGCGGCGCCGGTGACGACGGCGACCCGGGGGGCGGTGCTCTGCTCGGTCATGCGCGCTCTCGTCTCTCTCGGGGTGGTCTCCGCGGGGAGCGCCCCGGGGAGGGTGGCCACACCCTACCCGCGAGTAGGGAGGGCGAACAGGGTCGGAGAGCCGCACGTGACGGTCGGTAAGGACCGACCGGTCGGCTTTCTACTGAGAACGGGTTACCGAGAGGGCGTGGCGGCCGCGTAAATATGCCAATGTTGCCGAACCTGCGTCTACTATCCGCCCCTGCCTGCCAGCAAGGGCCCGCCGTTTGTATAGTGTCCGCCAGCAGCCACCGGCTGCACGGCTGGAGCGCCCTCCCTCATAGCTGGACGCCCACTCGCCGTTACTGCCCCACCCGGGTGTCCCACACACACCGGGTGTGACATCGGGACGGATACATGGTGCTGGGGGAGATCCCGACGACCCGCGTGTCCGCGCGACTGCAACAGTCGCCCGGACACCTGATTCGCGTTGCACAGCAGGTTCACACCAGGCTGTGGTCCGAGCATGTCGGAGCCGATCTCACGGCTCCGCAGTTCGCCGTTCTGCTGGTCCTGGCCCTCGAACCGGGTGCCGACCAGCGGACGGTCGGCGAGCGAGCCTCGCTGGACAAGGCGACGATGGCGGAGATGGTCGCGCGGCTGGTCCGCCGCGGCTTGGTGCTGCGAAGGCGTGACCCGGCCGACGGCCGGCGAAAACTGCTCGCGCTCTCGCAGAGCGGTGCCCAGGCGGTGCGTGAGGCCACCGGTGGTGTGGTCCGCGTGCAGCGCACCCTGTTCGAGCCGCTGACGGCGGAGGAGCAGGTGGAGATCGTGCGGGTGATGGCCAAGATAGCCAGGCTGGAGCCCGCCGCGGTCGCCGTGTTCTCCGACGCGCGGCCGACACTGGACGCGCAGCGGGCGATCGGCTACCTGATCAGGGTGGGCCAGCAGGTGCACACCAAACTCTGGTCGGAGCACGTCGGTGCGGAGCTGACGGCTCCGCAGTACGCGGTGCTGGACGCGCTGGAACTGGAGCCGGGCGCCGACCAGCGTACGGTCGGTGAGCTGGCCTCGCTGGACAAGGCGACGATGGCCGAGATGGTCAGCCGGCTGGTGCGCCGCGGTCTGGTGCAGCGCCGGCGCGACCCCTCGGACGGGCGCCGCAACCTGCTGTCGCTCTCGCCGGCGGGCCAGGACCTGCTGCACCGTTCGACGGCCGGCGTGGCCGAGGTCCAGCGGCTGCTGCTCGCCCCGCTGGACGAGGGTGAGCACGGGCCCGCGCTGGCGCTCCTCGGCAAGGCGGCGCGGCTCTAGAGGGATCCTTTGAGCGCCAGCCAAAACGATTCGCCAACGTACGGAAGGCCCGGTGTGTTGAGGGCTTGAGGCGTTGGTGGTTCAAGGAGTTGGCGGCTCAAGGCGTTGGTGGCCTGACCCGCCGGAGGCCGTTGCTCGTTGGCGCCGGCGGATCGTGGCACACCGAAGACCGCCCACCCCTGATCGGGGTGGGCGGTCGTTCGACATGACCGCTCGTCAGAGAAGTCGGACGGCGGGTGCCGTCAGTTCCAGTCGAACTCCTGCGGGTCCGGACCGATCCGCGTGCCGGTGGCGACACCGGCGATCGCGGCGAGGTCCTCGGCGTCCAGCTCGAAGCCGGCGACGTCCAGGTTCTCCCGGATGCGGGCGGGGGTGACCGACTTCGGGATCGCGATCACGCCGCTCTGCAGGTGCCAGCGGAGCACCACCTGGGCGACCGTGCGGCCGTGCTTCTCGGCGATCTTCGCCAGCGCCGGCTCGGCGAGCAACTCCTTGCCCTGGCCCAGCGGGCTCCAGGCCTCGGTGGCGATGCCGTGCTGGGCGTGGAAGGCGCGCAGCTCGGTCTGCGGGAAGTACGGGTGCAGCTCGACCTGGTTCAGCACCGGGACGACCGAGGTCTCGTCGAGCAGCCGGGTGAGCTGCTCGGGCCCGAAGTTGGAGACGCCGACCGACTTGACCCGGCCGTCCGCCTTCAGCTGCTCGAAGGCCTTCCAGACGTTCAGGTAGCTGCCGTGCTTCGGGCGCGGCCAGTGGATCAGGTAGAGGTCGACGTAGTCGAGGCCGAGCTTGGCCAGCGACGCGTCGAACTCGCGCAGGACGGCGTCGCGGCCCTGCTCGCCCGACCAGTCGCGGGTGCCCGAGTTCCACAGCTTGGTGGTGATGTAGAGGTCCTCGCGGGCCACGCCGCCGGACAGGGCCTCGGTGATCGCCTGGCCGGTGCCGGCCTCGTTCTCGTAGATGGCCGCGGTGTCGATGGAGCGGTAGCCCGCCTCGATCGCGGTGCGGACGGCGGCCGTGGCCTCGTCGTCCGGGACCTGCCACACGCCGAATCCGAGCTGCGGGATCTGCGCGCCGTCGTTCAGCGTGACGTTGGGGATGTTGCTCACGGGAAGGGGTGCCCTCCTGGTCGTCCGTGTGATTCCAGAAAGGGGCAACTGGCACCCGGGCGGGATTGTTCCCGCCGTTCGGGGGAATCTTGCGGGGCCGGAGGCCCGCTGCGGCGGGGATTCAGGGGCCGGGTAGCGAAAAAACCTGTTGCGCGGATCACATCGGGGTTGGCAGGCTCGCGGCCATGACCTCCTGAGATCCGGGCCCTTCATGCCCTTCCCGCCTCCGCCCGGCCGTCCCGTCCGGCGCCGCTCCGGACGCGCCGATGCCGCCGGGGCGAGGTGCCGCGCTGTCGCCCGCCGCCGTCCGGCTTCCGTCGTTCGCGCGAGCCGGGCCCGCCGTGCCGCGAGACCCGCGCCTCCGGCTCGTGACCTTCTCCCGGCGTGTCCGCTCACGCCTGTTCGCACCCTCCAGCACCCTCCAGTGCCGTCCCGCACCCTCCTGTATCGGAGCGTCATGCTGCTGACCCCCCTGCCGTTGGCCGACCCCGGCAGTCCCGACCTCTCCTCACCCCTGGCCTTCCTGCGCTGGCTCCAGCGCGGCCAGCGGCGCGGGCAGGTGCTCGCCACCTGCTGGGCGCTGCTGGAGATGGGCGGCCAGGCGGCGCTGCCGATACCGCTCGGGTGGGGCGTGCAGGCCGCCGTCGACGGCGAGGCCGCCGGGATCTGGCGGGCCGGCGCCCTCGCGGTGGCGCTCGCCGTGCTGTCCGCGCTCGGTGCCGTGCTGCTGCACCGCCAGGCGGTCTGGAACTGGATCCACGCGGCGTGCCACGTGCGGCAGCTGGTGGCCCGGCAGGCCTCGCACCTGGGCGCCGGGCTGTCCTGCCGGATCGCCACCGGCGAGGTCGTCGCGGTCGGCAGCGGGGACGTCGAGCGGATCGGCTGGTACGTCGAACTCGTCGCCCGGGTCCGGGCCGCGGTGATCGTGTGGCTGGCCGTCAGCTCGGCCGTGCTGGTCGTCGAACCGGTGCTCGGGGTCGGGGTGCTGCTCGGCGTCCCGGTGCTGGCAGCCGCCGTCTGGCCGCTGATCGGGCCGTTCGAGCGGCGGTACGAGCAGCAGCGTACGCTCGGCGGCAAGGCCACCGAGCTGGCCGCCGACACCGTGGCGGGGCTGCGGGTGCTGCGCGGCATCGGTGGCGAGGAGCTGTTCCTGGACCGGTACCGGGCCGCCTCCCAGAAGGTCCGGGCCGCGGCCGTCCGATCGGCCCGGCTCTGGTCGCTGATGCAGGCCCAACAGGTCCTGTTGCCGGGCCTGTTCGTGATCGGGGTGACGTGGTACGGCGCCCGGCAGGCGGCCGCGGGCGAACTCGCCGTCGGCACCCTGATCGCCGTGTACGGCGCCACCGCCTTCCTCGCGGCGCCGCTGCGGATCCTGGGCGAGGCCGCACACGCCTGGAGCGTCGCCCGGGTCTCCGCCGGGCGCGCCGTCCGGGTGCTCTCGCTCAGCCGTACCAGCGGCGTGGCCGAGGCCTCGCTGAACAAGCCGGGGAACGCCGACCTGTTCGACCCGGCGACCGGGCTGACCGCGCGGGCCGGGGAGCTGACCGCGGTCGTCTGCGGGGACCCGGACTTCGCCGGGGCGCTCGCCGGGCGGCTCGGCGGGCACGTCCCGGCCGCCGGCGACGAGCCGGAGCAGCCCTCCGTCCGGCTCGGCGGAACGGAGCTGGACGCGGTACCGCTGGCCGAGGCCAGGGCGGCGGTGCTGGTCCACGACAAGGAGCCGGTGCTGCTCTCCGGCACCCTGGCCGGGCTGTTCGACATCCCGTCCTCGGGGCGGGTCTCGGTGGCCGAGGCGCTGGCCGCCGCCCGGTCCGACGACGTGCTGGAGGCTCTGGTGGACGGCTCGCCGGAGTGCGAGGGCGACGCGATGCTCGCCCGGATCACCGAGCGCGGGCGCTCGCTGTCCGGCGGGCAGCGCCAGCGACTCGCCCTGGCCCGTGCGCTGCTGGCCGACCCGCCGGTCCTCGTCCTGGACGAGCCGACCAGCGCGGTGGACGCCCACACCGAGTCCAGGATCGCCACCGGACTGCGGGACACCCGGGCGGGGCGCACCACCGTGCTCTTCGCGACCAGCCCGCTGCTGCTCGACCAGGCGGACCGGGTGGTGCTGCTGCGCGACGGCCGGGCGGCCGTGGCCGGGCGGCACCGCGACCTGATGCGGACCGAGCCGGCCTACCGGGCCGTGGTCACCCGCGAAGAGCAGCCGGAACCGGTGGGGGAGCCGGTATGAGCGGCCGCGTGGGCACCCGCGCCGTCCGTCCCGCCCGACCCGCCGCACACCTGAGGAGCACGTCATGAAGCCCCCCGTCCATGAGGAGCAGGGGCCGGCCACCACCCTGCCGGTCGGCTCACCGGCCGCCGTGCGCGCCTACCTGCGCCTGCTCGCCCGGCGCCACCGCGGCGGGTTCTCCGCGGTGGTGGGGTTGCACTCGGTGGCCACCGTGGCCGGGCTGGTGGGCCCCTGGGTGCTCGGCAGCCTGGTCGAGTCGCTGGCCACCGGCACCGCCGAGGCCACCATCGCGGTCGCGGTCGGCTGGTACCTGCTAGCGCTGGTGGTGCAGTCCGCCTTCACCGGCTGGTCCCGGATGCGCGGTGCCGTCCTCGGCGAGCGGGTGCTGGCCGACCTGCGCGAGGACTTCCTGGTCCGCTCGGTCGCGCTGCCCACCGGCGTGCTGGAGCGGGCCGGCACGGGGGACCTGGTCTCCCGGGGCACCACGGACATCGACCGGCTGGACAAGTCGGTGCGCGAGGCCGTGCCCGAACTCGCCGTCGCCATCGTGTCGTTGCTGCTGGTGATCGGCGCCCTGCTGGTCACCTCGCCGCTGCTCGCGCTCACCTCGCTGGTCGGCCTGCCGCTGCTGCTGGTCAGCTCCCGCTGGTACTTCAAGCGCGCGCCGCAGTCCTACCGCAACGAGTCGGCCGGGTACGCCGCGGTGAACACCGTGCTGGCCGAGACGGTGGACGCCGGGCGGACGGTGGAGACGCTGCGCCTGGGCGACCAGCGGATCGCCCTGACGGACCGCAAGCTGGGCGAGTGGCTCGCCTGGGAGCGCTACACCCTGTGGCTGCGCTCGGTCTGGTTCCCGACCATCGACGCGTTCTACTCCTCGGCGGTGCTGGCCACCCTGCTGCTCGGTGGGCTGTTCACCCTCAAGGGTTGGATCACCGTCGGCGAGTTGACCACAGGAGTGCTGTACGCGCAGATGCTGACCGGTCCGGTCGACCTGATCCTGCGCTGGTACGACGAACTGCAGATCGGCCAGGCCTCGCTGGCCCGGCTGGTCGGCGTCCGCGAGGTGCCGGAGCACGAGGGTGACGAGTCCAGTCACCCGGACGGCCGCCGGGTCGAGGCCCGGGACGTCCGGTTCGGCTACCGGGAGGGCGCCGACGTCCTGCACGGCATCAGCCTGGACGTCGCGCCGGGCACCCGGGTCGCGCTGGTCGGGCCGTCCGGGGCGGGCAAGTCCACGCTGGGGCGGCTGCTGGCCGGGATCTACGCCCCCGGGCGCGGCAGCGTGACGCTCGGCGGGGCGGCACTGGCGCGGATGCCGGCCGAGCGGGTGCGGGCGGAGGTCGCCCTGGTGAACCAGGAGCACCACGTCTTCGTCGGCACCCTGCGGGACAACCTGCGGCTGGCCGCGCCCGGGGCCGAGGACACCGAACTGCGCTCCGCGCTGGACGCGGTGGACGCCGGCGGCTGGGTGGACGCGCTGCCGCACGGCCTCGACACCGAGGTCGGCTCCGGCGGCACCGTGCTGACTCCGCCGCAGGCCCAGCAGCTGGCGCTGGCCCGGCTGGTGCTGGCCGATCCGCACACCCTGGTGTTGGACGAGGCCACCTCGCTGCTGGACCCGCGCGCCGCCCGGCACCTGGAGCGCTCGCTCGCCCGGGTGCTGGAGGGCCGCACGGTCATCGCCATCGCCCACCGGCTGCACACCGCGCACGACGCGGACGTGATCGCGGTGGTCGAGGGCGGCCGGATCAGCGAGTACGGCAGCCACCCGGAGCTGGTCGCGGCCGGCGGCCCGTACGCGGCGCTCTGGCGCTCCTGGCGGGACGAGCGGTAGCGGGCCGGCGCCGTTGAACCCGTACGGCGCCGTTGACCCGTACGGCACTTCAAACCCGCACGGGGCCGGATTGCCCCGTGCGGGTTACTACCTCACCCATCAGGGCGCGTAACCGGGCAGATCGGAGCCCCGGCCCGCAGACTGCTCCGGTGACCAAGATTTCGGACGGCTCGTCCGGCTCCAAACGCAGCGAGATCGCTGGGATCCCCACCCGGTACATCGGGATCGGCGTCATCGTCGTCCTCGCCGTGTGGTTCCTGTTCGCGAACCTCGACAAGGTGAAGATCCAGTTCTGGGTGTTCACCGTTACCGCGCCGCTCTGGATCGCACTGCTCGCCACGCTGCTCGCCGGCGGCGCGCTGGGCTGGCTGCTGAAGGGGCGTCGCGGCCGGTGACCAGCGCTCCCGGGCCGGCCCAGGCGGGGCCCTCGGCCTTCACGCCGCTGATCGAGGTGCGCGGCGTCAACAAGCACTTCGGGGACCTGCACGTCCTCCAGGACATCGAGCTGACCGTGGGCCGCGGCGAGGTCGTCGTGGTCATCGGACCGTCCGGCTCCGGCAAGTCGACGCTCTGCCGGGCGATCAACCGCCTGGAGCCGATCGAGGACGGCACCATCCTGATCGACGGCGAGCCGCTGCCCGAGGAGGGCAAGGGGCTGGCCCGGCTGCGCGCCGAGGTCGGTATGGTGTTCCAGTCCTTCAACCTGTTCGCGCACAAGACCGTGCTGCAGAACGTCTCGCTCGCGCAGATCAAGGTCCGCGGCCGGCCCCGGGCGGAGGCGGACGCCAAGTCCCGCGCCCTGCTGGAGCGGGTCGGGCTGGAGGCGCACGCCGACAAGTACCCGGCCCAGCTCTCCGGCGGCCAGCAGCAGCGGGTGGCGATCGCCCGGGCGCTGGCGATGGACCCGAAGGCACTGCTGTTCGACGAGCCGACCTCGGCGCTCGACCCCGAGATGATCAACGAGGTGCTGGACGTCATGCGCCAGCTCGCGCACGAGGGCATGACGATGGTCGTGGTCACCCACGAGATGGGCTTCGCCCGGGCCTCCGCCAACCGGGTGGTCTTCATGGCCGACGGCCGGATCGTCGAGGACCGCGCCCCGGAGGACTTCTTCAGCGCTCCGGAGAGCGAGCGCGCCCGGGACTTCCTGTCCAAGATCCTGAAGCACTGAGGCGGCGCCCGTGACGAGGAAGACCACGCCCGCCGCCCGGAGCCGGACGGTGCTCGCCGCCGTCCTGCTGCTCGCCGTGCTGGCCGCCGGCTGCGGCAAGCCCGGCACCCCGCCGCCCAAGGGCCCGCAGGCGAGCGCGCTGCCCAGCTACCAGGTGCGCGACGCCGCCTCCATCACCGGCTCGCCGACCCTGGACGCCGCCCGGAGCCGGGGCCACCTGGTGGTCGGCGCCAAGGAGGACCAGCCGTACCTGGGCGAGAAGAACCCGGCCACCGGCGTGTACTCCGGCTTCGACATCGAGATCGCCAAGATGGTCGGCGCCTACCTCGGCTTCCCGCCGGACCGGATCGAGTTCAAGACCATCGCCTCGGCCAACCGCGAGACCGCGCTGCAGAACGGCCAGGTGGACTTCTACGTCGGCACCTACACCATCAACGACAACCGGAAGAAGCTGGTCGGCTTCGCCGGGCCGTACTTCGTCGCGGGGCAGTCGCTGCTGGTGCGCAGGAACGACAACACCATCCACGGCCCGCAGGACCTGGACGGCAAGAAGGTCTGCTCGGCGGCCGGCTCGACCCCGTACCAGCGCATCCAGTCGCAGTACCCGAAGGCGAAGCTGATCGGCTACGACACCTACTCGGCCTGCGTGGACAACCTGATCACCGGCCAGGTGGACGCCGTCACCACGGACAACGCGATCCTGCTGGGCTACGCGGCCAAGGTGCCGGACGAGCTCAAGGTGGTCGGCCCGCTGTTCTCCCAGGAGCCGTACGGGATCGGGACTCCGAAGAACGACACCGTGCTGCGCCTGGCCCTGGACGACGCGCTGGCGCAGAACGAACAGAACGGCGACTGGAAGAAGGCCTACGACGCGACCCTGGGCCTGTCCGGGGAGCCGGCGCCGACACCGCCGCCGATCGACCGGTACTGAGAGGGCCGCGCCGTGAAAACGCTGACCGACAACTGGTCGACCTACTGGGACGGCTTCCTCGGCACGCTCTCGCTGTTCGCGGTGAGCGCCGTGCTGTCGCTGGTGCTGGGAGTGATGATCGCGGGTTTCCGGGTCTCGCCGGTCCGGCCGCTGCGAGTGTTCGGGACGGCGTGGGTGACGCTGCTGCGCAACACGCCGCTGACCCTGCTGTTCTTCATCGTGGTGCTGGGCCTGCCGCGCTTCAACATCACGCTGCCGTTCTTCGTCTTCGCGGTGGCCGCGCTCAGCTGCTACACCTCGGCCTTCGTCTGCGAGGCGATGCGTTCGGGCATCAACACCGTGCCGGCGGGGCAGGGGGAGGCGGCGCGCAGCCTGGGCATGAGCTTCGGGCAGACGATGAGCGTGGTGGTGCTGCCGCAGGCGTACCGGTCGGTGGTCGCGCCGATCGGCAGTGTGATGATCGCGCTGGCGAAGAACACGGCGATCGCCGGCTCGTTCAGCGTCACCGAACTGCTCGGCACCTACCGGACGATCAACGAACTGGGCTACAGCATCATCTGGACCTTCGTCTGGATCGCCGTCGGCTACCTGATCATCACCCTGGCCGTCAGCGCCGTCTTCAACCTGCTGGAACGACGAGTGGCGGTGTCGCGATGACCGTTGGATCCTCGGCGCTGTACGACATCCCCGGTCCGAAGGCGCTCGCCCGCCACCGGCTGTACGGCGGGATCGCGCTGCTGCTGATCGCGGCGCTGATCGGCTGGATCGTCTACATGCTGTTCCACACCCACCAGTTCACGTACCAGAAGTGGATGCCCTTCGAGTACCGGGGCGTCCAGGACCTGCTGCTGAGCGGGCTCGGCAACACCCTCAAGGCCTTCGGCTGGACGGTGCTGTTCGCGTTGCCCTTCGGCGCGCTGTTCGCGGCCGGGCGGCTGTCCGACCACAAGGTGGTGCGGGTGCTCTCCACGGTGGTGGTGGAGTTCTTCCGGGCCATGCCGCTGCTGGTGATGATCTTCTTCGTCTTCGTCGCGCTCAAGGTGCAGCCGCTGTGGGCGCTGGTGGTCGGGCTGGTGCTGTACAACGGCTCGGTGCTGGCCGAGGTCTTCCGGGCCGGCGTGCTCGCGGTGCCCAAGGGCCAGCGCGAGGCGGCCTACGCGCTCGGCCTGCGCAAGACCCAGGTGATGACGTACGTGCTGGTGCCGCAGGCCAACCGGGCCATGCTGCCGGCCATCATCAGCCAACTGGTGGTCGCGCTCAAGGACACCTCGCTGGGCTTCCTGATCACCTACGAGGAGTTCCTGCACGCGGGCAAGCTGATCGCCACCAACCTCGACTACGACCTGCCGTTCATCCCGGTGGTGATCGTGATCGCGCCGATCTACATCGGCATGTGCCTGCTGCTCTCCTGGCTCGCCCGCTGGGTCGAGCGCCGCAGTCGGCGCAGCCCGAGCATGCGGGGCGGGGCGCCGGTGGTCAAGGCCGGGGTGGCGATGGGGCTGCCGCCGTCCGCGCAGCAGTGAGAGGCCTGGTTCGATCCTGAACCATAGGTGTGGGTGGGGATAGAGCGGGCATCTCCAATTTCCTCTTATGATTGCGGAGGTTCGACGACGACGACCGGGGGAGGGCCATGGAGCCGGTATTCGACTCGCGGCACATCAGGACGTTCCACGAGGTCGTCAGAGCGGGCTCCTACTCGGCCGCCGCCCGCGAGCTCGGCTACACCCAGCCCGCCATCACCCAGCAGATGAAGGCGCTCGAACGCACCGTCGGCGTCGCGCTGTTCACCCGGGCCGGGCGCGGACTGCGGCTCACCGAGGCGGGCGAGGCGCTCTCCCGGCACGCCGAACTGATCCTCGGCAGCCTCTCCGCCGCCCAGCAGCAGCTCGCCGCGCTCGCCCGGCTGCGGGCCGGGCGGGTGCGGGTCTGCGCCTTCCCCAGCGCCAACGCCACCCTGATACCCGAGGCGATGGCCCGGCTGCTCGCCGAGCATCCCGGTGTGCGGGTCGAGCTGCTGGAGGCCGAACCGCCGGACTCCGTCCAGCGACTGCTGCGCGGGGAGTGCGACATCGCGCTGGCCTTCCGCTACCCCGGCGGCGCGACCGAGGTGCCCGACGGGCTGGACGAGATCCCGCTGATGGAGGACCTGCTCACCGTGCTGCTGCCGGTCGGACACCCACTCGGCCGTCGGCACGCCGTTCGGCTCGCCGACCTCGACGGCGAGCGCTGGATCGCCGGGTGCCCGCGCTGCCGGGCCAACCTGCTGAACGTCTGCGCGGAGGAGGGCTTCGCGCCGGACATCGTGTTCTCCACGGACGACAACCTCGCGGTGCAGAGCCTGGTCGCCGCCGGGGTCGGGATCGCGCTGATGCCCGCGTTGGTGCTCTCCTTCATGTGCCACCGCAAGGTCACCGGGCGGGCCGTCGAACCGCACCTGCGCCGGCAGGTGAGCGCGTACGTGCTGCGCGAGCACCGGCGGATACCGGCCACCGGGCTGGTGCTGGACCACCTGCGGCGGGCGGCGGCGAGCCGGATCGGGTGCTGAGTCGTGGCTCCGGTGGGTGCTCACCGGGGCGATTCATAAGCTGAAGTTGGGGGGAAGCTTAAGAACCATCGTTGGACGTGATAGGTCGGTGCAGCCGAACCTGCTGGCATGACACCCCCAGCCACGGTCGGCAGCGACCGGCTCACCGAGCGGATGACCGCCCTGATCGGCGAGATCCGTGCCGTCGTGGACCGCGGACTGCCCCCGGAACTCACCGCCTACCTGGTCGGCGAACGCCTCGCCCCGCACCTGCGCGCCGACCCCGACGGGCCCGACGCGCTGCTCACCCCCGCCCAGCGCGAGGGCGACCCGACGCGCTACCGCCAGCACGTCCTGCACGCCGAGGAGGACGGCGGCTTCTCCGTCGTCGCCCTGGTCTGGCTGCCCGGCCAGCAGACCCCGATCCACGACCACGTCTCCTGGTGCGTGGCCGGCGTCCACCAGGGCCAGGAGAGCGAGACCCGCTACCGGCTGGTCTCCGACGGCCGCACCGCCCACCTCGTCGAGACCGAGCACGTCGCCGGCCCGGCCGGCACCGTCGCCGCCTTCGCCCCGCCCGGTGACATCCACCTGGTGCGCAACGCCTGCAACAGCACCGCCATCTCCATCCACGTCTACGGCGCGGACGTCTCGCGGCTCGGCACCAGCATCCGGCGCGTCTACCGGCTGCCCGCCGACCAGCAGCAGTGAGGGCGGCGTGGCACTGACCCTCCGGGAGCGCGCCACGCGCACCCGCTCACTGCCCCCGCTCGGCGGGGACGCCCCCGGCCTGCTGCTCGCGGCGGCCGGGGTGGCCGCCGCGATCGCCGTCCACGCGGCCGTGCCCGCCGTGCCCAAGCTGACCGCAGCCGTCGTGCTCGGTATGGCGGCGGCCCACCTGCCCGCGCTGCGCCCGGTGGTGCGCGGGGTGGCCCGGCCAGGGCTGTCCATGGCCGGCAAGCGGCTGATGCGGCTCGGGATCGTCCTGCTCGGGCTCAAACTCAGCCTGGACGACGTGCTCGGCCTCGGCTGGGCCACCGTCGCCATGGTGCTCGCGGTGGTCGCGGCCACCTTCACCGGCACGCTCTGGCTCGGCCGGCGGCTCGGCCTGCCGGGCGACCAGCCGCTGCTGGTCGCCACCGGGTACTCCATCTGCGGAGCCTCGGCGATCGGCGCGGTCAGCCAGGCGGCCGGCAGCGAGGAGGAGGACGTCGCCGCCTCGGTGGCCCTGGTCACCCTGTGCGGGACGCTGGCCATCGCCGTGCTGCCGCTGCTCCAGCAGCCGTTCGGGCTGGGCGACGTGGAGTTCGGGCGGTGGGTCGGCGCGAGCGTGCACGACGTCGGGCAGGTGGTCGCCACCGCGCAGACCGGCGGGGCGGGCGCGTTGCGGGAGGCCGTCCTGGTCAAGCTGATGCGGGTGGTGCTGCTGGCGCCGCTGGTCGCCGGGATGGCCGTCGCGGTACGG
The DNA here is from genome assembly GCF_056435345.1 of Kitasatospora sp. NPDC043950. Taxonomy (NCBI): domain Bacteria; kingdom Bacillati; phylum Actinomycetota; class Actinomycetes; order Kitasatosporales; family Streptomycetaceae; genus Kitasatospora; species Kitasatospora sp. NPDC043950. The sequence goes on from NZ_JBWKER010000009.1 coordinate 139,226, forward strand.
CGCCGGGCGCGACGGGCCGGGGAGGCCGTCGTCGGGGCCGGCCAGGAGTCGGGGGAAGGCCCTGCGAAGAACCCGGGCACCATCGGCAGCCGCCCGCCGATCGTCCCGCTGTTCGTGGCGGGGTTCCTCGCGATGATCGTGCTGCGGACCACCGGGGTGCTTCCGGAGCGGGCGCTCACCCTCGCCGGGGACGCCCAGGAACTGCTGCTGGCCGCCGCGCTGTTCGGCCTCGGCAGCGCCGTGCACCTGCCGACCATGGTCCGCACCGGCGGGCGGCTCGCCCTGCTCGGGCTCGGCTCCTGGGTGGTCGTCGCGGGCGTCTCCTACGCCGGGGTGCTGGTCACGACGTGACGGGCGCAGGGGCGGACTCGGCTATTGTCGGGCGGGTACTCGTCCGCCGGGACGCTCCTGCACCCGAGTCCGCTGAGGAAGCCGCATGTCCACCGCACTGCCCGAACGGGACGCTCACGAGGCCGTCGTCACGCTCGACCGGCGGGACGGCCCGTTCGGCGAGGTGGTGCTGCGCCGGCGCGGTCGGCACTTCGAGATCATCGCCAACGGCTGCTTCCTGATGGACACCGCCGACGGCCGCTCCGAACGCCTGCTGATCCAGGCGGCGCTGGACGAACTGGACCGCACCGGCGCCCCCGCGGAGCCCTCGGTGCTGATCGGAGGCCTCGGCGTCGGCTTCTCGCTGGCGTACGCGGCGGCCGAGCCGCGCTGGGGGCGGATCGCCATCGTCGAGCGCGAGAGCGCCGTCATCGACTGGCACCGGAGCGGGCCGCTCGGCGCCTTCTCCGGCGGCGCGCTGGAGGACCAGCGGGTCCAGGTCCTCCACACCGACCTGCTGGAGTACCTGGCGGCGGCCGACGGCGAGCGCTACGACGCGCTGTGCCTTGACATCGACAACGGCCCGGACTGGACCGTCACCGACTCCAACGCCGGGCTGTACGGCGCCGACGGGCTCGCGGTGCTCTGGCACCGGCTGCATCCGGGCGGGGTGCTGGCGGTGTGGAGCGCGCAGCCCTCCGCGGACTTCGAGGAGGCACTGCGGGCGGCGGGCTTCTCCGACGTCGTCACGCACGAGATCCCGGTCAGCCGCGGCGTGCCGGACGTGGTCCACCTGGCCCGGCGCGCCGGCTGACGGCGTAGGGCCTCCCAACCTTCCTGTCGCGTCCGGGCGTTGTCCACAATGGCGGTCAACTGCCGGCTCTCGGCGTCGCGTTGTCGCGGCCTCCTGTCGATCCTGCGGTTGGATCCTGGCGGAGGGGCAGTGGTCGGGGCTCAGCCGAACGGCCTGGTCTCCGGGCCCGAAGCCTCCGCCGCGTCGGTCTCCGTCGCTTCGTCCGGGGTGGACGGGAGGCTTTCCGGGGCGAAGGGGTTGAAGTCCGGCGGAGGCACCATGACCGGCGTGCCCTTCCGCGGGGCGTCCTGCGCGGGAGCAACCTGCGCGGGAACGGCCGGCGGTGCGGAGGGCGGCGGTGGGACGGCCGGGCCCTGCGCCGCGAGCGTGGTGCCGAACGGGTCCGACTGGTCGGCCGTCACCGTGCCGAACGGGTCGGTGGCCGGGGCGGCCGCCGCCGGGGACGTGTCCGGGGTGGACGGGAGGCTTTCCGGGGCGAAGGGGTTGAAGTCCGGCGGGGGCACCATGACCGGCGTGCCCTTCCGCCTGGCCGGCGCCGCCTGTGGCTCGGCGTCGGCCGGGGAGGCCTCCGCGACGGGCGCGAACGGGTTGAAGTCCTCGGGCGGGAGCTGCGCCGGCACCTCTTCCGGCTCCTTCTCGACGGGAGCGGGAGTGGGAGCGGCGGCAGGCGTGGCGGGCACGGGCGCGCGCACGGCGCCGGACACCTCCCCGTCCCAGCCGAACTGAACGCTCTTCAGCAGCTCCGCGAACGCCTGCGTGTACAGGTCCCAGTCCTCCGGCTGCGCCGTGGACAGCTGGACGCAGAGCACGGTGCCGCCGTCCGGCAGCGGGACGAAGGCCTCGACCGCCGAGGTGACCACCCAGCGCCGCTGCCCGTCGGCGGACAGCGGCCCCGGCACCGGGACGGTCCGTCCCTCGACCAGGACGGCGGCCGGCCCGGCCGGCAGCAGGACCGTCCACACCTCGGCGTGCCGCCGGACGGTGGCGAGCTCGGTGGCGAGCGCGGTGATCGGCAGCGGGTGCCGGGCGAGCGAGACGACCAGGGCGGCGTCGGAGGCCCGGCCGTCCACGTCCAGCGCGCAGACGCCGGCGTAGACCGTGCCGGCGTCGTGGACCAGGTCGGCGAGGGTGGCGGAGATGACCGCGAAGTCGCGGCGCTGCTCCGGACCGTCACCGCTGAACAGCTCCTCGGCGACCTCGGCCAGATGCCCGGTCAGTTCCTCGGCGGCCGCGGCGGTGGCCGGGTCGACGCCGTCCGCCCCGCCCGCCGGCGCGGGCACCGTACGGGAGCAGACCCCGGCGGGACCACCGGGGGAGGTCAGCGGGTGGAAGCCGGGCGGGACCACCAGCCGGACCTCGGCGCCCGCGCCGGTGGCCAGTTCGACCGGCTGGCGGGTCTGCTGCCCGGCGGCCAGCGCGGCCAGCGCCGGGGCGAACGGAGGGCGCAGCTTGGGGTCGGCGAATTCGCCGGTGACCGGCAGTTGGAACAGCGCGGCCGAGGTGGTGCCCCGGTCGGCGATCGCGCCGCGCACCGCCCCGCCGCCGTAGCGGGTGTGGAGGGCGGTGGTCACCCGGTCGGCGACCCGGGCGCCGGTACCGGGGCGGGCCGTGCCGGCGGTGAGCACCGTGCCGAGCCGGTCCACGGCCGCGTGCACCGGGCCGTTCGGGGCCAGTGGGAGGCCGAACAGCGCCTCTGAGGCGGGGTGTTCGGCCGGACGCAGGGCGCTGAGCGAGGCCGCCGGATGGCGGGAGGTGCGCTCGTCGAAGAGGGCGTCGGTGAGCGTGCCGAGGGTCGCGCAGACCTGCTCCGCCGCCGCGAAGGGATTGGCCTCCGCGCTGAACTGGACGTCCTGGGTCAACTGTTGAGCCCCCCGCTCTGCTGCGTCTGCGGTCCGCTGGTTCGGGTGGGTCCGCGCGCGCCGTGGCGGCGTGCCGTCGGATCCGTGCTCATTCCTATCAGAGCCCGCTGTCGGGACCGAACCGGCGGATCACCCGATGGGAGCCGCGGCCGTTTCGCCCGTGGCCTGCGGGGACGTTTCGCCGGACGGTGCGGTGGCGAGCGCGGTGACCGCCTCGGCGATCCCGGGGACGGCGAACAGTCCGGCGAGCTCCCGCACCAGGCGCCCGGTCGGGCCGTCAGGACGCTCGTCCGCGAAGAACGAGGCGAGTTCGGCGGCGAGCGCCGGCTCCCGGGCGGCGGTGAGGGTGAGGGAGGCGACGAACTCCTGCACCAGGTGCAGCTGCAGGTCCTCCAGCGGCACCGAGCGTTCGGCCAGCCACTCCAGCGAGGTGATCTCGGCGTTGGCGATCCAGGCCCGGACGGTCAGCCGCAGCCCGGGGCTCGGCGCGGGGATCGCCAGGTGGGAGAGGATCTGGTCGTGGGCGGCCCGCCGCACCTCGTCGATCACCGCCGAGGTGCCCGCGCTGGCCGCCACCGAGCCGCCGCGCAGCAGCGCCGCGAAGCCGGGCCCGTGGCTCTGCACGAAGTCCAGGTAGCGGCCCATCACCCGGTACAGCCGCTCGGACAGCGGCCCGTCGGCGGCCTCCTCGAAGCGCGCCGAGAGCTCCCGCCCGGCCCGCCGCAGCGACTCCTCGTACAGCGCCTGCTTGCCGGGGAAGTAGTGGTACACCAGCGGCCGGGAGGCCCCCGCGGCGGCGGCGATGTCGTCGATCGACACCTCCTCCGGCGGGCGGCGGCTGAACAGCTCCAGCGCGACGGCGATCAGCTGCTCGCGCCGCTCGTCCACGCTGAGCCTGCGGCGCGGCCGCTCACCGGCAGCCGCCCGGGCCGGTGCCCGGTCCGGCGCCTGGCCCGCCGCCCGGGCCGGTGCCTGCTCCGGGGCGGGGGTCCGTGCAGCGCGGGCGGCCGTCGGCGACGGCGTACGGGAGGCCATGCGCGCCACCCTATCCGCCGTCCGGGGCGGGGCCTACGCGGCGTGGAGGTCCAGGTAGCGGCGGTAGGCCTCGCGGCCGTCGGGGACGAAGTGGTCGCGGGCGAGGCGGTCGGCGAGCTCGGCGGGGGTGAGCCAGGCGTGCCAGGCGACCTCGGATTCCTGCGGCTGGACCGGGCCGTCCCACTCGGCCTCGTACATGTCGCTCCACCAGGAGAGCCGGTCCTGCCGGAAGAGGAACTTGAAGAGCGGACGCGGGCTGATCCCGTGCACGCCGAGCTCCTCCTCGGCCTCGCGTACGGCGGCCTCGGCGTACGTCTCGCCGGAGCCGACCACGCCGCCGACGAACATGTCGTACGCGCCGGGGGCGAACAGCTTGGTGTCGGTGCGGCGGTGGACGAAGATCCGCCCGGCCGGGTCGCGGACCAGGATGAAGACGCACCGGTGGGTGAGCCCCTGCCGGTACACCTCCCCGCGCAGCGCCGTCCCGATCACCCGGTCGTGCTCGTCGACGACGTCCAGCAGCTCTTCGGCAGGGTTGGTCATGATGGACAGGTTAGGGTTTCGGGGCCCGCTTCGAACGCTTTTCGAGTGCGATCCGAGCTCGATTCGCATGTGATGCGCACTGTGATGCGCATGCGATTCGTGTGCGATCCGACGCGGGCGGGAACGCAGGAACCGGACAGGCTGAGGGCGGCGCGCGGTGGTGGAGATCTGGGGCGAGACGGCCGAGGGGTTCGAGCCCGTACGGGAGGCCTTCGCGCGGAACTTCCGCGAGTACGGCGAACTGGGCGCGGCCTTCGCGCTGTACGCGCGCGGCCGCAAGGTGGTCGACCTGTGGGGCGGTGACGCCCGGCCCGAGGTCGGCGGGCGGCCCGCGCCGGCGGTGCCCTGGACGGCGGACACCGCCCAGGTGCTGCGCTCGGTCACCAAGGGCCTGACCGCGGCCACCGCGCTGCTGCTGGCCGAGCGCGGCCTGCTCGACCTGGACGCCCCGGTGGCCTCCTACTGGCCCGAGTTCGCGCAGGCCGGCAAGGGCGGGGTGCCGGTGCGCTGGCTGCTGTCGCACCAGGCCGGGGTGCCCGCGCTGGACGTGCCGCTGCGGCTGGAGGACGTGCTGACCTGGGAGCGCGCGGCGGCCGCGGTGGCCGCGCAGGCGCCCGCCTGGGAGCCGGGCACCGCGCACGGCTACCACCCGTACACCTTCGGCTGGCTGGTCGGCGAGGTGGTGCGGCGGGTGAGCGGGCGCACGATCGGCCAGTACTTCGCCGAGGAGATCGCCCGGCCGCTCGGGCTGGACCTGTGGATCGGGCTGCCGGCCGGGGCCGCGCCGAGGGTCGGCCGGCTGGTCGACCTGCCCGCCCCGGAGGCGGCCCGGACCGGGCCGAGTGGGCTGCGACTGCGACCCAAGCAGTCCGTCCGGGACGCCTACCAGGACCCGGCCTCGCTGACCGCGCGGTCCTTCGCCTCGGTGCGCCCCGGGGTGGACCTCAACGACCCGGCGGTGCAGGCCGCCGAGATCCCCGGCGCGGGGGGCATCGGCACCGCCCGCTCGCTGGCCCGGTTCTACGCGGCGCTGATCGGCGCCGCCGACCGCCCGGACGGCTCCGGCGCGCTGCTGCCGCCGCTGCTCGCGCCCGGGGTGCTGACCCGCGCGGCCGGGCCCGAGGTGAGCGGGCCGGACCGGGTGCTGATCGTCAACTCCACTTTCGGCCTGGGCTTCTGGCGGCACGGCCCGACCGCACCGATGGCCTCCCCGGCGAGCTTCGGCCACCCCGGCCGGGGCGGCTCGCTGGGCTTCGCCGACCCGGAGCTCGGGCTGGGCTTCGGCTACGTCACCAACGGCATGCAGCCGGGTGTCACCGGCGACATCCGCTCGCGCAACCTGATCCGCGCGGTGCGGGGGTGCCTGGGGCTGTCCGGGTAGCGGCGGGCCCGGTCCCGAGCCGTCAGGCCTGGCCGGTCTCGAAGCGGGTGATCTTGGGGCCGGTGAGGGTGAAGCGCCAGGCGGTGCGCATCTCGCCCCAGGTGTCGTTGGTGAAGTTGGCGATCAGCGCGTGGCCGCCGTCCGATTCGGTCTGGACGTCCATCCGGCCGCGGACGGTGAAGATCTCCTTGTCGATCCACTGGGGCAGGTCGCGGTCGGAGCCGTCGTCGGACATGGTCGCGTCCGGGGTGAGGGTGGCCAGGAAGGCGTCGCGGTCGCCCGCGTTGACCGCGGCGACGAAGGCGCGCACGGTGGGGTCGGAGAGCTTGGCGGGGGAGATGGTCATCGGGACTCCCGGGGGTGAGGGACGGGGAGTCCTGTTTACGGCGTTCGCCGGGTGTGTTCGGGCATGTCGGCGGCGCGTCGAGAAAATCGCGCATTCATGTGCTTAGATCCCGAAATGGGCGTTTTGCCCTACGGAGGGTTGCGCAGCGTGGACGTCCCAGCGGGCGTTCGCGGTGCGGCCACGGGGAGTGGCGGCGGAGCGGGAGGCCGGGACCGGTCTCCCGCTCCGTGTTTCGTGAAGGCCGTGGCCTAGAAGAGGCCGACCGCGTCCGGGGAGTAGCTGACCAGCAGGTTCTTGGTCTGCTGGTAGTGCTCCAGCAGCGCCTTGTGGTTCTCCCGGCCGATGCCGGAGTTCTTGTAGCCGCCGAAGGCCGCGTGGGCGGGGTAGGCGTGGAAGCAGTTGGTCCACACCCGGCCGGCCTGGATGGCGCGCCCGGCGCGGTGGGCGGTGTTGAGGTCGCGGGTCCAGACGCCCGCGCCGAGCCCGTACTGGGTGTCGTTGGCGAGGCTGATCGCCTCGGCGAAGTCCTCGAAGCGGGTGACCGAGACGACCGGGCCGAAGATCTCCTCCTGGAAGACCCGCATGCTGTTGACGCCCTCGAACACCGTCGGCGTCACGTAGTACCCGCCGGCCAGGGCGCCGCCGAGGTCGGCCCGCTCGCCGCCGGCCAGCAGCTTGGCGCCCTCGGCCTGGCCGATCTCGAAGTAGGAGAGGACCTTCTTCAGCTGTTCGGCGCTGGCCTGCGCGCCGACCTGGGTCTCGGTGTCCAGCGGGTCGCCCTGGCGCATCGCGCGCACCCGCTCCAGACCGTCGGCGAGCAGCCGCTCGTAGACCGAGGACTGGATCAGCGCCCGGCTGGGGCAGGTGCACACCTCGCCCTGGTTGAGGGCGAACATCGCGAAGCCCTCGACCGCCTTGTCGTAGAAGGCGTCCGAGGCGTCGGCGACGTCCGCGAAGAACAGGTTGGGGCTCTTGCCGCCGAGTTCCAGCGAGACCGGGATCAGGTTGTCGCTGGCGTAGCGGGCGATCAGCCGGCCGGTGGTGGTCTCGCCGGTGAAGGCGATCTTGCGGATGCGGTTGCTGGAGGCCAGCGGGGCGCCGGCCTCCTCGCCGAAGCCGGTGACGATGTTGACCACGCCGGGCGGCAGCAGGTCGGCGGTCAGCTCGGCCCACAGCAGCACCGAGGCCGGGGTCTGCTCGGCGGGCTTGAGCACCACCGCGTTGCCGGCCGCGAGCGCCGGGGCGAGCTTCCAGACCGCCATCAGGATCGGGAAGTTCCACGGGATGATCTGGCCGACCACGCCCAGCGGCTCGTGGAAGTGGTACGCCACGGTGTCCTCGTCCAGCTGGGACAGGCCGCCCTCCTGGGCGCGCAGCGCGCCCGCGAAGTAGCGCAGGTGGTCGACCGCGAGCGGGAGGTCGGCGGCCAGCGTCTCGCGCACCGGCTTGCCGTTCTCCCAGCTCTCCGCGACGGCCAGCCGCTCCAGGTTCGCCTCCATCCGGTCGGCGATCCGCAGCAGCACCTGGGCCCGCTCGGCGGGCGGGGTGCGGCCCCAGCCGGGGGCGGCGGCGTGGGCCGCGTCCAGCGCGGCCTCGATGTCCTCGGCGGTGCCGCGGGCGACTTCGGTGAACACCTCGCCGGTGACCGGGGTCGGGTCGCCGAAGTACTCGCCGCGCGCCGGCGGGGTCCAGCCGCCGCCGATCCAGTGCTCGTACCGGGAGCGGTAGGCGACGATGCTGCCGGGCGTGCCGGGGGGCTGGTAGACCGTCATGCTCTGGTGTCTCCTCGCGACGTCGGGCGCCGCCCGGACCGGGTGGCGGGGGCGGCGCGCCGGGCCGCGCCCGGCGCGGGGGCGGCCCGGCGGGAGGGTGCGGACACGCAATTCGGGGCGGAGGCCCGCCGGGGCGTCCGCCGTCGAGCACGATAGCCGCCCGGCGCGGGGCGCGGCTACGGTCCGTGCGCCCGGCCCGTACGGAGGGTGCGCGTTCCGGCCGTCGCGCGGGGGCGCGCACCGTGTCTCCGCGCTCCGGTCGGGACGGTGTCAGACCGCGTGGTAGCGGCCGGTGCGGGACTCCCAGTACAGGTAGCCGGCGAGCCAGGTGACCAGCCCGTCCGCGTACCGCTGGGCGATCGTCCGTTCGACTCGGGAGAGCCCCAACTCCCGGTAGACGTCCGGCAGTCGGCCGTGCAGGTCCCGGCAGCGCTCGACCATCAGCTGCGCCTCCTCCAGCACCACCGCGCAGGCCTCCTCGGCCGAGCAGCGGCGCTCGCGCTGGACGATCATCACCAGGTTGTTGACGTCGCCGCGCGGGGCTTCCAGCGGGAACGACCGGACGTCGTTGCTGAGCGAGGGGATGTCGGCGGCCAGCTGGCGCAGTTGACGCAGCACCGGGTGGTGCAGGACGGCGGCGGGGACCTCGAACTGGCCGAGGCGTTCGACCATGTCGAAGATGGTCTCCATCGCCGCGGTGCCTCGTCTGAGCACCAGGTAGCCGTCGCGGTCGGGTGGCCGGGTGGAGATGCGGCCGGCGGCCTCGGCGGGGTGACTGGCCAGGTACCACTCCCAGTTGTACGCGGCGCGGGCCTGCCAACGGGCGGGCATGCCGCGCACGCTGCGGTCCCAGAGGTCGGCGAAGGCGGTCTCGACCGGCGAGTCCTGGTCGGGGCGGGCGCCGTGCAGGACGGCGATCAGCCGCTCGCAGATGGGGGCGACCTCCGTCGGGCGGCGGCCGAGCGGGCCGTCGAACTGGTCGTCGAAGAGGAAGTAGAAGCCCATCAGGTCGGCGGCGAGGGAGAGTTCGTCCGGGCCGGTGTCGGGGTAGCCGAGGGCGGCGAGGTCGACCACCTCCCAGTGGGCGTACCCGGGGTGGTCGACGTCGGGGAGCAGCGGGTGGCGGACCAGCCAGTCACGGTGCAGTGCGGTGGCCTGCGGGCCGTGCGGGCTGCGGCGGTGCGGGAACGGAATCTGAAGTGAGGTGTCGTCAGACATCGGACTCCCGGTGCGGCGAAGGGTGGGGGCACTAGTGGTTCGAACGCTCGGTGTGGGGGGAGTTGACGCGGCGAGGCTTCCGGGGAGAGGGTGGTAGCGAAAGATCATCTTCGCCTCGCGGGCCGTAGGGTATCTGATGTAATGATCGGACGTTAGGGGTATAGGGCAATTGCCCTTGGCAAGGCGTCCGAACCCTCACCGTCCGCCCCAGCCTGCGCGAATGCCCCACAGTGAGTGCCACGCAGCGCTAACCTCGGCTCCACGGGCAGTGATGCGAGCAGCGACACGGGCTGTGACGCGAGTGGCGAGGCGGAGGCACGACGGTGACCGAGCAGGACAACGAACTTCGGACGGGATCAGGTTCCGGCCGGGACGGCGACAGCACCTCGCCGAGGGTCAGGCTGCGCGACCGCGACGCCGAACTGCGCTCCGTCGAAACGGCCGTCGACAAACTCTGCTGCGAATTCGCGGCCGGCGGCACCGAGATCGGCGAACTGCTCGCCTTCTCCGGCCGCCCCGGCATCGGCAAGACCAGCCTGCTGCACGAGGTCCGACGGGTCGCCAAACTCCGCGACCGCGCCACCGTGTTGTTCGCCCGCGGCGGCGAACGCCAGTTCAACGAGCCCTACCACGTGCTGCGCCAGCTCCTCCAACCCCTCCTCACCAGCCTGGAGCCCGACGAGTTCCGCCAGGTCATGGGCACCTGGGAGGAGGTCGTCGGACCGGCCATGGGCCTCAAGCGGCCCAAGGCCGGCGCCCGCCGCCTCGACCCCCAGGGCGTGCGCGACGGCCTCGACTACGTCCTCACCCAACTCGCGCCGCGCCGGGCCCCGCTGGTCATGATCGTCGACGACCTGCACTGGGGCGACCACGAGTCGCTCTCCTGGCTCACCCAGTTCGCCGTCCGCTCCCGCGAACTGCCCGTCCTGCTCGTCTTCGCCTTCCGCGAGGACGAGAACGACTGGCCGACCGAGATCCAGCAGCACCGCAAGGCCGTCCTCGGCCTCGCCACCAGCAAGCACGAGCTCAACCGGCTCTCGCTGGTCTCCGTCACCGACATGATCCGCGCCGAACTCGGCGACAAGGCCGAGGACGCCTTCTGCTACGAGTTCTGGAACGTCGTCAACGGCAACCCCTTCGAAGCCGTCGCCCTGCTCGACCAGGTCCGCGACCAGGACCTCGAACCGGTCGAGGAGAACTCCCAACAACTGCGCGAACTCGCCGTCGACGCCACCGGAATGACCCTCAAGAGCTGGATCGACCGGCTCGGCTCCGGCACCCTGCGCTTCGCCTGGGCCTGCGCGATGCTCGGCACCGACATCCGGGTCGACCTCGCCACCCGGATCTGCGCCCAGACCACCGAGGGCGCCCGCGACGCCATCAAGCAGCTGCGCAAGCAGCGCGTGCTCACCCAGACCCCCAACGGCAACCTGGAGTTCGTCCACCCGCTGATCGGCAGCTCGATCTACAACACCATGCCGGAGGCCACCCGCACCGGCATGCACGGCGTCGCCGCCGCCGAGATCGAGAACGCCGGACTCGGCCTGCTCGCCGCCTCCCGCCACCTCGTCGAGACCTTCTCCGGCGAGGGCGACGACAAGACCGTCCGCAAACTGCGCCGGGCCGCCGTCGAACACCTGCTGATCGGCGCCCCCGAAGCCGCCCAGCGCTGCCTGCACCGAGCCCTCAACGAACCCCCGGCCGACGACATCCGCGCCGAGGTGCTGTACGAACTGGGCTGCTCCGCGCTGCTCACCGACCCCGTCGCCACCGTCAACCAGCTCAAGCTCGCCCTCGACCCCGACGAGGGGCCGCTGCGCCCCGAACTGCGGGTCGACGCCACCTTCCGGCTCTCCGAGGTGCTCGCACACAGCGGCGAACTGCGCCAGGCCGCGGTGGTCTGCCAGGACGAGGCCGAGCAGACCGCCGACCCGGCCGGCCGACTCCGGCTCCAGGCCGCCTCGTTCATGTGGCACGCCTTCCGCAAGTCCGAGGACGACGGGCCCGGCCGCTCCACCCGGCTCGGCCTCATGTGCGACGGCCTCAGCACCCGCGACGCCGCCGACCGGGCCGTCCTCGCGATGCGCGCCTGGGACCTCACCCTGCGCGGCGCCCCCTCCGCCGAGGCTCTGACCTACGCCGACTCGGTCCTCGACGCAGGCCGACTGCCCAAGGGACTCGGCTGGACCAACAGCACCTGGGGCTTCGAACTGCCCTCCATGCTCGGCCTCACCTACACCTACAACGACCGCATCGCCCAGGCCGAGCGGCTGTTCGCGGACGCCATCATCCAGTTCGAGGTCGCCGGGTGGAGCGGTGCCCACCGGGGCTTCGCGTACTTCCTGATGGGCCTCGCCCGCTTCCGCCGCGGCCTGCTCGCCGAGGCCGAGGACTTCCTGCGCCGCGCGCTGCGACTGTCCGAGCGGATCGGCCCCAAGCTGCCGCTCGCCTGGGACGCCGTCGGCGTCCTGGTGGACACCCTGCTCGCCCGCGGCCGGACCGAGGAGGCCTGGGAACTCGCCGTCAAGTTCGGCTTCCACCCGCCGTACCACGCGACCGCGATGGTGCTGCCCGACGCGCCCTCGCTGTACGGCAAGCTGCTGATCGCCAAGAAGCGCTACGCCGGGGCGGCCGCCGCACTCACCGAGGCCGGCGCCCAACTGGAGGCCCGCGGCTGGCACAACACCGTCTGGGCGCCCTGGGCCGGCCACCTCGCCATCGCGATCGCGGCCGACGAGCCCGACCGGGCCCGCGAGTACGCCCACAAGGCCGTCCAGGACGCCCGTACCTTCGGCACCGCCTCGGCGATCGGCACCGCGCTGCGGCTGAACGCCCAGATCGAGGACGGCCAGCAGGCGGTCGAACTGCTGGAGCAGGCCGTGATGTACCTCGGCCAGTCGCCGGCCGGGTACGAGCACGCCGTCGCGCTGGTCGACCTCGGCGCCGCGCTGCGCCGGGTCGGGCGGCTGGAGGACGCGCAGGAGTACCTGTACCAGGGCATCGAACTGGCCCAGCACTGCTCGGCCGAGGGGCTGGTCGACCAGGCGCGGCGGGAGCTGGCCAACTACGGCCTGCGGCCCAACCGGCTGGGGCTGCGCGACTTCCGGGAGACGCTCAGCCAGCCCGAGTGGGAGGTCGCCAACCTCGCGGTGCAGGGCGTGCCGCCGCAGCGCATCGCCGACGAGCTCGGCGTGCACCTCAGCTTGGTCAACCGTCGACTGGCCGCGGTCTACCGCAAGGCGGGCAGCGGGCCGGACGGCCTGGCCTCCGCCCTTGGGCTGCCGACGCAGCCGCGCGGGGCCACCCGGCCGGGGGCGGAGCCCGAGGAGGAGTAGCCGTGGCGGCCCGGGCGCGTGGGCGGCGGGCGCCCGGGCGGCGCGCGGAGGCACGGGAGCGCTCCCGGGGCGGTCGCCGTCGCTAGGCTGACGCAGACGTGGGGGTCGCCGCGGCGACCCCCTGGACGGACCCGGAACCGGGGCGGTCACGGCACCCGCGACCGCCAGTGAGGAGCAGGCCATGGCGAGCGAGGCCACCAGCGTGCGGCACGAACCCCTCGACCCCTCGGGCGCGGGCGCCGCGATCGAGCGCTGGACGCTCTCCGCCGGCCCGTACGAGGCGAGCGTGCTCACCCTCGGCGCCACCCTGCACACCCTCACCGGCCCGGACCGCGCCGGGCGCCCCGCCCAACTGCTGCTCTCCACCGACCAGCTGACGCAGATCCTCGGCCCGGCCCGGCACTACGGCACCGTGGTCGGCCGGTACGCCAACCGGATCGACGGCTCCAGGATCACCATCGACGGCGAGGAGCACCCGCTCGCCCCGACCGGCGGCGGCATCACCATCCACGGCGGGCCGGACGGCTTCGCGCAGCGGATCTGGGAGGCCGACGGGATCGAGGGCGGGGTGCGGCTGCGGCTGCACAGCCCGGACGGCGACCAGGGCTTCCCCGGTGCGCTGGACGTCACCGTCTCCTACACCCTGGACCCGGCCGGCGAGCTGGTGATCGCCTACCGCGCCGCCACCAGCAAGCCGACCGTGGTCAACCTGACCAACCACGCGTACTTCAACCTTGCGGGTGAAGGGAACGGCGACGTCCTCGGCCACCTGCTCACCCTCGACGCCGACGCCTACACCCCGGCCGACGAGCGGCAGATCCCGTACGGGCGGACCGAACCGGTGGCCGGCACGCCGTTCGACTTCACGGTGGCCACGCCGATCGGCAAGTCGGTGCACGACGACCACCCGCAGCTGGCCGGGCCCGGCGGCTACGACCACAACTGGGTGCTCCGGGCCCGGCCGGCCGACGGCGGCCCGGCCCGGGCGGCGCTGCTGGAGGACCCGGTCAGCGGGCGCACCCTGGAGGTGCTGACCACCGAGCCGGGCGTCCAGGTCTACACGGCCAACAAGTTCCAGGGCGCGGTCACCGGCGCGAGCGGCGTCCCGTACGGGCCGTTCGCCGGGATCGCGCTGGAGACCCAGCACTTCCCGGACTCCCCGAACCACCCGGCGTTCCCGAGCACCGTGCTGCGGCCGGGGGAGGAGTTCCGCTCGACGACCGTGCTGCGGCTGGGCGTCAGCTGAGCGCTCCGGGCGCGTCCGGGGTGAGGTCCCGCTGGGGGTCCTGCCGGGGGTCCCGTGCGAGGTCCCGGCGCATGCAGAGCCGGGGCCAGCGGTCGAGACCGTGCTCGGCCTCCTTGCGGCGGATCTCCCGCAGGCCCGGGGTGAGCTCGTGGTCGGCGAGCGGGCGGAAGCCGCAGCGGGCGTAGTAGGGGGCGTTCCAGGGGACGTCGGCGAAAGTGGTGAGGGTGAGCGCGGGGGCGTCGGTGCCGGCCGCGAGGTGTTCGATCAGTGCCCGGCCGATGCCCCGGCGGGCGTGGTCGGGGTGGACCGACACCTGTTCGATGTGCAGGGCGCCGTCCACCGGCTCGGCGAGCAGGTAGCCGGCGATCGGACCGGGACCGGGCTGCTGGGGCAGGTCGGTCACGTGGGGCAGGTCGGTCGCGTCGGGGACGGCGACCAGGGCGACGCCCGCGTCCAGGTAGTGGGCCAGCTCGTGCGGGGCCGGTGGTTCGTCGTCGGCGATCTCCGGCATGCCGATCGCGGCGAAGGGGGCCCCGGCGGCCCGCTCCAGTTCGCACAGCAGCGGTAGTTCGTCCCTCATGGCGGCTCTGATACGCATGCGTTCAGTCTGCTGCAAGCGGTTTTCGGCCAGGGATGGTGGTGCTCTCGGCCATCCGGTACCGGATCGAAGCGGGCGAAGCCGGACATTTGGTCGCACTGTCAACTACCGTGCGGCTACGTCCAGGACACGTGGGCGTAACGATCGCCGTTTCTTGCAGAAACTTGCTGCAAGGACTTTCCGTCGCTATTGCACCGCTGTTAACTTCCTTCCGAGCCCGACGGCAGCAACGGTGCAGTCGGCACGAGGCAGCCATTATGCGCCTGTCTCCGAAGATCTCGGGCACCCCCACCCTCCCAAGGAGTTCTCATGCGGCGTGGCATCGCGGCCTCTGCCCTCGTTGTGGCCCTCGCGGTCTCGATGGCTGCCTGTGGCAGCAGCGGCTCCAGCTCAAACGGCAAGGCCGACGGGCCGGTCACCCTCACCTACTGGGACACCTCGAACGCCACCAACGAGGCGCCGAACTACCAGGAGCTGGTCAAGAAGTTCGAGGCCGCCAACCCGAACGTCAAGGTCGACTTCGTCAACGTCCCGTTCGACCAGGCGCAGAACAAGCTCCAGACCGCCATGGGGGCCAAGGGCGCTCCGGACGTGTTCCGCTCCGAGGTCGGCTGGACCGCCGCCTTCGCCAAGGCCGGCTACCTGGAGCCGCTCGACGGCACCCCGGCCGTCGCCGACACCTCCGCCTTCCAGCCCAGCCTGATCCAGCAGGCCAAGTTCGACGGCAAGCTGTACGGCGTGCCGCTGGTCACCGACACCCTGGGCCTGCTCTACAACAAGGAGCTGTTCGCCAAGGCCGGCATCACCGACGCCCCCAAGACCTGGGACGAGCTGAAGACCGACGCCGCCGCGCTCAAGGACAAGGCCGGTGTCGACGGCTTCTGGCTGAAGGCCGCGGACGGCTACTACGCGATGCCGTTCCTGTTCGGCGAGGGCACCGACACCGTCGACGCCGCCGGCAAGAAGATCACCGTCACCTCGCCGGAGGCCGTCAAGGCCATCGAGACCTACAAGACGATGTTCACCGCGCCCGGCATGGCCAAGGCCGACGTCACCACCGACGCCTACGCGCACATGATGGACGCCTTCAACAACGGCAAGGTCGCGGCCATCGTCCAGGGCCCGTGGGAGATCACCAACATCTACAAGGGCGCCGCGTTCGCCGACAAGAACAACCTCGGCATCGCGCCCGTCCCGGCGGGCTCCAGCGGCAAGTCCGGTGCGCCCACCGGCGGGCACAACATCTCCGTCTACGCCGGTGCCGACCAGGCCCACAAGGCCGCCGCCGAGAAGTTCGCCGCCTTCATGACCTCGGCGGAGAGCCAGGCGTTCATCGCGCAGAAGAACTCCACCCTGCCGACCCGCTCCGACGCCTTCACCGCCGACGTCAAGGCCGACCCCGGCATCGCCGGCTTCCAGGCCGTCCTCGGCAGCGCCAAGCCGCGCCCCGAACTGCCCGAGTACAGCTCGCTGTTCTCCTCGCTCGGCACCAACCTGGGCAAGGCCGTCCAGGGCACCGGCACCCAGGACGCGCTGAACACCGTCGCCACCGACTACGCCAAGCTGCTGCCGGGCTTCGCCAAGTAGTCGCCGTCGGCCGTCCGGGCCGCCGCCGCTCTCGCGGCGGCGGCCACCCGGCGGGCCCGGCGGCCGGACCCGCTCTCCCCGAGACTTCCCCCCGAGAAGGTGTCAATCGATGTCAGTCGCCGTGCAGGGCGCCACCGGCAAGGGCAGCCCGGAGCGCGAGCAGCGTCCGGGCCTGCTGGAACGCGTCAAGCGCTCCTACGCCAAGCACTGGTACGCCTACGCGATGATCGCCCCCGTGGTGCTGGTCCTCGGTGCGCTGGTGCTCTACCCGCTGGTCCAGGGCCTCTGGCTCACCCTGACCGACGCCAACAGCCTCAACGTCGCCCGCAAGATCGGCGTCAACGAGATCCCGGCCAGCTACAACTTCGTCGGCTTCCACAACTACGCCGACATCCTGTGGGGCCCCGGCTCGTACGACCGCTTCTGGTCCCACTTCGTCTGGACCATCGCCTGGACGGCCATCTGCGTCCTCCTGCACTACACCCTCGGCCTGGGCCTCGCCCTGCTGCTCAACAAGAAGCTGCGCGGCCGCGCCGTCTACCGGATGCTGCTCATCCTGCCCTGGGCCGTGCCGACCTTCGTCACCGTCTTCTCCTGGCGACTGATGCTGTCCGACGGCGGTGTCGTCAACAGCATGCTCTCCTTCCTCCACCTGCCCGAACCCGGTTGGCTCACCGACCCGTGGGCGCAGAAGTCCGCCGCGATCCTGGTCAACACCTGGGCCGGCGTGCCGTTCATGATGATCTCGCTGCTCGGCGGCCTGCAGTCGATCCCGGCCGAGCTGTACGAGGCCGCCGAGATGGACGGCGCCACGCCGTGGCAGCGCTTCCGGTACGTCACCCTGCCCGGGCTGCGGGCCGTCTCCTCCACCGTCGTCCTGCTCGGCGTGATCTGGACGTTCAACCAGTTCAACGTCATCTTCCTGCTCTTCGGCACCGGTGCGCCCGACGCCCAACTGCTGGTCACCTGGGCCTACCGGCTCGGCTTCGGCCAGATCCCCCGGGACTACGCGCAGTCCGCCGCCTACGGCGTGATCCTGCTGTCCATCCTGATCGTCTTCACCGCCTTCTACCGGCGCTGGCTCGCCCGCAACGAGCAGGCCAACGGCTGAGGCCCCGGACCCAGTTGACCCACGAAGGCAGGTACCCCCGATGAGCACCACCACCGAACTCCCCACCCCCGCGACGACCGTGGCCCCGGCCGCCCGGCCGGCCAAGGTCCGCCGGCGCGGTGAGAGCAGCCTGCTGGCCAGGGCGCTGTCCCACGGCACCCTGATCGTGGCCGGCCTGATCGCGCTGTTCCCGGTGGCGTGGATCCTCTTCGTCTCGCTCGGCCCGGACAAGACCGACTACCTCCACCCCGGCGCGATCCTCGACAAGCTCACGCTGTCGAACTACCACCACGTGCTGTTCGACACGGACTTCTTCACCTGGTTCGGCAACGCCCTGCTGGTCTCCGGCGTCACCACCGTGTTCGGCGTCCTGGTCGCCGCCACCACCGGCTACGCCGTCTCCCGGATGCGCTTCCCCGGCCACCGGCCGCTGATGTGGTCGCTGCTGGTCACCCAGATGTTCCCGATCGCGGTGCTGATCGTGCCGATGTACACGATGCTCTCCGACCTCGGCCTGCTGGACAGCTACCTGGGCCTGATCCTGGTCTACTCGACCACCACCGTGCCGTACTGCGCGTGGCTGCTGAAGGGCTACTTCGACACCATCCCGGTGGAGATCGACGAGGCCGGCCGGGTCGACGGGCTCAGCCCGTTCGGCACCTTCTGGCGGCTGGTGCTGCCGCTCGCCCGCCCGGGCCTGGCGGTGGCCGCCTTCTACTCCTTCCTCACATACTGGGCCGAGGTGCCGTTCGCCTCCACCTTCATGCTCAGCTCCGACAAGTACACGCTGGCCGTGGGCCTGCAGACCTTCGTCAGCGAGCACGACGCCCAGTGGAACCTGATGGCCGCGACCGCCGTGCTGATCGCGATCCCGTCGGCAGCCTTCTTCTACCTGGTGCAGCGCCACCTGGTCACCGGTCTGACCGCCGGTGCCTCCAAGTCGTAACGCTCCTCGCTCCTCTAGTCCCCAAGGGATACCGTCCATGACCCAGAACCTGGCCGACACCTCCCGGCCTGCCGCCGACGCCGCCGCCCACGAGGCGGTCACCCCGGCTCCTGCGACTGGCGGCGCGTCCAGAGGCTGGTGGCGGGACGCGGTCATCTACCAGGTGTACCCGCGCAGCTTCGCCGACTCCAACGGCGACGGCATGGGTGACCTGCCCGGCATCCGCAGCCGCCTGCCGTACCTGCGCGACCTCGGCGTGGACGCGGTCTGGCTGTCGCCGTTCTACGCCTCGCCGCAGGCGGACGCGGGCTACGACGTCGCCGACTACCGCGCCGTGGACCCGATGTTCGGCAGCCTGCTGGACGCCGACGCGCTCATCCGGGACGCCCACCAGCTGGGGCTGCGGATCATCGTCGACCTCGTCCCGAACCACTCCTCGGACCAGCACGAGTGGTTCCAGCGCGCCCTGCGCGAGGGCCCCGAGTCCCCGCTGCGCGAGCGGTACCACTTCCGCCCCGGCAAGGGCGAGAACGGCGAACTGCCGCCCAACGACTGGGAGTCCATCTTCGGCGGCCCGGCCTGGACGCGCAGCGAGAACCCGGACGGCACCCCCGGCGACTGGTACCTGCACCTGTTCGCCCCCGAGCAGCCCGACTTCAACTGGGAGAACCGGGCCGTCGCCGACGAGTTCCGCTCGATCCTGCGGTTCTGGCTCGACATGGGTGTCGACGGCTTCCGCATCGACGTCGCCCACGGCCTGGTGAAGGCCCCCGGCCTGCCCGACCTCGGCGGCTCCGACCAGCTCAAGCTGCTCGGCAACGACGTCATGCCGTTCTTCGACCAGGACGGCGTGCACGAGATCTACCGCAGCTGGCGCAAGATCCTCGACGAGTACCCGGGCCAGCGGATCGGCGTCGCCGAGGCCTGGACCCCGACCGTCCAGCGCACCGCCAACTACGTGCGCCCCGATGAGCTGCACCAGGCCTTCAACTTCCAGTACCTGGGCACCGGTTGGGACGCCGCCGCACTGCGCGAGGTGATCGACGTCTCGCTCGACTCGATGCGCCCGGTCGACGCCCCGACCACCTGGGTGCTGTCCAACCACGACGTCACCCGGCACGCCACCCGCTTCGCCAACCCGCCCGGCCTCGGCACCCAGATCCGCACGCCCGGCGACCGCGAGCTCGGCCTGCGCCGCGCCCGCGCCGCCACCCTGCTGATGCTCGCGCTGCCCGGCTCCGCGTACATCTACCAGGGCGAGGAACTCGGTCTGCCGGACGTCACCGACCTGCCGGACGAGGTCCGCCAGGACCCGTCGTTCTTCCGCAAGGCCGGGCAGGACGGCTACCGCGACGGCTGCCGCGTCCCGATCCCGTGGTCCGGCACCGAGGCCCCGTACGGCTTCGGCCCGGTCGCCGGCGGGCCGTCCTG
Organism: Kitasatospora sp. NPDC043950; assembly: GCF_056435345.1. NCBI lineage: Bacteria > Bacillati > Actinomycetota > Actinomycetes > Kitasatosporales > Streptomycetaceae > Kitasatospora > Kitasatospora sp. NPDC043950. The sequence goes on from NZ_JBWKER010000009.1 coordinate 158,778, forward strand.
GCTGCCGCAGCCGGCCGAGTGGGCCGAGCTGAGCGTCGAGGCGCAGACCGGCGACCCGGCGTCCACCCTGGAGCTGTACCGCAGCGCGCTCGCCGTCCGCCGCTCCCAGGACGACCTCGGCGCCGGGACGGCCGTGGAGTGGCTGGAGGGCTCCGAGGGGACCCTGACGTTCCGCCGCGGCTCCTTCGTCTGCACCGTCAACGCCACGGACGAGCCGGTCCGGATAGCGGCGCCCGGAAAGCTGCTGCTCTCCTCGGTGGAGCTGGTGGTCGACGGCAGCGAGACGGTGCTCGCGCCGGACAGCACCGGCTGGTGGGCGGTCTGACGTGGTTGCAATAGGCTCTGGGACCGTGACTACGGCGCGACTCTCAGACATCGCGGCGCAGGCGGGGGTCAGCGAAGCCACCGTCTCCCGCGTACTCAACGGCAAGGCGAACGTCTCCGCCGCCACCCGGCAGACCGTGCTGGCGGCGCTCGACGTGCTCGGCTACGAGCGGCCGACCCGACTGCGCCAGCGCAGCGCCGGCCTGATCGGGCTGATCACGCCGGAGCTGAGCAACCCGATCTTCCCCGCACTGGCCCAGGTGATCGAGCAGGTGCTCAGCCGGCACGGGTACACCCCGGTGCTGTGCACCCAGACACCGGGCGGGTCCACCGAGGACGAACTGGTCGAGATGCTGGTCGACCGGGGCGTGGCGGGCATCGTCTTCGTCTCCGGGCTGCACGCCGACTCCACCGCCGACCACGACCGCTACGCCCGGCTGACCGGGCGAGGGGTGCCGTTCGTGCTGATCAACGGCTACAGCGAGCGGATCGACGCGCCGTTCATCTCGCCGGACGACCGGGCCGCGATGTGGATGGCCGTCCAGCACCTGGCCGAACTCGGGCACGAGCGGATCGGGCTGGCGGTCGGGCAGCGGCGGTACGTGCCGGTGCTGCGCAAGATCGAGGGCTTCACGGCGGCGATGCGCGAGGTGCTGGGACGGAGCCAGGAGGAGGCCGAGGAACTCGTCCACCACACGCTGTTCAGCGTGGAGGGCGGGCACGCGGCGGCCGGCGCGCTGCTGGACAAGGGCTGCACGGCGATCGTCTGCGGCAGCGACATGATGGCGCTCGGGGCGATCCGGGCGGTGCGGCAGCGTGGGCTGTCGGTGCCGCACGACGTCTCGGTGGTCGGCTTCGACGACTCGCCGCTGATCGCCTTCACCGAGCCGCCGCTGACCACGATCCGCCAGCCGGTCGAGGCGATGGCGACCGCGGCGGTGGACGCGCTGCTGGAGGAGGTCGGCGGAAACGCCGTCCAGCGCGGGGAGTTCATGTTCCAGCCGGAGCTGGTCATGCGTGGGTCCACGGGGGCCTGCGCGCGCTGAGGACGGTCAACGGACGGGCCCCGGAGAGCAGTTGCTCTCCGGGGCCCGTTGTGTGCCGCCCGGGTGCCGGGTCAGCCGTCAGTTGTCGGCTGTCACCCGTCGGTCGTGCTCAGACCCGGCCGGCGAAGTCCGGCGCCCAGTTGGCGACGGTCTGCAGGCGCACGCCCGAGCTCGGGTTGGCGGCCTCGACGTACTGGCCGCCGCCGATGTAGATCGCGACGTGGTAGACGCCGGAGTTCTGGCCGTTGTTGGACCAGAACAGCAGGTCGCCCGCCTGCAGGCTGTCCAGCGAGACGCGGGTGCTGGCGGCGGCCTGGTCGGCGGCGACGCGCGGGACGGAGACGCCCGCGGCGCGCAGCGCGGCCTGGGTCAGGCCGGAGCAGTCCCAGCCGCCGTTGCCGGTACCGCCGTAGACGTACGCCTGGCCGACCTTCGACTGGGCGAAGGAGACCGCGGCGGCCATGCTGCCGGTGGCGGCCGGGGTCTGAGCCGGGGTCTGAGCCTGGGCGGCCGGCTTGGAGGCCGGCTTGGAGGCCGGCTTGGAGGCCGGCTTGGTGGCCGGGGCCTGGGGCTGGGCGGCCGGCTTGGCGCTCGCGACAGCGCCGTTGGAGGTCTGGCCGGACTTCTGCGAGCGGTCGAACCAGGTGAAGTCCGAGCCGGACGTGGCCGACGAGCCGGAGCCGGACCGGTCGGCCTGAGCCGACTGCTGGGCCTGGCCGCCGTCCTTGAACGAGAGGCGCTGGCCCGGGTAGATGGAGTCCGGGCCCTCGGTCAGGGTGCCGCGGTTGAGTTCGTACAGCCGCTGCCAGCCGCCCTGGAGGTTGTGCTTGTCGGCGATCGAGGACAGCCAGTCGCCGGAGGCGACGGTGTAGTCGTCGGCCTGGGGCTGGGCGCTGTTCCGGGCCTGGCTCTGGCCCTTCTGGGCCGAGGTGCCGTTGGTGGAGTCGGCGGGGGCCTGCGCCTGGTCCTGGGCCGGTGCGGCCGGCTTGGCGGGCTTCGCGGCCGGGGCCGGGGTCTGGGTCTGCGCGGGCTTGGCGGCCGGGGCGGCCGGCTTCGCGGCGGGCTTGGTGGCGGTCGAACCGGCAGCCGAGCCGGTGGTCGAGCCGGCCGAGGTGTCGACGGCGGCCGGGGTGCCGCCCTTGGTCAGGCCGGCCTGGACCGAGCACACCGGCCAGGCGCCGGGGCCCTGCGAGGCGAGGACCTTCTCGGCGACGGCGATCTGCTGGTCCTTGGTGGCCTGGTTGGCCTGGGGGGCGTAGGCGGTGCCGCCGAAGGCGGCCCAGGTGCTGGAGGTGAACTGCAGGCCGCCGTAGAAGCCGTTGCCGGTGTTGATGCTCCAGTTGCCGGTGCTCTCGCACTGGGCGACCTTGTCCCAGGTGGCGACGGAGGCGGCGGAGGCGGTGCCGGAGGTGAGGCAGGGGATGGTGAGGCCGACGCCCGCGACGCCGACGGCGGCGATCACGCGTCGGGTACGACTGGACAGACGGGTGCCGTTGGTGGGCAGCATGAAGACGCAGTCCTCTCCCACGCCTGCGAGGTGAGCTGTCGGATTCGGGCTGGAGTTGCCCGGCCGCGCTGTGGGCGCGGCTTCACCCCTAGCCCTGGATCGTTCCGGGGAACGGTCCGGGGCGACTTACCTGTGGGTCCCCCGCTCCTGCCGTGGTGCGTTTTCGCGCTGCCAGGACATCCGACGGCAGGACTCGGCGTCGCGGATGAACTGGGTTCGTGTGGCCACGAACGGGGAGCACGTTAAGCAGACTTAAGTTCAAACTGCAAACACCTGTGACGCGCATCACGGTTTGGCGAGAACGGTCGTTCCCCTCACTTGTCATGATCGGAAATGACCGATTTCCGGCAACGCCGCGAAGGGTGCGCGCAACTGTCTGCGTTTCAGGAGGCGGGTGACGGTGGGTCGGGTCGCCCGGGGGCCTGCCCGCCGGGAGAGCGGCGTGTCCGCACTGTGGCCGTCGGGGGGTGCGTCGAGCGATGGTGAACAAATGCGGATAGAACGGACATCACACCTATTCGTCCTTTAACTCCCTTACGGGACAAGCGGGAAGGGCCCGGAACGTAGCCGTTCCGGGCCCTTCACACGTGCGGTGACCGCTACTACTGGCCGGCCGACTCCTCGGCGGCGGCGTGAGCGGCGTGAGCGGCGCGACCACCCCGGCCGGAGTGGTCGGCGTGGGTGCCCTCGGCGGCCTCCGCCGCCTCGGCCTCGGCCCGCGTCAGGGCCTCGGGGGAGGGCGCCGGCAGCGCGGCCAGGTAGGTGGAGGCGATCAGCTGGCCGACCGTCGGGTAGGCGCCCAGCGGCGCCGCGGACGGGCAGCCGGTCTCCTCGGCGGCCGTGGCGAGCAGCTCGGAGTCGGCCTCCGGCCCGATCACCAGCGGGGCCAGCGCCGGGCGCTGGGAGCCGGTCTCCTTGAGGTGGTTGACGGCCGCGGCGACCGAGCCCGGCACGTCGAGCGCGGCGGGCACGACCGGGACGGCCAGCCGGGCCGCCAGCAGGACACCGGTGATGCCGGCAGCGGCAGCGGCCTCCTCGCCGCCGACGGTGGTCAGCACGACGCCGTCCGCGGCGGTCGCGATGGCGAACAGCCGGGCCCGGTCGGCACGCGCCAGGCCGGCCTCGGACAGGCGCACGTGCACGGCCTCGGCGAGCAGCGGGTGCGGGCCGAGCACGTCGGTGACGGGGGCTCCGTACTCGGCGGCGAGGGCGTGGAGTTCGGTCAGGAATCCGTGCGGGCCGGGTACCAGCGGCACCAGGACCGGCGCGGGCAGGCCGGCCTCGGCGGCCATGGCCAGCAGTTCGGCGACGGTGCGGTCGTCGCTGTCGGCGCCCTGGGCGGCTTCGCCCGGGAGGTAGCCGACGGCGGTCTGGATGTCGCCCTGCTCGCTGCGGACGATCGACAGCAGCTCCTCGACGACCGAGCGGGACTCGGGCCCGGCGGTCGCGGGCACGGCGAGCACCAGGGCCGGGGATCCGGCCGGGATCTCGGGGCGCTCGGGGCGACGGTGGCGCCCCCGCGCACGGGAGCCTGGAGTGCGGACGGGCAGTGGCGCGCCCGGGATGGCTGCGGTGCTCATGCCGGAGATCGTAGGACATCGGCCCGTCAGGCCTGCATTCGGCTGCCGTTCGAGTTTCACGTGGTCATGGCGGGTGCGCCGCGCTCCCGTCGTGTCCGTCCGGGCGGTTTGCCCGCAATCCGGACATATCTCACCCAGCCTTCGAGCGATCACCGCTGGTTGCCCTGACGTGTCCGACGGGGCGTCGAGTTGCTTCTGTGGCGCGTGAGATGTCTCACAGCCGGGAGGTCGCCTGACGGAGGGTCACGAAGGCGCGACTCCGGGCGTCTGAAGATCAACATTCAGCGGGGAATCGCTCACGGCCGGTTATCGAGAATCTGGCGATTCACTCGGCTATGTCCGTTTACGTACCGTCAGGAGAAGGGTCCGTGAAGAGTTCAGAACTGCCGGTGAAAGGCCTCGTGCACCTGCAATGTCCCGTGCTGATGCACGTGCACAGCAGCTATCATCGCGTCAAGTGAGGCGTTGTGCCGGGCCGGTACGGGGCCGGTCCGTTCGTTCGGCGGGTGCCGGGAGCGCCGCGCTGGACGACCACTCCGGAGCTCTTCGGGAGATTTCTATGCACGACTCGCAGGACACGTACGGCTCGTACGACACCTACAACGGGATGGCGGCCGCCGACCTCAAGGGGGTTGTCTGGCAGAAGAGCCTGCACAGCAACTCCCAGGGGAACTGCGTCGAGTTCGCGGCCCTGCCGGGGGGCGATGTGGCGATGCGCAACTCGCGCTTCCCGGAAGGTCCGGCGCTCATCTACACCCGGGCCGAGATCGCCGCCCTGCTGCTGGGGGCCAAGGACGGGGAGTTCGACCACCTGGCGGTCTGACCGGCCGCCGTCCTGCCATCGGGGGGCCGTCGTGGGTGCTGACACCGCGACGGCCTTTGTCTTGTCCGGGGCCGGTCCGGGGCCACATGACGGGCGCTCTCGTGGCGGGCGCTCTCGTGGCGGCCGTTCTCGCGGCCGACCGCGCGCAGGTGTGGCGGGTGGTCCCGCGCACGGCTGGGGGCCCGGACGTGGACGGGAGTCGGGCCGCCGGGGTGCCCGGCCGTCGGTCCGGCCGGCTCGTCCGGGAGACAGGCCCGGGAATCGTCGCGGGAATCGCCCTGAGGGCTGGGCCGGAGCCCGTGGCGCACCTGTGCCAGGCCCGTCGATCCGCTCCGCGGAGCCCGGGGTGCGGTCCTCCCGGGGCCTCCCTCGGCCGGCCGCGCGCCGCCTGGCGCTAGGCCGAGCGCCGGTGCCGTCCACCGAGTTCGGAACCGGTGGCCGGCTCCGCCTCGAACAGGGCCCAGACCACCTTGCCGCTGCCCAGCGGGTGCCAACCCCAGGAGCGGCTGAAGGACTCCACCAGGTGCAGTCCGCGGCCGGACTCGGCGACGAAGTCCGCCTCCCGGGCGACCGGGCCGATGCAGCTCGGGTCGCTCACCGCGCAGACCACCTGGGGGGAGCGGTGGACCAGGCTTATTCGGATCGGCAGCCGGCCCTCAGGGGTCGGCTGTATGGGAAAGTCGTACTCGCCCTGGACGCCACCCGCAGGGTCGGGCCGTGCGCCGATCGCATGCCGCAGTGCGTTGGTCACCAGCTCCGAGGCCACCAGCGCGACGTCGTCGAACAGCTCCATCAGGCCCCAGCGCTGAAGAGAGGTTCTGGCGAAGTCGCGCGCGGTTCTGACGGCTTCGAAGCGAGGAGCGAGCGTACAGGTGACCACATGGGGGTCAACCGCCAAAGCCGTACCGGTGCTCATGAAGAGCTCCTCCCATAAGGGGGCGGACACGGCTGGACCCGCCGGGGTCATGCCGGTCACCTCCGACTCGCTCGGCCGCTCGGCCGCCCCCTCGACCAGCGCGCGCGCACACGAACCCCCGGTGGCGCGGGGGAACGCTGCCGGGTCGGTGCACGGAGTCGCGCGTGGGGTCGACGCGGAGCCCGCGGGAATGCCAGGGATGTGCAGGTGCACGTGCACCATGGTGGTGTGCGCTCACTGCAGATGCAAGAGTCGATTCACGTGCAGTCGCACTATTGGCATATGCAAGCGCCGGATGCACGTGCATCCTGGTGTGTGGAGTGTGGAACTGATAGGAACATCCGTCAGTATCGGCACCGTGAGCGCTCAACTGATGGCAGACTGTGCGCTGTTTGCCCTAGGTGGAGGTTTCGACCGCATGACCACAGTTCAGCCGGGCGGCGGCTCGATGGTCCGCCGGATCCTCCTCGGTTCTCAGCTGCGTCGCCTGCGTGAGACGCGCGGCATCACGCGCGAGGACGCCGGCTACGCGATCAGGGCCTCGGAGTCCAAGATCAGCCGCATGGAACTCGGCCGCGTCAGCTTCAAGGAGCGCGACGTCGCCGACCTGCTCAGCCTCTACGGCGTGGACGACGGCCTGGAGCGGGAGGCACTGCTCGGGCTGGTCCGCGAGGCCAACAAGTCCGGCTGGTGGCACAGCTTCAACGACGTGCTGCCGGGCTGGTTCCAGACCTACGTCGGCCTGGAGGAGGCCGCCCAGCTGATCCGCACCTACGAGGTGCAGTTCATCCCCGGACTGCTGCAGTCCGAGGAGTACGCACGGGCGGTTTTCGGCCAGAGTCGGCCGGTCGTCAGCGAGGAGGAGATCGAGCGGCGGGTCAGCCTCCGCCTGCGTCGCCAGAAGCTGCTGACCGAGGGCGCCAGCCCGCGACTGTGGGCCGTGATCGACGAGGCCGCGCTGCGCCGCCCCGTCGGCGGGCCCAAGGTGATGCGCGGCCAGGTGCAGTACCTGATCGACGTCGCCGAGCAGGCCAACGTCGTGATCCAGGTGATGCCGTTCCGATTCGGCGCGCACGCGGGGGAGTCCGGGGCGTTCACGATCCTGCGCTTCCCTGAACAGGACCTCGCGGATGTCGTCTACCTGGAGCAGCTCACCAGCGCGCTGTACCTCGACAAGCGGGACGACGTCGACGCGTACATCCAGGTCATGGAGCGGCTCTGCGTGGACAGCCTCACGCCGGAGCGGACCGTGGACCTGCTGGCGTCGATCCTCAAGGAGCGCTGAGAGGAACTCCCGGCAGAGCGTACGGGTCCGGCTCCCGCGATCGGTCGCCCGGACACCGAGCCGCCGTCCACCCGCCGTCAGCCGCGGGCCGGCGGCCGTTCGCGTTCCGGCGGCAGTGCCTGCGGCGGGGTGCCCAGTTCCCAGGGCAGGTCGTAGCGGCGGAACAGGTCGGCCCGGATCAGTGCCAGCGGGAGTTCGGCGCCCGGCAGCAGCACCCCGATGCAGCCGCCCATCAGCGCGCTGCGCAGCACCGCGTGCTCGGCGGCCGGGTCCGGTGCGCCCCAGTCGAGCAGCAGGCCTTGGAGGATCGCGCCGAGCTGCTGCTGCTCCGGGTCCTGGACGAAGGCGCCGGAGTCCGGGTCCAGGATCAGCGCGAGGTGCGAGCGCATCACCCGCGGATGCTCCAGGGCGAGGGTGAGGACCGCGTCGATCGCGCGGGCCAGCCGGGCCGCCGGCGTGGCGTCCGGGGTCAGCTCGGCGAGCGCGCCGGAGAGCGACTGGTGCATCATCCGGTGCGTCGCCGACTGCATCAGCAGCCGTTTCCCGTCGAAGTAGTAGGAGAGCAGCCCGCGCGCGAGCCCGGCCCGCTCGGCGATGTCGGTCAGCGTGGTGCCCGCGTATCCGTGCCGGTCGACCAGTTCGACGGTGGCTCGCATGATGCGCAGACGGGAGCGTTGCCGCATCTCCTCATTGACCGAATCCCCGCGAGGTGCCATCGTGTCTGCTCCGAACGTTCGTTGGCTCCGGGCCAATATACTGGCGGAGCCGGTAGTCGCACCGTGAAACCGCGCGCCGGTGGGCGCCGCTCGGGCGCCCGGTACAGAAGACGGCCGGCTCCACCAAAACGGGGGTTTGGTGGAGCCGGCGCCATTGTCCGACGGCGGGGGCCGGGGGGCCGGCCCCGGGCGGCGGTCGACGGTCAGCGGTTGGTCAGGACTTCGGTCCGCGCCGTGCTCGACCCGACCGGGGGGTAATCGTAGTCCCGCACCGGCGCGGGAGCTGACGTCCGCCGCCGGTCGACCAGGGCGCCCACCGCGGCGATCAGCAGGCCGAACAGCGCGACCGCCGTGACGAACACCAGGGCCGGCCGGTAGCCGTCCAGCTGCGCCTGCGGGCTGTCGCCGCCGGCACTGCCGGCGGCGATCATCGCGGTCGCGCCGGCCAGGACCACCGCGGTGCCGACCTGGATCGCGGTGTTGACCAGGCCGGAGGCCAGACCCTGCTCCTCGTCGCCCACGCCGTCGGTGGCGGCGATGTTCACCGAGGGGAAGGCCAGCGCGAAGCCCACGCCGAGCAGCAGCATCGAGGGCAGGACCAGACCCAGGTACGAGCTGTGCTCGTCCAGCCGCAGGAACAGTGCGAACGCGCCGACCAGGGCCAGCAGGCCGATCGGCAGCAGCCTGCCGGTGCCGAAGCGGTCCACGATCGGGCCCATGAACGGTGCCGAGAGCGCGATGAACGCGCCGGCCGGCAGCAGCCCGAGGGCCATCTGCAGCGCCGACCAGCCCAGCAGGTGCTGCAGGTAGAGCGTGACGACGAACTGGAACCCGCCGTACGCGCCGGCCATGGCGAAGGCGATCACGTTGGCCCGGGCGACCGAGCCGTTGCGGAAGATGCCGAGTCGGACCAGCGGGTGGGCGGTGCGGCTCTCCACCAGCAGGAAGGCGGCGGCCAGTGCGGCGACCACGACCAGCGAGCCGACGGTGCGCAGGCTCAGCCAGCCGACGCCCTGCGCCTCGGTGACGGTGAACACCAGCAGCAGCACGGTCGCGGTGCCGGTGATCGCACCCAGCACGTCGTAGCCGCCCTTGGCGCGCTCCTCGGCGGGGCGGGGGAGCAGCCGGACCGCGAAGAGCAGGGCGAGCAGTGCGACCGGAACGGGCATCAGGAACGTCCAGCGCCAGCCGACCGAGGTGAGCAGCCCGCTGAGCACCAGGCCGAGCGAGAAGCCACTGGCGCCGCAGGTGGTGTAGATCGACAGCGCCCGGTTGCGGGCGGGGCCCTGGGCGAAGGTCGTGGTGATGATCGACAGGCCGGCGGGGGCGGTGAAGGCGGCGCTGACGCCCTTGAGGAAGCGGGCGGCGATCAGCAGCCCGCCGTCGTCGACCAGGCCGCCGAGCAGCGAGGCGGCGGCGAAGACGCCCAGGGCGACGAGGAAGACCCGGCGGCGGCCGAGCAGGTCGGCGGCGCGGCCGCCGAGCAGCAGCAGGCCGCCGTAGCCGAGCACGTAGCCGGAGACCACCCATTGCAGGGCGGAGGTGGAGAGGTGCAGCTCGGAGCCGATGGACGGGAGGGCGACGCCGACCATGGAGACGTCCAGGGCGTCCAGGAACATGGCGGCGCAGAGCACGATCAGGGTGCCCCAGAGGCGGGGTGTCCAGCTCAGCCCGCTGGTTGACGGGGCGTCGGGTGACGTGGCGGTCGCGGTGGTCATGGGGAGGACAGTACATGCACGTGCATTCAATGCAAATGAATAAGATGTGAACACATAATTTTACGGCGCACGTGCTAGGCTGGCACCGTGGCTGATCTCGACTCCCCGGCGGAGGCCGGTCTCGTCGCGCAATGGCGCGACCTGCTGGCCCGGCATGCCGCCACGGCCTGCATGCTCGATCGCGAGCTGGGTGACAAGTGCGGACTGGGCGTGAGCGAGTTCGAGGTGCTGGAGCGCCTGGTGGAGGGGTGCCAGGGCGGCGGTCATGCGCTGCGGGCGCAGGAGCTGGCCCACACCGTCCACCTCAGCCAGAGCGCGCTGTCCCGGGTGATCGCACGCTTGGAGAAGGGCGGGCTGGTCACCCGGGCGATGTGCGAGAGCGACCGGCGGGCCATCGTGATCACCCTGACCGGGACCGGTCGGGAGCGGTACGAGCAGGCCAGGCCGCTCCATCGCGAGGTGCTCGAACTGACCCTCGGCGCTCCGCTCGGGCCGCTGGGCGAGCCGCCGGCAAGCTGACCTGGTGTCAACTCGGTGGGCCGACGCCCGGATCGGACCTTTCCGAAGGGGTGCGGGCCTTCTCAGAGGAGCGAGGTCAGCCCCGGGGCGACGGCCAGCAGGACGGCCGCGGCAGGTGCGGCGAGGGCGACGACGGTGAGCCGCAGCCGGTGCGGGACGGACAGCCGAGGACGGCCCGCGAGCAGCCGGTCCACCCGCCGCGGGGACTGCGCCAGACCAGGCGGGCAGGAGCCGAACACCCCGCGGTCCAGGTTGAGTTCGGCCAGCGCGAGGGCGGTGGTGTGCCGGCCGTGCCGGCGCGCCGCCCGGTCGTCGGCCGCCAGCTCCACCAGCTCCTCCACCTGGGCCCGGAAGGCACTGAACACGCCGACCCCGGGGAAGCCGGAGGCGAGCGCCTGTGCGCACTGCTGGAGCCAGTGGTGCCGGGCCCGGACGTGCCCGCGCTCGTGGCTCAGGACGGCGGCCAACTCCCGGTCGGTCAGCTGTTGGAGGGCGCCGGTGGTGACCACCAGGCGGGAGTCCGGGCCGGGCAGCGACCACGCCTCCGGGCGGACGTTCTCCAGCACCACCAGCCGCTCCCGGCGACTGCGGGCGGACGCGATGGCCTCGGGCAACTCCGGAGCACGGACCGTGAGTTGAGCATGTCGGTGGTCGCGGATCGCCTTCGCGGAACGGACTTCGCGGGTGAGCGCCAGCACCGTCTGCAGGCCGCCCGCCGCCAGCACCGCGGCGCACAGTCGGCCCCAGCCCTCGGCGTCCTGGAGGCCGTACGCGGCCTCGACGCCGTGCGGGGCGCCCGAGAACACCAGGGCGCGCAGTTCGGGCAGCGCGGCGGAGGCGGCCAGCAGCAGGCCCAGGACGCAGCACAGCAGCACGGCCACCACCAGGCACTGCCACGCCAGCAGCGCCAGCACCGGTTCGCGCTCCGCCCAGCGGGCCCGGGCCAGCAGCCGGGGCGCGACGGTCGAGAGCAGCAGTCCGAGCAGCAGCAGGCCGATCAGGGCAGTCATCGCATGGGCTCCCCGAGTACGCACGGAACGCGACAACGCGCTCCCTGCCAACCTATGCGCTGATGACGTCCGGAGGAACGGCTTTCGACCGGCCAGTGACCAACGCCACGTCAGGGATGGGCTCTTGGATCGATCCGGGCTCACATGGTCAGGAGCATGGCGAACATGCCGATGCCCATCGTGAGCCGGCAGGCCCGGGGCAGGCCGGCGGTGCCGAGTGCCACGGTCCCGGAGGCCGTGTGCAGGAGCCGGGTGCCGGCCCACAGGGAGTAGCCGCCGAAGTAGAGCAGGAGGGAGCCGGTCAGCAGCGGCGTGCCGGCGTCGGCGGCGTGGTGGTGATGGCCGGGGGTGGCGGTCATCGCGAGCGCCATGTACGTCATGGCGAGCGCACCGATCGCGTGGTGCAGCCGGTGTGCCCGGCGGGCCGGGGCGCGTACGGCGGCGAGCAGGAAGGTGGTGGCGGGGAGACCGAACACCCAGGCCCAGACGGTGGCCGGGACGGCGCCGCCGGTCACGGCCATGGCGGCCATGCCGAGCCCCATCAGGGCCTCGGCGGCGTCGGACTCCCGGGCGAGCAGGCGGCGGGCGCCGAAGTGGTGAGTGGTGTCGGCGGCGCAGGGGGAGTGGCGCAGCCGGGTGAGACAGTAGGCGCCGGCGGTGGCGGTGAGGAGCGCGAGCAGCCAGCTGATCAGCGAGGGTCCGTGCAACGGCGGCCTCCCGGGGCGGAGAGGGCGGGCGGCCGGCGGCGGTGCGGTGCGGCCCGCCACACCGTCGCCCGCCGACCGCGGTCTGGACGGTCGTCCAGTCCACGATCACCGCTGTGGCCGGGGCGCGGGCAGGGCGCGCACCGGGGCGCACAGTGGTGCCCCCGGTGTGCGGCCACCGGGCACACGCTCCGCCGCCCCGGCCGGTGCTCAGCCCGCGAGCCGCCCCGAGGCGACGACCCGGCTGAGGAACCGTCGCGTCCGCTCCTCCCGCGGATCGCCGAACACCTGCTCCGGCGGCCCCTGTTCGAGCACCACCCCGTCGTCCAGGAAGCAGACCTGGTCGGCCACCTCGCGCGCGAACCCCATCTCGTGGGTGGACAGGACCATCGTCATGCCCTGCTCCTTGAGGTCGCGCACCACCGAGAGCACCTCCCCGACCAGGACCGGGTCGAGCGCCGCGGTGATCTCGTCGAGCAGCAGCAGCCGGGGCCCGGTGGCCAGCGCCCGCACGATGGCGACGCGCTGCTGCTGTCCTCCGGAGAGCCGGTCCGGGTACTCCTTCGCCTTGGCCGCCAGCCCCAGCCGGTCGAGCAGCCCCAGCGCCTCCGCCTCAGCCTCGGCCCGCCCCCGTCCGTGCACCCGGCGGGGGGCGAGCGTGATGTTCTCCAGCACGGTCAGGTGCGGGAACAGGTTGTAGGACTGGAACACCACGCCGATCCGGCGGCGGACGGCGTCCTGGTCCGCGCGCGGGTCGGTGATCTCCTCCCCGTCCAGGAAGACCGCCCCGTCGTCGATCCCCTCCAGCAGGTTGACGCACCGCATCAGCGTGGACTTGCCGGAGCCGGACGCCCCGATCAGTGCCGTCACCGAGTGTTCGGGCACCGCGAACCCCACGTCGCGCAGCACCACCTGGCCGCCGAAGGTCTTGCGCACGGACTCCAGTCGGAGCACGTCCCCGCTCACACCGCACCTCCCTGGAACTGCCGACGGTTCGTCCGTGCGGTCAGCCAGTCGGCGAACCGCGTCAGCGGAATGGTCAGCACGATGAACACCAGTCCCGCCACCAGGTACGGCGTGAAGTTGAACGACCGGGCCGCGATGATCTTGGCCGCGTACACCGCGTCGATCGCCCCGCCGATCGACACCAGCCCGGTGTCCTTCTGCAGGCTGACCAGGTTGTTCAGCAGCGGCGGCACCACCCGCCGCACGGCCTGCGGGAGCACCACGTACCGCATCGCCTGCGCGTTGGTGAGCCCGAGCGACCGGGCCGCGGCCCGCTGGCTGGGGTGCACCGACTCGATGCCGGAGCGGAACACCTCCGACACGTAGGCGGAGTACGTCAGCACCAGCGCCGCCCCGCCGAGCACCAGCGGATCGGTGGTCACCCCGCCGAGCCGCAGCGCCGGCACCCCGGTGATCATCACCAGCAGGCAGATGATCATCGGCAGCCCGAGGAAGAAGTCCACGTACGCGGTGGCCAGCAGCCGCACCGGCAGGAACACCGGCCCGCGCAGCGTCCGCAGCACCGCGAGCAGCAGGCCGAACACCAGGATCAGGGCGCCGCAGCCGAGCATCAGCTCCAGGTTGAGCCGCAGCCCCTTCAGTACCTCGGGCAGCGCCTGGCGGGCGTAGTCGGCGTTGAAGAAGGTCTTCCGAGTCACCTCCCAGCCGGGGGAGTTGACGACCAGCAGGTAGAGCGCGACCGCCGTCGCCAGGGTCGACCCGGCGGCCATCAGCGCCGACCGGCGGGCCCGGCCGCGCCGGTACGCCTCGTGCGCCAGCCGCCGTTCGGACGGACGGTAGCCGTCGTCGTCCCCCTTGCCCCCGCCGCCGTCGAGGCCCTCCCCGTCGAGGTCACCCCCTTCGAGCCCCTTCCCGGCGCGGCCCTTCCCGTCCCGGCCCTTGGCGACCGACGCCGGACCGGCCGCCACCGCGTCGCCGCTCACTTGAGCACCGGTGCCGAGACGGCGTCGGAGAGCCACTGCTTCTCCAGCCTCGCGAGCGTGCCGTCGGAGCGCAGCGCGTCCACCGCCTGCGACACGCAGCCGGTCAGCTTCGAGCCCTTGTCCAGCACCAGGCCGAACTGTTCGCCCTGCGTGGCCCCCGCGAACTGGCCGACCACCTGCGCCTCCGGCACCTCGGCGCCGGTGATGTAGAAGGCCGTCGGCAGATCCACCACGAGCGCCTCGACCTGGCCGTTCTTCAGCGCGGCCTTCGCGAGGTCGTTGGAGTCGAACACGGCCGGCTGGACGCTCGGCTTGATCGTGTCGGTGATGGTGTCGAGGCTGGTGGTGCCGACCTGTGCGCCCAGCTTGGCGCCCTTCAGGTCGGCGATGCTCTTCGCGCCCGCCGCCTTGGAGTTCTTCAGCGCGATCACGGCCTGGCGCACGTCGTAGTAGCCGGAGGAGAAGTCGACGGCCTGCTTGCGCTCGTCACTGATGGACACCTGGTTGACGTCGAAGTCGAAGTCCTTGGCCCCGGGCGAGGTGGCCTTGCCGAACGGCGCGACCACCCAGCTGACCTTCTCCTTGGGGTAGCCCAGCTTCTCCGCCACCGCGAAGGCCACGGCGGACTCGAACCCCTTGCCGTTCTCCGGCTTGTCCTCGGTGAACCACGGGTCGTACGCGGGCTTGTCGGTGCCGACGGTCAGCGTCCCCGCCGTCCGGGTCGCCAGCGCTCCCGGCGCGCAGCCCGCGGCGGTACCGGCCGCACCCGAGGAGCCCGAGGCGGCGGCCCCGTCTGACTTGGCGTCCTGCGGCGCGCACGCGGTCAGCGCGGCGGCCACGGCGAGCAGTGCGGCGAGGGGCAGTGCGGCGGACGGCTTGCGGATGGTCATGGCAGGGCTCCAGTGAGGAAGGGCCGGGCGGGACAGGGAGGAGGCAGGGGCCGGGGGGGGGGGGGGACAGGGGAGGCGACGGGCGGGCCGGGGCCGGCCGCGGGCCCGGCGGGTCACTTCCCCCCGGTGGCGGCGCCGGAACACACACGGCATGGTCGGCGTACGGGCCCGCGTCCGCGGCGCCCTCCGAGCCGGATCAGCGACAGCGGCGGCAGAGGCCGCGCACGCGACAGCAGGCGTGACAACAAGAGGGCGCCCGGAAAAGGCCGATGTGGCACTCGGTCACCGTGATCACCGCCGGGAGCATGGCGGGAGGTTCGCATTCCGACAGTGCGTCTGTCCAGAACATCCAGATCCCTGTCCACATGGCGGACGCCCGGCCGACGGGCCCGCGCCCCGTGGCCCCACCAGGGTCTCGGCGGAGCCACGCCGAAGCTTTGTCGGTCGCGACCCCCTTGAACAGGAGAACCTTTCGTACTTATGGTGTCTCCGTTGAAATAACTCCTGTCGAAGTGAGTCCCCGATGCAGAATCTTTCGCCAAGGCTCGCTGCGGCGGCCGACGCCCCGGTCTCGACCCTCGCCGGCCACCCGGCCTGGCTGCGCCTGAAGGAGGCCGTCGAGACGCTGCGCCCGCTGCAGTCCAAGGACGGTTCGATCGACCTGTCCGCCGTCCAGCGGCACACCGTCGACCCGCTGCTGGCCACTGTCCGCGGCGCCGTCGAGGAGCTCGCCCCGCTGTTCCCGCACGACGCCGCCTACCTGGCCGCCGTCGACGCGGACCTGGCCAAGTGGGCCGACACCGGCTACCGGGAGCCCGACTTCCTGGACTCGCTGCTCGCCTTCCACCCCGCCGACCAGCGCGAGGACGGCCTGGAGCACCTCGTCGTCTTCCCGATGTACACGCAGAACGGCAACCCGGACCGCAACCTGGAAGCCGTCCTGCTGAGCGTCGTGTGGCCCGACTGGCTGGCCGAGCTGGAGCGGACCCGCTTCGACAACCCGATGTTCGTGCCGATCACCTTCACCGACTTCACGGCCGGCTACGACACCAACTCCGCCGTCCTCTTCCCCGAGACGGTGGCCGTGCGCAAGGCGCCGGAACGTTTCACCTGGGGCGGCATCTTCTGCGACCGCGAGGCCGCCCGCTTCCGCGCCGTCACCACCAGCGCCGTCGAGCAGCTCGGCCTGGAGATCCCGGCCGACGCCGAGGGCCTGCTCAAGGACCAGGACCGCGCGCAGGAGACCTTCGTCCTGTGGGACCTCGTCCACGACCGCACCCACAGCCACGGCGACCTGCCGTTCGACCCCTTCATGATCAAGCAGCGCAGCCCGTTCTGGATGTACGGCCTGGAGGAGCTCCGCTGCGACCTCACCACCTTCAAGGAGGCGGTGAAACTGGAGGCCGAGGGCAACACGCACGCCCGCGACGTCCAGTACGCGATCCTCTTCGACCGCCTGTTCCGCTTCCCGGTCAGCGGCGACCGCGTCCGCAACTACGACGGCATGGGCGGCCAGTTGCTCTTCGCCTACCTGCACAAGCACGACGCGCTGCGCTGGCGCGACAACCGCCTCAGCATCGACTGGGACCGGGCCCCGCAGGTCACCAACGCGCTCTGCGCCGAGATCGAGACCCTCTACCGCGACGGCATCGACCGGCCCAAGCCGGCCCACTGGATCGCCGCCTACCAGCTGGTCTCCCGCTACCTCACCCCGCACCCCGCCTCCACCTGGGCGAAGGGCTCCGAGGCGCTGCCGCTCGACATCACCGATGGCAAGGCCCTCAACAAGGCGCTGTGCGACGCGGTGCTCCCGGACGAGTTCCCGCTGAGCATGTTCTACGAGGCCCTGTCCAAGAAGCTCGGCGGCGTCATCGCCGCCACCGCCGGCATCACCGGCACCGGTATCCAGGGAGCCGCCGCGTGACCACGACCACCAAGTCCCCGCTGACCGGCAAGGTCATCGCCGTCGCCGGAGCCAGCGGCCCGGCCGGCCAGGCGGTGCTGCGCCGCCTCACCGCCGACGGCGCCACCGTGATCGGTGCCGACATCGACGCCCAG
Source organism: Kitasatospora sp. NPDC043950 (assembly GCF_056435345.1). Classification (NCBI taxonomy): domain Bacteria; kingdom Bacillati; phylum Actinomycetota; class Actinomycetes; order Kitasatosporales; family Streptomycetaceae; genus Kitasatospora; species Kitasatospora sp. NPDC043950. The sequence goes on from NZ_JBWKER010000009.1 coordinate 175,823, forward strand.
CGCCTCGAATCCGCGCTGGACGCCACCCGCATCGCCGTGCGCGGGGCCAAGGTCAGCGGACAGGTGATCGACCTGCTCGACCCGCAGGAGGTCCACGACTGGGCCGACCACCTGGAGGCCGAGCACGGCCATGTCGACGGTCTGTTCCACCTGGTCGGCGGCTGGCGCGGCAGCAAGACCTTCTTCGACACCCGCCTGGACGACTGGGACTTCCTGCACGACACCGTCGTGCGCACCCTCCAGCACACCTCGCTGGCCTTCCAGCCCGCCCTGGTCCGCAGCTCCGCCGGCCGCTACGCGATGATCTCCGCCGCCGCCGCGCACAAGCCCACCGCCGGCGGCGCCGCCTACGCGGCCGCCAAGGCTGCCACCGAGGCCTGGACCCTCGCCATGGCGGACTCCTTCAAGAAGGAGACCACCGCCCCCGACGGCGAGCCCACCGCAGCGGCTGCGATCCTGGTCATCAAGGCGCTGGTCAGCCCCGAAATGCGGGCCGAGAAGCCGGAGGCGAAGTTCGCCGGCTTCACCGACACCGCCGACCTCGCCGGACACCTGGCGGGCCTCTGGGACCGCCCCGCAGCAGAACTGAACGGACAGCACCTGTGGCTGACAGCCCGATGACCGACCTCACCCGTACGGACGCGGTACGGCGGCACGACCCCGCCGTCCGCGGCTTCGCCAGCGACAACTACGCCGGCGTGCACCCGGAGATCCTCGCCGCGATAGCCCTCGCCAACGGCGGCCACCAGATCGCCTACGGCGAGGACGACTACACGGCCCACCTCCAGGACGTCTTCCGCCGCCACTTCGGCGACAAGGCCGAGGCCCACCCCGTCTTCAACGGCACCGGCGCCAACGTGGTCGCCCTCCAGGCGCTGCTCCCGCGCTGGGGTGCCGTGGTCGCCGCCGAATCCGCCCACATCAACGTGGACGAGGGCGGCGCCCCGGAGAAGATGGGCGGCATCAAGCTGCTCACCGTCCCCACCCCGGACGGCAAGCTCACCCCCGAGCTGCTCGACCAGCAGGCCTGGGGCTTCGGCGACGAGCACCGCGCGCAGCCGCTCGCGGTCTCCATCACCCAGAGCACCGAGCTCGGCACCCTCTACACCGCCGACGAGATCCGTGCGATCACCGAGCACGCCCACCAGCTCGGCATGCTCGTCCACGTCGACGGCTCCCGCCTGGCCAACGCCGCCGCAGCGCTCGGCCTGCCGCTGCGCGCCTTCACCACGGACGTGGGCGTCGACGTGCTGTCCTTCGGCGGTACGAAGAACGGCCTGCTGTTCGGCGAGGTCGTGGTGGTGCTCAACCCCGAGCGGGTGCGGAACATCAAGTTCCTGCGCAAGACCTCGATGCAGCTCGCCTCGAAGATGCGCTTCCTCTCCGTCCAGTTCGAGGCGCTGCTCTCCGGCGACCTCTATCTGCGCAATGCCGGGCACGCCAATGCGATGGCCAGCCGGCTGGAGGCGGCCGTTCGCGGGATCGACGGCGTCGAGATCGTGCGCCCGGTCCAGGCGAACGCGGTGTTCGCGATCCTCCCGCGCGAGGTGAGCGAGCGGCTTCAGAAGCACTACCGCTTCTACTTCTGGAACGAGCACACCGGCGAGGTGCGCTGGATGTGCTCGTACGACACCACGGAGGCCGACATCGACGGCTTCGTGGCGGCCATCGCCGAGGAGATGGGCCGCGTCTGACGGCGCCTGAACATCGGATCGCCCCTGCCCGGGACCCCGGGCGGGGGCGATTTGCATGTGGCGGTCCTGTCCCCGTACAGTTCCGGAGTCGCCGCGAGAGAGCGGGGGCAAGCGGAAAGCGAATTCCGATGAATGAAACTCCGGAAAACGGAGCGGAAAACATCTGATAAGCTTGAAACACGAAAGAACGAAGCGCCCGGAGGGCCCGCTGGAAGGCGGTCCGAAGGAAGTGTCCGTTCCTTGAGAACTCAACAGCGTGCCAAAAGTCAACGCCAGATATGTTGACATCCCCGGCCTCGATCGTTTGATCGGGGTTGGAGATTCCTTTTGAAGTAAAACACTAGCGAGGACGCAGTGCGCGGGACCGCCCTATTCCGGTGGTTGCCGTGCCGCTCAACGCGGGTGCCGCCCGACGCTTTTAATTAAGCACTGCGGGTAGACATTCACGGAGAGTTTGATCCTGGCTCAGGACGAACGCTGGCGGCGTGCTTAACACATGCAAGTCGAACGGTGAAGCCCTTCGGGGTGGATCAG
>NZ_JBWKER010000010.1:0-59944 GCF_056435345.1 Kitasatospora sp. NPDC043950
CAGACATCGTCTACCAGGACTCCTCGTCGGAAAGCGCCAAGACGCACCCCTCCCGTCCCGCCTTCCGGGGGGGGGGGGGGGCTTGGTCGGGGGGGGTCCCACCCCGCCGGGACCGCCCCGGAAGCCAATCACTGCCCGGCGGCCGGGGGCGGTGGTGCGCCCGCCCCCGCGCCGGACACCGCTGACCTGCCGCCGGTCAGGCGGAGGTCTCGGCGGAGCTGACGTAGCTGATCAGGCTGAAGCAGCTGCCGTCGGAGGCCTCCTGAAGGACCTTCATCGCCTGGAGGTCCAGGACGTTGGCGGCGTGCGCCTCGACCTCGGGGGCCTCCTCGCTGTCCTCGCCGACGATCGGGTCGATGTTCTCGGCCATGGCTGAACTCCCTTCACTGGGTTGATCGGTGGGGGTTCGACGGGTGGTGGCCCGCCGTGGTGAAGACGGTAGGCAGGCGGGGCTTCGCACGGCCTGCGAACCGGTACGGCACCGGTATGGCCGCAGGTCGGGGCGCCGGCGGCGGCGCCTCCCGGCCCGCCGAGCCCGCCCGGCGGCGCTGCGCACCCGCTCCGGGCTGCGGCCATACCGCCGGCAAGGCGGCCGCGAACCGGGCCCGAAGCCGGGCCGGGGAGCCTGGCCCGGCACGCCCGCACGCCCGGCTCCGACCACGCCCACCCCGGCTCCATGCGCACCCCGACCCCGCGCACTCTCCAGCCTCATGCACTCCCCCGACCCCACGCGCTCCCCCGCCCCCACGCACTCCCCCGACTCCACGCACACCCCGATGCACTCCCCGCACCGCGAAGGACTAGCGAAGGACTGCCACCATGCCCTGCCCGCTCTGCGCCCAACTCGCCAGCACGAACGACCAGTTCTGCCCCGCCTGCGGCACCCCCCGGGCCGCCGCCCTCGACCTGGCCGCCGAGGAGCGCAAGCTGGTGACGGTGGTCTTCTGCGACCTGGTCGACTCCACCGCCCTGTCCGGCACGCTCGACCCGGAGACGCTGCGCGAGGTGATCCTGCGCTACTTCGAACGGATGCACCGTCAGATCGAGGCGCACGGCGGCACCTTGGAGAAGTTCATCGGGGACGCGGTGATGGCGGTGTTCGGCGTCCCGGTGATCCGCGAGGACGACGCCCACCGGGCGCTGGCCGCCGCGCTCGCCATGCTGGAGGACCTGGAGGACCTCAACACCGAGCTGGACGCCACCCTCGGGGTCCGCCTGGACGTCCGGATCGGTGTCAACACCGGCCAGGTGGTGGCGGGTTCGGACGCCTCCGCGCGCCAGGCCCTGATCTCCGGCGAGACCGTGAACATCGCCGCCCGGCTCCAGACCCAGGCCGCCCCCGGCCAGGTGCTGATCGGCCCGCAGACCCTGCGCGCGGCGGGGCCGGCCGCCCAGGTGCACGAGGTCGGCCCGCTGCGGCTCAAGGGCAAGGCCGAGCCCGTCACCGCGTACCGCCTGGTCGGGCTGGACGAGGACGACCCCGAGCTGCTGCGCCGCTTCGACGTCCCGCTGGTCGGGCGGGAGCGCGAACTCGCCCAGCTGGACGCCGCACTGGCCCGGGTGGCCGGCGGTCAGGGCGCCGAACTGCTGCTGGTCGTCGGCGAGGCCGGGATCGGCAAGACCCGGCTGGTGCGCGAGTGGCAGGAGCGGACGGGCCGGCACACCGCGCGCTGCGGCACCGGCCGCTGCCGCAGCTACGGCGAGCAGGGCGTCCTGACCCCGCTCGCGGAGGCCGTCGGGGCCCTGCTCGGCGGCCCGGGGACGCCCGCGCCCGCCGAGGCGCTGGACCGGCTGGCGCAGGCCACCGCGCCCGGGGTGAGCGCCGAACAGTCCCTGGACCGGCTGGCCGCGATCCTGCGCGGGCGGACCGTCGAGCGCCCGGCCGTGCTGGTCCTGGACGACTGCCAGTGGGCCGGCCCGGTGCTGCTGGACGCCGTCGAGCGGCTGGTCGCCGCCCTCGGCCAGGCCCCGGTGCTGCTGCTGTGCCTGGCCCGGCCGGAGCTGCCGGCCTCCCGCCCGGAGCTGCCGGGGCTGCCGGTCGGCGGCCTGTCCTGGGACGAATCGGCGCTTCTGGCCGCTCAGTTGACGGAGCTGAGTGCCCACCAGGACGCGGTGCCGACCCGGCTGCTGGAGCGCGCCGAGGGCAACCCGCTGCACCTGGAGGAGCTGCTGGCCGCCCTCACCGAGGCGGACGGCCCCGCGCTCGCCGACGAACTCCCGCCCACGGGCCGGGCGCTGCTCAGCGCGCGGATCGACGACCTGGAGCGCGACGAGCGCACCACCCTGGACCTGGCCGCCGTGCTCGGCCGTGCCTTCTCCGCCGCCGAACTCGCCCAGCTCGCCCACGGCGGCGCCGACCACGACGCCTTCGCCGACCCGGAGGACGACGTCTTCACCGGCCCGTTCGACGGCCTCCCCGGCCTGCCCGCGGGCGACGACACCCCGCCTCGGCTGCACGCCGCGCTGGCCCGGCTGACCGAGCGCCGCCTGGTCGAACCGGCCGGCACCAGCTTCCGGTTCAGCAGCGGCCTGGTCCAGGAGTCGGTCTACCAGTCGATGTCCAAGCGGGCCCGCGCCGAGCGCCACGAACGCGCCGCCGACCTGCCGGCCGTCCGCGCCGCCGGGGACGCCGCCGTCGGCGGCCACCTGGAGCGCGCCCACCGCTACCGGCTCGAACTCGGCCTGCTGGACGCCCGGACGGACGCCCTGCGCACCCGCGCGGCCGCCGCCCTCGGCGTGGCCGGCGCCCAGGCGCTCGCCCACGCCGACCTGCCCGCCGCCACCGACCTGCTGGAGCGCGCCGTCCGGCTGCACTACCCGAACGAGCGCACCGCCGGCCCGGCGCTGCGCCGCCTCGGCGAGGCCCGGCTGGCGCTCGGCCGGGCCGACGAGGCCCTGCCCGTCCTGGCGCAGGTCCGCGACTCGGCCGCCGATCCGCTGGACGCCGCGCACGCCCGGCTCGCGCTGGCCGCGCGCGGTCTACCGCCCGGCCCGGAGCAACCTGCCGCCACCGCCCGCGCCGTCCTCCCGCTCTTCATCGACCTGCGGGACGACCTCGGCCAGGCCCGGGCCGGGCTGCGCCTGGCCGAGGAGCACCTGCTGGCGGGCCGGCACACCGAGGCGGAACGGCTGCTGGACGACGCCCTCGACCACGCCGCCCGCACCGACGCCGAGCTGGACCGGGCCGCCGTGCTGGCCGCGCTGGCCGCCTCGCTGCTGGCGGGCCCCGAGCCCGTCCCGAACGCCGTCTTCCGGCTGCGGGCCCTGCTGGCCGGGCACGGCGCCGGCCACCGGACGGTGCGGGTCGCGCTCAACGGCCCGCTGGCCGTCCTGCTCGCCCTGCGCGACCGGCCCGGCGAGGCCGAACTGCTGCTGGCCGAGGCCAACGGCCTGGCGGGCGAGCTGTCGCTGGCCGACGCGATGATCTCGCTGCCGGCCCTGACCGCCCAGGCCGCGGCGGCCACCGGCCAGACCGCGCAGGCGCTGGACCTGCTCGCCGACGCCGCCGAGGTCGCCCGTCGGCTGGGCAACTCCGCCCCGCTGCCCCGGCTCGCCCTCACCACCGCCCGCGCCCTGCTGGACGCCGACCGCCCGGGGCCGGCCGCCCGCCACCTGGACGGCGTCGACGCCACGGCCGCGCTGCCGCCGGTGCTGGCGATCGAGCTGGACGCGCTGCGCGGCCGGCTCGCCGCCTCCCGGGGCGAGGCCGACCCGGCGCTGGAGCTGACCGCGGCCGCCGCACAGGCCGCCGAGGCCACCGAGTCGCTGCTGCTCCAGGCGCTCACCGCGCTGGACCGCGCCCATGCGCTGCTGCTGCTCGACCGGCGGGCCGAGGCCGCCGTGGCGGCCGGCACCGCCCGGGACCGCTTCGCCGCCAAGGGCCACCTGCCGGGCGTGCGCCGGGCCGAGCGGCTCGGGGGCGCCCGGTGAGCGGCCCGGCCGGCCTCACCTGGAGCCTGCGCGGCCGGACCGCCGCGGACCTGCCGGTGCTCGCCGACACCACCGCCCACGACACCACCGCCCACGGCAGCGCCGGCCCCGACGGCGCCCTCGACGGCGGGGGCACCGGCGGCGGGGGCACCGGCAAGGGCGTGCGGGTGTGCGTCGTGGACTCCGGCATCGAGCCGGACCACCCGCTGGTCGGCCCGCTGAACGGCTCCTGGGTGGTCGTCAAGGACCCGACGACCCGGGAGCTGGTGGTCCGCCCCGACCGCACCGGCGACACCTGCGGCCACGGCACCGCCTGCGCGGGCATCATCCGCCGTACCGCCCCGGACTGCGAGCTGTACAGCGTCCGGGTGCTCGGCGAACGCTTCACCGGCACCGGCGACATGCTGATCACCGGGCTGCGCTGGGCCGTCGAGCAGGGCTTCGACGTCGTCAACCTCAGCCTCTCCACCACCCGGACCCGCTTCCTGGAGGAGCTGCACGCGATCGCCGACGACGCCTTCTTCGCCCGCACCGCGATCGTCGCCTCCGCCCACAACACCCCGGTGGAGAGCTACCCCTGGCGGTTCTCCTCGGTCATCTCGGTCGGCAGCCACCAGGAGGACGACCCGGCCCTGCACCTGTACAACCCGGCGCCGCCGGTCGAGTTCTTCGCCCCCGGCCAGAACGTCCGGGTCCCCTGGCTCGGCGGCTCCACCATCCGCACCACCGGCAACAGCTTCGCCACCCCGTACGTCGCCGGGCTGTGCGCCCGCATCCTGTCCGGCCACCCGAGGCTGACGACCTTCCAGCTGAAGAGCGCGCTCTACCTCACCGCAGCCAACGTCCAGGTCGGCCCCGGTGCCGGTCCTCACCGTCCCCCAGGCGGGAGTTCGACGACCGAGCCCACCCCGTCCACCCCCATCACGGAGGCGCCCGATGACCCTCAGCACTGATCCCGCCGTCGACCCGCTGGCCCGCGAGCTGCTGCAGTCCGTGGTGGACGTGGCCCGAGCGATCTTCGGCGCCGAGGCCGGCTCGGTCTGCCTGCTCGACGAGGCGGCCGGGGAACTGGTGTTCCAGGCCGTCTCGGGGCGCGGCGAGGAGTCCCTGGTGGGCCGCCGCTTCCCGGCGGGCAGCGGCATCGCGGGCTGGGTCGCCGCCTCGGGCGAGCCGATGGTGGTCGACGACCTGGGTGCGAACCGCACTTTCGACCGGGCCTTCGCCGAGTCCACCGCGTACGTCCCGAACGCGCTGATGGCGGCGCCGCTGACGCACGGCAGCCGGGTGCTGGGCGTCCTGGAGGTACTGGACCCGGCCCCGCAGGCCCGGTCCAGCCTGCCCGAGCTGGACCTGCTCGCCCTGTTCGCCCGCCAGGCCGCCGCCGCCCTGCGGGTCATCGCCGAGCGTTCCCCGGCCCCGGCGGCGGTGCCCGACCGCGCCGCCGCCCTCGACCTGCTGGCCGACCTGGAGGAGCTGCTGCGCCGTCAGCCCTGACGCGGCGCCAACCTCGCGATCGATCCACGCTCCAGCGCCGCGTACACCGCGCCGTCCGGGCCGACGGCGATGCCGTGCGGCTCGGCGGCCGGGCCGGGCAGTTGGTAGCCGTCGAGCAGCCCGTCCGGGCCGAGCACCCCGATCCGGCCGGCGCCCCACTCGGTGAACCAGAGCCGGCCGTCCGGGCCGCAGGTGATCGCGTGCGGCCGGGCCGCCCGGTCGGCCAGCGGGTACTCGGTGACCTCGCCGTCCACGGTGATCCGGCCGACCAGCCCGCCGCCGATGCCGACGTACCAGAGCGCGCCGTCCGCCCCGGCGGTGATCCCGACCGGGGCGGTGCCCCCGGTCGGCAGCGGGTGGACGGCCACCTCGCCCCCGACGGTGATCCGGGCGACGGCGTCCGCCTGGTTGAGCGTGCACCAGAGCGCGCCGTCCGGGCCGGCCGTGATGAGCGACGGGAAGGCCCCGGCCCGCGGCAGCGGGTACTCCGTCACCTCGCCCTCGACGGTGATCCGCCCGATCCGGTCGGCGTTCAGCTCGGTGAACCAGAGCGCCCCGTCGGGCCCCGCCGCGATCCCGTACGGCCCGGCGCCCGCCGTCGGGACGGCGAAGGAGCACGCCTTCCCGTCGGTGTCGATCCGCCCGATCCGGTGGTCGCGCATCCGGGTGAACCAGAGCGCGCCGTCCGGGCCGACGGTGAGCACCGCGGGCCCGCACTCCGGCGCCCCGAGGCCGTACCGCTCGACCGTGCCGTCCGCCGCCAGCCGTCCGATCTCCCCGGCGTGCACCAGCGTGAACCACACGCCCCCGTCCGGCCCCACGGCAACCCCGTACGGTCCGGCCCCCTCCTCGGCGACCTCGATCAGCTCCGCGATCCGTGCCATGCGAACCCCCGTCCTCGCTATTGCGACTTCCGTCGCATTAGCGATCCTCGCACGCCCTCCCCTCCCCCGGCAACCGGGTTACACCCCGTTCCCCGCGCGGCGGGCGGCCCGCGGGGCGGGGACGCCGCGCAGGACGGAGACGATGCCCACGCCGGCGGCGCACACCGGGACGGCGAGCAGGGCCCCGAGGATGCCGGCGATCCCGGAGCCGGCCACCACCGCGACCATGATGGTGGCCGGGTGCAGCTCCACCGTCCGGCTCTGGATGAGGGGTTGGAGGACGTTGCCCTCGAACAGCTGGACCGCCATCACCACGCCGAGCGCCCACAGCGCCGTCCCGATCCCGCCGTCGGCGAGCGCGACCAGCACGGACACCGCCCCGGACAGGAAGGCCCCGACGAACGGGATGTAGGCGCCCATGAACACCAGCGCGCCCAGCCCCGGCGCGCCGGGCACGCCGAGCGCCACCAGGCCGATGGTGATGAAGGTCGCGTCGATCAGCGCGATCAGCGAGGTGCCGCGCATGAAGCCGGCCATCGCGTCGAAGGCCCGCTCGGCGCAGGCGATCACGGTCTCGGCGCTGCGCTCGGGCAGGTAGGAGCGGATCGTGTCGCCGGTGCGGTGGCCGTCGCGGAGGAAGAAGAACACCAGGGCGAGCGCCAGCACGCCGCCGGCGATCAGCTGGGTGGCCAGGCCCAGCCCGGACAGCACGCCGTTGGTGACGGTCGAGACCAGCGAGTTGGTCTCCCCCTTGGCGTTGTCCAGCGCGTGCCGGATCTTCTCCCCGGTCGGGCCGAGCCACGCGGCGAGCTGGTTGCCCGCCTGCTGGAGGGACTCGGCGATCTGCGGGGCGCTGTGCACCAGCGCGTTGACCAGCAGCGCGATCACCCCGCAGACGGCCGCGACCAGCAGCACGCAGGTGAGCCCGGCGGCCAGCCCCCGACTCACGCCCCGCCGGACCATCCACGGCACCGCCGGGTAGAGCAGCGAGGCCCCCAGCAGCGCCAGCACCACCGGCACGGTCGCGGCCCGCAGCTCGACCAGCGCGAAGACCAGCAGCGAGGCGAGGGCGAGCAGCAGGATCACCGCCGCCGACCAGGCGGCCGCCTGCCGGACCACCGGCGGCAGCATCAGGTACGGCCTGCGGGGGTCCGGCGCGGCCCCGCCCACGAACCGGGGTTCCACCGCCGGGCCCTCCCCGGCCGGGTGCTCCTCGGGCACGGCCACCTCCGCCTGGCTCGTCGACGAGTCCGAATCGCCCCGTCCCGGCGGACGATCCGTCAGCGTGCCCGTGCCGCCGGGCTGCCCGGCGAACCCGCCACGCCGCCGTCCGGCCGATCAAGGGTGGAGCCGATTCAATCCGCCCCCGTCCGTCGCGTACAGAGCAGCCGGTGGAGCTCACCTCATCGGACGAAGCGCCCTGGCGGACACATTCGAGTGCCGGACCTCAGTTCGCCTCGAAGCGGCCGCCCCGTCCACCCGGAGCGGTCGCCCCCGTCCAGCCGGTCGGCACGCTCAGCGGCGGCCGTCCAGGACGGCGCGCAGCACGCCGATCCGGTTGCTGGTGATGGAGGCGACCCCGCTGTCGCGCAGCCGGCGCATGGTGCGGCGCAGGTCGGCGGTCCAGGTGGAGACGGCGAGCCCGGCGTCCGCGGCGGCGGCGGTGAACTCGGGGGTGACCAGGCCGAACGGCGGGTTGAGGTAGCGCGGGCGCAGGTCGTCGAGCAGGGCGCGGACGGGCAGCCGGGGCTCCTTCCAGGTGAGGGCGATCTCGGCGCCGGGCGCCAGCGCGCGGACGGCGAGCATGGCGGTGGCGGGGCCGCAGAAGGAGACCAGCCCCTCGGCGTCGAGGTCGCTGACGACGGACCAGGTGGCGGCGACGGGGCCGGGGTCGTCGAGGTCGATGAGCAGCCGGGGGCCTCCGGCGGCAGCGACGACCTTGATCGTCTCGGCGAGGGTCGGGACGGCGAGCGGCCCCCGGCGCAGTTCGTCGAGCTGCGCGGTGGTGACCCGGCCGATCGACCGCGGGTCGCCCCAGAGGCGCTCCAGGGTGCGGTCGTGCAGCAGGACGGGCACCCGGTCGCGGGTGAGCTGGACGTCCACCTCGACGGCGTCGGCACCGGCGGCGAGCGCTGACTCGACGGAGGGCAGGGTGTTCTCGCGGTGGCGGTACGGGTCGCCGCGGTGCGCGACGGCGAGCACCCGGCGGCGGTCGGTGGCCGGTTCCCCGACCGCGCGGACGGCGCTCTGGGTGGTCGGCAGATGCGGGTGGGACATCCCGGGCGGGGCCTCTCGTTCGGAACCGGTTCGGGCGGGGCTCGACGCGCCGTCGGCGCGCGGCACCCGGTGGAGCGTGCCGTGGGGCGTGCCGTGCGGGTCAGGCCGGACCTAACGCCGCTCGATCATCACATTGGTGGACTTGATGACCGCGGTGGCGGGGGCGCCGGGGACGAGGTTCAGCTCCTCCGCCGACTCCCGGCTGATCAGCGACACCACCCGGAAGGGCCCTGCCTGGACCTCCACCTGGGCCGCGACGTCGCCGAGCACCACGTGGGTGACGATCCCGGGGAAGCGGTTGCGGGCCGAGGACGGACGGCCCTCGGCCTCGGCGTTCTCCGGGCGGGCCAGCTCACGGGCGAAGGCGGCGAGGTCGACGCCGGGGATGATCCGGTGGCCGTGCTCGTCCCGCTCGGCCGCGACCCGCCCCGCGTCCACCCAGCGCCGCATGGTGTCGGCACTGACCCCGAGCAGCGCCGCGGCTTCGCCGATGCGGTACGGGTTGACCGGCGCCTCGGACTGGCCCATGTGCGACTCCTGACACTGACTCGGGGACTGCCCCGGGGACTGACTCGGGGAACGTGGGACGGGAACGGGGACGCCGCACGCGCGGCGGGCCGTCGCCGTCATCCTGCCGTACCGGCGGCCGGGGCCGCCAAGCGAGGCGGGTCAGGACTCGCCGAAGAGGTCGCGGCGCACCGCGTCCCCGGCGGTGAGGACGGCCCCGGCCAGCACCGCGCCGCCGCCCGCCGTGCCGGGCCGGACCTCGGTGCGCAGCGGGGACAGCTCGGCCAGCCGCCGTTCGACCCGGCCGGCCAGTTCGGCGCCGCCGGCCCGGCCGAGCTCGCCGCCGAGCACCACGCAGCCCGGGTCGAGGACCACGCAGATGCTGGCGGCGCCGACCGCGATCCGCGCGGCCAGCTCGTCCAGGAACGGCCCGCCGGGCCCGTCCGGGCCGAGTGCGTCCAGCGCGGCGCGGACGGCCGCCTCGGCGGCGGGGGCGTCCCCGGCCGCGCCGGCGGGCAGTCCGTGGGCGCGGGCGAGCTCGCAGACGGCGGCGCTGCCGGCCAGGCTGTGGAAGCCGCCGTCGCAGCCGGTGGCGCTGGGCAGGCCGCCGGTGCCGGGGACGGGCAGGAAGCCGATCTCGCCGGTGCCGCCGGAGAAGCCCCGGCGCAGCCGGCCGTCCAGGACGACGGCGGCGCCGACGCCGTGGCCGAGCCAGAGCAGCACGAAGGTGTCGCGGTCGCGGGCGGCGCCGATCCGGTACTCGGCCCGGCCGGCCAGGTTGACCTCGTTCTCCAGGATCACCTCGGTGCCGGGCAGCCCGCGCAGTTCGGCGAGCAGTTCGGCGTGCCAGGCGGGGAGCTTCCCGGTGCTGTTGAGGCGCCCGGTGGCGGGGTCGACCAGCCCGGGGGCGCCGACGGCGACGGTGTGCAGCCGTTCGACGCCGACGCCGCGCGCAGTGTCCAGCAGGGTGCGCACCAGGTGCCCGGCGGTGTCGGGCGTCCCGTCGCCGTGCACCGGGACCTCGGCGCTGGCGAGGGTGCGCCCGGCGAGGTCGGCGACGACCAGGCTGACGCCGCCGGAGCGCACGTCGAAGGCGGCGAGGTGGGCGCGGGAGGCGACCAGTGCGTAGAGCCGGGCGTTGGGGCCGCGCCGCTGTTCGCCCCGTTCGCCGACGACGGCGACCAGGCCGGTGCGCTGGAGGCGGTCGAGCAGGTCGGCGACGGTCGGCCGGGAGAGGCCGGTGAGGTCGCGCAGCTCGGTCGCGGTCAGGGGGCCCTGTTCGAGGAGCAGGTTGAGGGCCAGCCGGTCGTTGATCGCCCGGGCGGTGCTCGGCGTGGCCGTGCGCGCGGTGGTCATGGCGGCTCATCCTTCCAGAGTGTTTCTATCAGGGTCCCTTCCTGATAATTTTATCGAACCATCCGCCGGACGGCCGTCGCCGCCGCGCGGACCGAACGGCCTGCACGTAGACCACCCTCAGGCACGTCAGACCACCCACCAGCACGTCAACCACCCACACAGGGCACCGTCGCGCCGCCCCACCTGCGCGACCCGGGAGGGAACGCCGGATGAGCACGACCGCACACTCACTGGAGCCGCTGGCCTCCCCACGCCGGGCCAGGGCCGGCATCGCCCTGGTCTTCGGCGTGCACGGCGCCGTCAGCGGCAGTTTCGTCACCCGCATCCCGTGGATCCAGGACCGCCTCGACCTCTCCCCCGGCCAGCTCGGCCTGGCCCTGGTGATGCCCGCCATCGGCTCCTCCCTCGCGATGCCGCTGGCCGGCCGGTTCGTCCACCGCTACGGCGGGCGGGCGGCGGTCCGCGGACTGATCTCGCTCTGGTGCCTGGCCCTCGCCCTGCCCGCGCTCGCCCCCTCGCTGCCGGTGCTGTGCGTGGCGCTGCTCGCGTACGGCGCCTCGGCCGGGATGGCGGACGTCGCGATGAACGCGCAGGGCGTGGAGATCGAACAGCGGCTCGGCCGCTCGATCATGTCCGGACTGCACGGGATGTGGAGCGCGGGCGGGCTGCTGGCCTCCGGCTTCGGCATCCTGGCCGCCCACCTCGACCTCGACGCCCGGCTCCAGCTGGCCGTCACCGCGCTCGTGCTGCTCGTCCTCGCGCAGCCCGTCTGCCGGAACCTGCCCGACCTGCGGGCGCCGGAGGGGGCGGAGGAGCCGCCGCGGTTCGCACTGCCGCCGCGCAGCTCGCTGGTGATCGGACTGGTCGGCTTCTGCGCCGTCTTCGCCGAAGGCGCCTCGATGGACTGGAGCGGCGTCTACCTGCGGGACGTCACCGGCGCCTCTGCCACCGTCGCGGCCGCCTCCTACACCGCCTTCTCGCTCACCATGGCCGTCAGCCGCCTGTGCGGGGACGCGGTGGTCCGCCGGCTCGGCGCCGTGCGCACCACCCGTCTCGGCGGCGCCGTCGCCACCGTCGGCGGCCTGCTGGTGGTGGCCGCCGACAGTCCGGCGCTCGCCATCCCGGGCTTCGCCCTGATCGGCATCGGCATCGCGGTCACCGTCCCGCTGGCCTTCGCGGCGGCCGGGCGGATCGGCAGCAACCCCAGCCAGGCCATCGCGGGCGTCGCCACCGTCACCTACACCTCCGGCCTGGTCGCGCCCGCGATCATCGGCGCCCTCGCCCAGGCGACCTCGCTGACCGTCTCCTTCGGCCTGGTCACCGCGCTCGCCTTCGCTCTGCTGCTGAGCGCCGGGGCGCTGCGCCGGGCCGAACGGAATTCCCCCGGATCCGGCGCCGAAAATGTGACCGCAACGTCACCGGAAAGCACTTCGAAAAAAGATCTCTCTGCGATATGATCTAGAGAATTCCGGGGAATTCCTCGCTAATATCGCCGACCGCCGGGCGCATTCCGCGCCCGGCGGTTTCGCGATCCGTGAGGTGAACCCCGTGTGCTACGACCCCGACGCCGCCCCGCCCGCCGTCACCCCCGCGCTCTGGCCCCTGGCCGAGGCTGCGGCGCTCACCCTGACCTCGGCGGACGGCACCGAGTTCGCCGCCTTCCTGGCCCGCCCCGAGGTGGCCACCGGCGTCGGCGTCCTCGTCCTGCCGGACAACAAGGGCCTTTCCGGCTTCTACCGGCAGACCGCCGCCCGGCTCGCCGAACAGGGCCACCCCGCGCTCGTCGTCGACTATTACGGCCGCACCGCCGGAGCCGATCCGGAAAGCCGCCCGAAGGAATTCGGCGACCTGCCCGGCCTGCTCCGCCACCTGCTCGCCCTCACCCCCGAAGGCCTGGACGCCGACCTCGCCGCCGGCCTCGCCCGGCTGCGCGCAAGCGGGCCGGCCGAGGTGGTCGCGCTCGGCTTCTGCTTCGGCGGCCGGCAGGCCTTCCGCGCCGCCGCGCCCTGGTTCGGGCTGGCCGGCGCGGTCGGCTTCTACGGATACCCCGACGCGATCAACGGCTCCCCGGGGCCCACTCAGCTCGCGGCCGACCTCAGCGCGCCGATCCTCGCCTTCTGGGGCGGCGCGGACGAGCACATCCCGCCCACCGCCGTCGACGCCTTCGACGCGGCCCTGACCGCCGCCGGCAACCCGCACGAGTTCGTCACCTACCCGGGCGCGCCGCACAACTTCTTCGAGCTCTCCGCCGTCGAATATTCGGACGCGGCCCGGGACTCCTGGCGACGTCTGCTGGGATTCCTCGCCGACCGCTCCGCATCCGCGACCCCCCGGAGGACGCTCTGATGTCCCGCCTGTCCCACCCGTCCCGCATTTCCCGGCTGGCCCGCCTGTCCCGTCGTGCGCGGCTCGCCGCCGCCACGGCCGCCCTCGCCGCCGCCGCGGTGGCGCTCACCGCCCCGCCGGCCCCCGCGGCCACCCCCACGACCACCCCCGCCGCCGACTTCGGGCCCGCCGAGATCCGCACCGGCATGTACGCGGGCCCGAACGACCTGTGCCTGGAGGTCGCCGACTGGCGCACCGACGACGGCGCCCCGGTCCGGATCTGGACCTGTACCGGCGGCGCCAACCAGCAGTGGACCCAGAGCGCCCGCGGCTGGGTGAACCTGAACAGCGGCAAGTGCCTGGACATCCCGGCCTTCAGCACCACCTGGGGCACCCAGGCCGACCAGTGGACCTGCGACGGCGGCGCCAACCAGAGCTGGAGCGACCCCCCGGCCAGCCACCCCGGAACGCCCCGCCGGATCGTGAACGGCTACAGCGGCCTCGTCCTGGACGTCTCGGGCGGCGCGCTGACCGACGGCACCCCGGTGATCCAGTGGGAGTTCCACAGCGGCGACAACCAGTTCTGGCACTACAACCCGGAAAAGCCCCCGTACAGCTGACCGCGACCGCCCTCGACGGTCGCGACCGGGCACCGGTTAGGCTCGGCCGGTGCCCGCACCCGTCTCGCCCCTGCCCGCACCCGCAACGCCCCCGCCCGCCGTCGAGCTGCCGCCGTCCGGCCCCGTGCCGCGTTCGCCGTGGTGGCGGTTCGCGCTGCTGGTGGTGCTGCTCGGCGCCGCGGCCGGGTCGCTGCTGCTGTGGAGCCCGACGGCGCTGCTGAACGGCGGCCTCGCCGACCGGATGCCCGGGTACTGGTTCGCGCCGCTGTTCGCCACCGTGTACGCGGTCGGCACGCTCGCCTTCGTCCCCCGGCCGGCACTGAACGCCGCCGCCGGGCTGCTGCTGGGCATCCAGCAGGGCGTGCTGCTGTCGGTGCTCGGCACCACGCTGGGCGCGGCCATGGCCTTCGGGCTCGGCCGGGGCCTCGGGCGCGAGGCGCTGCGGCCGTACCTGCGCGGGCGGGTGCTCGGCACGCTGGACCGGCGCTTCACCGAGCAGGGCTTCCGCAGCGTGCTGGTGCTGCGGCTGCTGCCGGGCATGCCGTTCCAGGCGGCCAACTACGGCGCGGCCTTCTCTGGGGTCCGCTTCGCGCCCTTCCTGTTCGCCACCGCGATCGGCGTGGTGCCGACCACCGCGGTGTACGTGACGGCGGCGGCCAGCGCGGGCGAGCCGGGCTCGGCGGCCTTCCTGGTGTCGGCCGGGATGATCGTGCTGCTCGTGCTGGGCAGTGTGGTCGGGCTGTGGCGGGCCGCGGTCGCCCGGCGCCGCACACCGGCCGCCTGAGCGCCTGACCGCCTGACCGCCTGACCGCCTGACCCCCTGACCGGCCGAGATTCCGAGGCACTCGGGGGGCGCTCGACAATTCGCTCGCGCCCACCCGCCGTCGGGCGTCAGGATGACCGGCATGACCGAACCCTCCCCGCGGGTCGACCCGCCGATGGCGGCCGACGAGACCGCCATGCTCACCGCCTGGCTCGACTACCACCGCAGCACCCTCGCGCTCAAGTGCGAGGGCCTGACCGACGACCAGCTGCGGCTGCGCTCCGCCCCGCCGTCCACCCTCTCGCTGCTCGGCCTCGTCCGGCACATGGCCGAGGTGGAGCAGTACTGGTTCCAGAGCATCCTGCGCGGCGACGAGTACACCGAGAACCACTACTGGACCGAGGCCGACGAGGACGGCGACTTCAACGGCGTGGACACCGCCGACGTCGCGGCGGACTTCGCCACCTGGCGCGCCGAGGTCGAGACCGCCCGCCGCGCGAGCGCCGGCCTGTCGCTGGACACCGTCGGCAAGCGGCTGCGCCGCGGCGAGGAGGTGACGCTGCGCTGGATCCTGGTCCACATGGTCGAGGAGTACGCGCGGCACAACGGCCACGCCGATCTTCTGCGCGAACTGGTGGACGGCACTACCGGCGAGTGAAATCGTTTCCGCATTGTTGACAGAAGGTCAATTGCTCGGTGACCACGACCGATATGGTCTACGCGCGCAACCGTACGGCTCACCGCCGCGTCGCTGATGTTGCCCGGGTTCGCCCGGGTTTCCGTCGCGGCGCGACTCGTACGGGGGCCGCGAGCGGGCACGGGACCGGTGAACAGTGCGATACTCGGACAGTTCCGACGAGTGGATGACGTGTCAAAAAGGACACGCGACCCCGGGGGACCAGGACGGGACGAGGCAGGGAGGCGCGGCATGGGAGCACTTCGCGACGAGCACCACAACGGGTGGCTGATGCCCTCGGGAAACTACCCGGCCGCGGTGTACGAGGACGAGTGGGTCGATCAGGAGACGATGCCGGCCGCCCCCGCGCCCGCGAAGATCGTCTCCTTGCGGCCGACCGGTTTCGAGGCGGCCCGCACGGTGGGCGAGCACATCCGGGCGAGCATCCCGGTGGTCATGGACCTCACCGAGATGAACGAAGCCGAGGCCAAGCGGATGGTGGACTTCGCCTCCGGGCTGATCTTCGGCACCCAGGGCGGCATCGAGCGGATCGCCCGCCGGGTGTTCCTGCTCACCCCGGCCGACGTCGAGGTCATGGTGATCGACCGCCCGCTCGACGAGACCGGGTTCTACAACCAGAGCTGATCCGGGCGGCGCACGGCCCGACCGGGCTGAACCGACCGAGTTGAACCGGCCGCACGACAGCGGCACCCCGACCGGGGACGGCACCCGCCGTTCCCGGTTTTTGCTGTCCCGGCTGTGACGATCAACGCCTCATTCGAGACCCCCACCATAATTTTGAGACATCCATGTCTCACATGACCTACACTCGATTCATGGCCACCGATCGCGACACCGTCCTGGAAGCCGCCGTCGGCGTGCTCTCCCGCCGCCCGACCGCCCACCTGGACGAGATCGCGCGCGCCGCCGGGATCAGCCGCGCCACCCTGCACCGGCTCTTCCCCGGGCGCGAGGCCCTGATCCGCGAGGTCGGCCTGCTCGGCCTGCGCCGGTTCGCCGCCGCCCTGGACACCGCCGCCGTCGAGGACGGCGACGCCGAGGCCGCGCTGCGCCGCCTGGTCGACGCCGCCGTCCCGGACGCCACGCTCTGCGCCTTCCTGGCCGGCGAGAACCAGCTCTACGACGACGACAGCGTCAACGACCTCTGGGAACTCCAGATCGTTCGACTGCACGCGCTCTTCCTGCGCGGCCAGCAGCAGGGCACGTTCCGCATCGAGCTGAGCGCCGCCTGGCTGAGCGAGGCCTTCTTCGACCTGGTGGCCGGCGTCGGCTGGGCCATCCAGGACGGCCGCCTCGCCCCGCGCGACGCCGCCTTCTCGCTCGCCGAGCTGTTCCTCGGCGGCGCGCTGCGCCGACCGGACGCCGCCACTCCCCCGCCCACAGCACCTTCGGCCCGCACACCGGAAACCGATATCCCATGAGCAAGCGAAGCGAACGAATCATCAGCGGGTGCGCATTGCGCGAAGCGCCTGCCGAGCGAAGCGAGGCGGGCGCATGAGCAGTACCGTTTCTGCCAGCCCCCGTCAGCGCTGGACCGGCCTCGCCGTCCTCGTCCTGGCCGTCACCGTGGTCGCCCTCGACGCGACCGTCCTCTCCCTCGCCATCCCCTCCATCAGCGAGACGCTGGAGCCCAGCGGCACCCAGCTGCTCTGGATCGGCGACTCCTACTCGTTCGTCCTGGCCGGCCTGCTGGTCAGCATGGGCTCGCTCAGCGACCGGATCGGCCGCAAGAAGCTGCTGCTGATCGGCGCGGCCGCCTTCGGCGCGGCCTCGCTGCTCGCCGCCTACGCGCCCAGCGCCGGCTGGCTGATCCTGGCCCGCGCGCTGCTCGGCGTCGCCGGCGCGACGATCATGCCCTCGACCCTGTCGCTGATCCGCGGCCTCTTCCCGGACGACCGGGAGCGGGCCACCGCGATCGGCATCTGGGGCGCGGCCGCCACCGCCGGCGCCGCGCTCGGGCCGGTGGTCGGCGGGGTGCTGCTGGAGCACTTCTGGTGGGGTTCGGTGTTCCTGCTGAACATCCCGATCCTGCTCCTGCTGCTGGTGCTCGGCGCCTGGCTGCTGCCGGAGTCCAAGGACCCGAACCCGGGCCGCTGGGACGTGCTGAGCGTCGCCCTGTCGATGGCCGGGGTGATCGGCACGGTCTACGCGATCAAGGAGGCCGCCGCGCACGGCGTGGCGCGCTGGGACGTCCCGGTCGCCTTCGTGCTGGGCGTCACCGCGCTGACCGTCTTCGTCCGCCGCCAGCTGCGGCTGGAGACCCCGCTGCTGGACGTGCGGCTGTTCCGCGACCGGCGGTTCACCGCCGCCGTGCTGGCCTCGCTGATCGCCCTGATCGGCCTGTCCGGGGTGGTCTTCGTGACCTCGCAGTACCTCCAGCTGGTCCGCGGCTACGAGCCGCTGCGGGCCGGCCTGGCCGAGCTGCCGGCCTTCGTCGGCGCCGTCGTCGGCGGTCTGCTGACGGCCCGGCTGGTGCGGCGCACCGGCGCCCGGGCGGCGCTGACCGGCTGCCTGCTCGCCATGGGCCTCGGCGTGGGCGTGCTCGGCTGGCTCCAGCAGGACACCACCTACCTGTTGCTGGCCACCTCCTTCCTGCTGGTCGGGACGGCGGAGGGCGTGGTCTACACGCTCGGCGCCGACCTGGTGCTGAGCGCCTCACCCGCCGACAAGGCCGGCGCGGCCTCGGCGGTCTCGGAGACCGCGTACGAGCTGGGCACCGCACTCGGCATCGCGCTGGTCGGCTCGGTGGTCGGCTCGATCTACGCCGGCGGGCTCGTCGTCCCGGCCGGGACGGACCCGGCGGCCGCGGCGCGGGCCGGCGAGTCGCTGGGCGCGGCTGTCGAGACGGCGCACGGACTGCCGCAGGGCGTCGCGGAGCCGCTGCTGGCGAGCGCCCGGGAGTCCTTCACGCACGGCATGAACAGTGCCGGCCTGCTGGCCGCCGTCCTGCTGATCGGCGCGGCCGCGATGGCCTGGCGGCTGCTGCGGGGCCTGGACGCCCCGACCAGCGCGGCCACCCCGGTCACTGCGGTCGAGGCGCCCGCTCCGGAGAAGCCGGAGAAGCCGGAGAAGGTCGACGCGTAAGCACGCCCGACTCCCCTGCCACCGGCGGGAACGGCCACGGCCGTTCCCGCCGGTGGCGTATCGCGGGCCGGGCGGCTGGAACCGGGGCGGCCAGGCCCAGAAACATGCGATGTTCAAATGTCTGATGTTTGTATAGGCTGCCTCCATGAACCGCATCAGTACACCGCGCAGGACGGCAAGCCTGTCCGCGCAGCTCGTGGACAGCCTCCGCTCGCACATCGAGGCGGGCGGCTGGCCGGTGGGGACGCGGATCCCGCCGGAGCAGGTCCTCGTCGAGGAGCTCGGGGTCGGACGCAGCACGCTGCGCGAGGCGATCGGCGCGCTCGTGCACCTCGGCCTGCTGGAACCCCGGGCCGGGGACGGCACCTACGTCCGCGCGTCGAGCGAGCTCCAGTCGGTCATGGTGCGGCGGGCGAGTTCCGCCCGGCGGGACAACGTCCTCGAACTGCGCACCGTCCTCGAGGAGTACGCCTCGGGGGCCGCCGCCCTGCGGCGCAGCGAGGACCAGCTGCACCAGCTCAGGGAGCTGCTGACCGACGCCGACGCGGCCTGCGCCGGCGAGGACAGGTCCGCGGCCATGAGTGTCGACGCGCTGTTCCACCGGGCCGTCGTCCGGGCGAGCGGGAACGACCTCCTGATCGAGGTCTACGACTACCTCGGCACGGCCCTCACCTCCGCCCTGGGAGGCCTGCCCTGGGACGCCACCGCCGCCGAGGAGCACGCCGACCTGCACCGGCGACTCGTCGACGCGATCGAGGCCCAGGACGAGAACGGCGCCCGCACCGCGGCGGCGGCGATCGTCCGGCTCACCCACGACCACGGGGTCCAGGCACCAGCCGCGACGGAGGAGCGATGAGCCGTAGCTGTCCTCGGCACCGCCATGGCGGGCGCCGGATACGGTGCGGGGCAGGACCGCCACGTACGGAGTCCCCGCACGCCGACGAGCGCTCAACTCACTTCCACCGAACGGGCCTTCGGCGAAAAATGAAGACCGCCAACCCCTTGCACAGGCCTTCGAGGCCGTAGAGGAGAACACCGATGTCCGTCTTACCGCCCCCGGCCGACGACCTCGACGCACGCACCGCCCAGCGCACCGCCCACCTGTACGCGACGGATCCGCAGTTCCGTGCCGCCGCACCCCTGGACGCCGTCAGCGAGGCGATCCGGCGGCCGGGCCTCCCGCTCGCCGACCTCGTGGCCACGGTGATGGAAGGGTACGCGGACCGCCCCGCCCTGGGCGAGCGCGCCGCCGAGCCGGTGACCGACCCGGACACCGGCCGCACCACCCTGCGCCTCCTGGACCGGTTCGACACCGTCACCTACGGCGAACTGTGGGAACGCGTCGGCGCGGTGGCCTCCGAGTGGCGCCACCACCCCGACCACGCCGTGGGCCCGGGCGACTTCGTCGCCGTCCTCGGCTCCACCAGCCCCGAGTACGCCGTGCTGGATCTGGCCTGCGTCCGCTCCGGCGCGGTGAGCGTCCCCCTCCAGGCCGGCGCCTCGGCGGAACACCTGGCCCCCGTCGTCGCGCAGACCGGACCACGCCTGCTGGCGGTGGACGTGGCGCACCTGGACGTCGCGCTCCAGATCGCGGCGGACGCCCCGTCACTGGGCAGGATCGTCGTGCTCGGCCACCGCCCGGAGGTCACCGACCACCAGGAGGCGCTGGACGCCGCGCGCGGACGGCTGGCGACCCAGGGCCGGGGCGTCACCCTGGACACGCTGGCCTCGGTCATCGAGCGGGGCAGGAGCCTGCCACCGCTCCCCCGGGTCCCCGAGGGCTCGACGGCCGACACGCTCAGCGCGCTGATCTACACCTCGGGGAGCACTGGCACCCCCAAGGGCGCCGTGTACACCGAGCGTCTCGTCAAGAACTTCTGGATCGACTTCGTGCCCGGCCAGGGGACGCAGCCGTCCATCGTGCTCAACTACCTGCCCCTGAGCCACATGATGGGACGGGGCGTGCTGTTCGGCACGCTCGCCAAGGGGGGCACCGCCCACTTCGTGGCGTCGAGCGACCTGTCGACCCTCTTCGTGGACCTCTCCCTGGTCCGGCCCACCGAGTTCATCCTGGTGCCCCGCATCTGCGACATGCTCTTCCAGCGCTACCGGAGCGAGTCGGCCCGCCGGAACGAGCCGGACGAGGTCGGGGGCGACACCGCCGGGCAGGCGGACCGCGCGAAGGAGGAGCTGCGGGAGAAGACCCTGGGCGGCCGCCTCCTGTGGGCCACCTACGGCTCGGCCCCGATGAGCGCGGAGCTGGCGGCGTTCCTGGAGAGCTGCCTGCAGATCAGGGTGTTCAACGGCTACGGGTCGACGGAAGCCGGGCTGGTCTCGCTCGACGGCCGGGTGCTGCGCCCGCCGGTGACCGACCACCGGCTGGCGGACGTGCCCGAGCTGGGGTACTTCCGCACCGATTCCCCGCACCCCAGGGGCGAACTCCTGGTCAAGTCGGAACGCCTCGTTCCCGGCTACTTCCAGCAGCCGGACGCCACCGCCCAGGTCTTCGACGAGGACGGCTTCTACCGCACGGGCGACATCGTGGCCCTCACCGGCCCCGACGAGTTCGTCTACGTCGACCGCCGCTCCAACGTCCTCAAACTGTCGCAGGGCGAGTTCGTGGCCACCTCCCGGCTGGAAGCCCTCTTCACCGACAGTCCGCTCGTCCGGCAGGTCTTCGTGTACGGCAACAGCGCTCGCGCCTACCTGCTCGCGGTCATCGTGCCCACCCAGGAGGCGCTCGACCTCGCCGCCGAGGACGGTCCGCGTCTCAGGTCGCTCCTGCGCGAGTCCCTACACCGCCTCGCCACCGAGGCGGGCCTCAACTCGTACGAGATCCCACGGGACTTCCTCATCGAGACCGAGCCGTTCAGCCAGCAGAACGGGTTGCTCTCCGGCGTGCGCAAGCTGCTGCGCCCCGCGCTGGCGAAGCGCTACGGCGAGCGCCTCGAAGCCCTGTACGCCGAGCTGACCGAGCGCGAGAGCGACGAACTCCGGGCACTGCGCCAGGTCGGCCCGTCCCGGCCCGTACCGGAGACCGTGTGCCAGGCCGCCCGCGCGCTGCTCGGACACCGGCAGGACGACGTCCACCCCGGGACGCGCTTCCTCGAACTCGGCGGCGACAGCCTCTCCGCGCTGTCGTTCTCCCAACTGCTCAAGGAGGTCTATCGCGTCGACGTCCCCGTCGACGTCGTCATCAACCCGGTCAACACGCTCCAGCGGGTGGCCGACCACATCGAGAACGCCCTCGCGTCGGGCGACCGGCGCCCGACCGCCGACCAGGTCCACGGACCGGGCGCGACGCGGCTCGTGGCGGGCGACCTGACACTGGACGCGTTCCTCGACACGGGGACCCCGACGCGGACCGGCAGGCCGAGGGGCCCGCTGCCCGAGACGCGGACCGTCCTGCTGACCGGCGCCAACGGCTACCTGGGCCGCTTCCTGTGCCTCGAATGGCTGGAGCGCGTCGCGCAGCGCGGCGGCACACTGGTCTGCGTGGTCCGCGGCGCCACCGACGAGTCGGCCCGGGCGCGGCTCGACGCGGCCTTCGACAGCGGCGACCCGGAGCTCCTCCGGCGCTACCACGGCCTGGCCGCCGAGCACCTGGAGGTGGTCGCCGGCGACGTCGGGGAGAGCGACCTCGGGCTCGACCGGGAGACCTGGCAGCGGCTGGCCGACACCGTGGACCTGATCGTCCACCCGGCGGCACTCGTCAACCACGTCCTGCCCTACGACCAGTTGTTCGGCCCCAACGTGCTGGGCACGGCCGAACTGATCAGGCTCGCGGTCACCTCCAGGGCCAAACAGTTCACCTACCTGTCGACGGTCGCCGTCGTCTTCGATTCCGAGGCCGCGGCCGACGAGGACGCGGACATCCGCACGGCCTGCGGGACGCGCGACCTCGGCAGCGGCTACGCGAACGGCTACGCGGCCAGCAAGTGGGCGGGCGAGGTGCTGCTGCGCGAGGCGCACGACACGTTCGGCCTCCCGGTCGCCGTGTTCCGCTCGAACCTGATCCTCGCCCACCCGCGCTACCGGGGGCAGCTGAACGTCCCGGACGTGTTCACCCGCCTCCTGCTGAGCCTGCTGGCGACCGGCATCGCCCCCGGCAGCTTCTACGCCCGGGGCACCGGTGACGTCGACGGGCACTACGACGCGCTGCCCGTGGACTTCACCGCGCAGGCCGTCGCCGCGCTGGGCGACGACACCCGGGAGGGGTACCGGACCTTCAACATCGTGAACCCGCACGAGGACGGAATCTCCCTCGACACCTTCGTCGACTGGCTGGTGGCGGCCGGACACCCCCTGACGCGCATCGACGACTACGACGAGTGGCTCGACCGCTTCGAGAGCTCCATGCGCGCTCTGCCCGACCGCCAGCGGCAGCACTCGCTGCTCCCCCTGCTGCACGCCTTCTCCACGCCGTCGGAGCCGCTGCCCGGATCCGCCCTGCCGGCGGACCGGTTCCGCGCGGCGGTCCGGGCCGCCGCCCTCAACGAGGAGAACGACATCCCGCACCTGTCGCAGGACCTGATCACCAAGTACGTGGCAGACCTCCGGGCGCAGCACCTGCTGTAGCCGGTCCGCCCTCCTCCTCCGCACCCACCTCCGCACCCGCTGGCGGGAACGGCCACGGCCGTTCCCGCCGGTGGCTTCACCGTGCTGGTGTCCGCCCCCGCGCTGTCCGTCGTGGCGTGCACCCTGCTCGGGCTGGGCGGCGGCGCGTGCCTCGTCCTCGCGCTGACCTTCCGGAGCGAACGCGCCGGCAGCTCCGGCGAAGCCGCCGCGTCGGCCGGCAAGACGCAGTCCATCGGCTACCTCGTGGCGGCGGCCGGGCCCCTCCTCCTCGGGATCCTGCACGACACCACGGGCAACTGGACGCTTCCGCTCACGGTCCCGGCCGTCCTCGGCATCGCCATGGCGGCTGCCGGATACGGCGCGGGGCAGGACCGTCACGGGTGCCTTCCTCGGCCTCGCTGACGTCACCGTCACCGTCACCGTCACCGCACGCAGCCCCGTCCGTCACGCCTCTCGCACGTTCACCGCTCTCGCGTGTTCACCGCCCGAGGAGTTCAGCGAAGCGGTCCAGCGCACGGTCGGTGCGCCGGCGGTCGCCGGTGGTCGTGAGGTCGAACAGCAGACCCCGGATGACGGCCATGACCAACGTGGGCGTGACGGTGTCGTCAGGGCCGGTGGAGACGTCCCGGAAGGTGGCGCCGAGAGTGTCGAACCAGTCCGTGATCGCCTCGGCCTGGCCGGGGTAGTTCTCGGGGTGGACCAGGCCATCGGCGTGCACCTCGAAGAACAGCCGGACGAACGGCGCGCGTTCGTCCGCGCTCATCCACACCCAGATGCCCCGCAGCCGCTCCTGCACGGAGCCCTTCATCGGCGCGGGGTGCCCGGCCAGACGTACCGCGCCCCGGCGACGGGCCTCGGCGAGGACCGCCGCGACCAACTCCTGCTTGCTGCCGAAGTCGTAGAGCAGCATCCGTGGACTGGTGTCGAGGGCTGCGGCCAGTGGTCGCAGGCTCAGTCCGGCCAGGCCGTGCGCCAGCACGTAGTCGGTCGCCCGAGCCAGCGTGCGCTCGCGACGGGCGGGGTCGGCGGGTCGCCCCACGGTGGATCTCCCTTCGGCGCATCGGAGTTGAAACGGCATTGGCGATTATATGGTACGACTGTTTCAATAACGAGGGGAGACCACATGCACACCGTCGACCGAGCGCTCGTCCTGGGCCCCGGAAGTCACGTCGGCACGGCCTGGACAGCCGGACTGGCCTACGGATTGCGCCGCAACGGCGTGGATCTGGGCGAGGCCGACCTGATCGTCGGCACGTCAGCCGGCTCGATCGTCGGAACGCTGCTCGCCACCGGACAGGACCCGGGGCGGCTCGCTTCCTCCGCTCGCCAGGCCGCTCACCGGGTCAAGCCTGACCCCGAGCGGATGGGCGCGGTGTTCGCCGTACTCGGCGACCGCGGCTTGGAACCCGGCGAGGCGAGGCGTCGCGTCGGCCGCCTCGCGCTCGACGGCACCGACCCCCGAGCCGAGGAGGCGCTGATCGCGGGGCGCGCCGCCCTGATCGGTGCGGACGCGTGGCCGGAGCGACGACTGCTGATCGCCGCCGTCTGTGCCACCACCGGTGAGCCCGTGGTGTGGGACCGCGACAGCGGCGTGCCGCTGGTGCACGCGGTGGCGGCGAGCAGCGCCTTCCCCGGAGCCGCACCGCCCGTCGCCATCGACGGCCGGCGGTACATGGACGGTGCGCTGCGCGCAGGCCCCAACGCCGATCTCGCCGCTGGAGCCCGCACGCTGGTCGTGGTCGAGCCGATGGCCCACCTGTTCCCCCGGGAACCGCTCAACCAGCAGCTGGCGGCAGTGGGGGCGGACGCCGTGGTGACCATCGGCCCCGATCCGGCCTCGGTGCGCGCTTTCGGCTCGGACACGGGCGACCTGGCGGCCTGGGAACCGGCCTACCAGGCGGGCCTCCGCCAGGCCGGCGACGTCGAGGCGCAACTCCGCACCATGTGGAGGGCGGAAGTCGACGCGGGCTGAGCGCCGATCAGGTCGGCGCGATCACCAGCATCTGCCTGCCTGACTTCCGGGGTAGCCCTATGACACCTGACAGTTCATCATCGGGCCCGAAGGGAATTCCAGTCATGACCGACCGCGTAGACCTGTCCGGCGCTTCCTGGATCACATCCTCGTACTCCAACAACGGTGGCAACTGCGTGGAGGTCGCCACCGACGTCCCCAACCTCGCTCCCGTCCGCGACTCCAAGGACCCCGAGGGTCCTGCCCTCGTCTTCCCCGCCGACACCTGGTCATCGTTCATCGCCACGATCCGGACCGGCGAGTTCGGCGAGGTCTGACGCGCACCTTGTCCGAGCCCCACTGCCCACGGCGGGCAGTGGCGATCGCGCATCGCCGCCGATGACACCGTTCCAGGCAGGGCCCCGCCCTGGAGAAGCCGGACGGGGCCGTCCGGTTACGGTCAGCCGATGGTGGCCGACCACCGGCCCCGGGACAGGTGGATCGCGCCGTCCGGGGTGACGACGGCGCGGCAGCCGTAGAGCGGCAGGCCGCCTTCGACCTCCCGCCAGTTCCGGATGGATTCGAGTTCCGACCACAGGCGACGGGGGCCGCTCTGGTGGACGGTCGGCGGCTCGAACTTCGTTGCCTCGGCCCGTGCCCACGACCCGTCCGGATGGGCGAGCCAGGCCGTACGGCCCTCGGGGGTCTCCTCGAAGTCGACTTCGATGCCCGGGATGCTGATCGTGAGCATCGACCAGACTTCCCAGTTGTTGCGGATGTCGGTGACCGGGTACCGGAAGAGCTTGACGTTCTCCCCGTCGGCTTCGCGGGCGGTCTCGAACAGCTCGTCCAGGCCGGGCGGGTAGGCGGAGCCGTGGCGCGTGGTCATGAAGCCCGCCCAGTCGCGCTCGATCACTCCGGTCGCTCCGCCGTCCGGGGTCTTCCAGGCCGTCAGGATCAGCGCCGTGTCCGCGATGGTGGTGACGAGCCGTCCTCCGCGCCGAAGCGCCTGGAGCCACGAGACCGGAACGGGGCGGGCGGACACGGTGGCCACGATCCGGTCGTAGTCACCCGGGAGGGCGTCGGTGGCGTCCTGAGTGACGAAGTGGGGGCTCAGCCCCATGCCTGCGAGGCGGTCCCGCGCGGCGTCGACCAGGTACCCGTCGATGTCCACGCTCGTCACGCGGTCCGAACCGAGCCGCGTGGCGGCAATGGCGGTCAACCCGCCCGCGCCGGTGCCGATGTCCAGCAGGTCGTGCTCGGCGGCGATCCGGCCGTGCCGCAGCATCTTGACCACGAGCGGCGTGAGCGTGGCCGACGACGTGGGCAGCCCGGTCGGGCGGTCATCCGGCTTCGCATGGTCCGCGTGCAACCCGCCCACGCTGGTCACCAGGGACTCGTTCCCGTAGGCCTGCTGGAGCCACAAGTCCGGGTTCGCTTCCCCTACCTGAAGCTGCCAAGTGCCGTCCTCGACAGGCTCCCACCACCTGGGGACCAGTTCGTGCCGGGGGATGCCAGCCACCGGGTTCCGCCATCGGGAGTCCGGATCGGTCGCCCGAGCGGCCAGATCGGCGGCCCGTCCTTGCCATGGGATGTTTGTCATGCCTCGGGAGCCTTTCAGAACTTCGGCGCGCACGCCTCGGTGTTGGCGGGGTTGCAGTCGTTGCTGTCGTTCGGCGGACAGCCACCGAGCGACACGGGGACGAGCTCGTACTTCGGCGCGCACGCCTCCGTGTTGGCCGGGTTGCAGTCGTTGGAGTCATTCGGCGGACAACCCATGGCGGCCTTGCGCGGGATGCTCGCGGTGATCTCCGCCCACCGGGGGCCGGTGAGGACGCTCCGGAGCCCGCCCGGATCCTGCACGTTGCCGGTCGGCAGAAACCTTCCGAGCACACACGGGACAACGGCGCCGTCGGGGAGAACGGCCAGCCGCCCCAGCGCGCACCTACCGCACAGGGCATCCATGGTCGGCGCAGTACCGCCGCTGCCTCGTCCAACCGCGCGTGCGTTGTCCAGGGTGACGGTTTCGACGCCCAGCGCCCGCAGCTCGTCCACGGCCAGCTTCTCCAGCTGCCCGTCGTGACAGCGGACGACGCCGGCCCGGATCGGAATACCGAGGCGGACGGCCTTGACGATGTTGGTCCGAGTCTTCTCGTGGGAGCCCGGCTTGTTCGTCACCTTGTCGTGCTCCCCGGAGTTGACGGAGTAGTACGAGGTGGCCAGCCGGACGCCCGGCTTCGAGAAGACCGCCCAACCCTTGTCCGTGACGTGAAAGAGGTTGGAGAAGACCTCGACGCCGAGTCCGTGACTCAGCGCGTGGTCGACGAGGTCCGCCCAGCCCGGAAAGGTCGTGGGCTCTCCGCCGATCAGCTGGACGACCTTGACGCCAAGTTCGGCGCACTCACCGATCACCGCCTTCCAGTCGTCCAGGGTCATCGCGCCGTGCGGCACGGTCGGGCCGGAGTCACTGAGACAGTGCCCGCACGACATCTGACACTTGTCGGTCAGCTCCAGCTCTACGGTGCCGGGCACGTCCAGCGCCAACGTCATGATGGTGTTCACGTTGTGCTCCCTTCCAGTTCGGTGGTGCGGATGGGCTGGTTCAAACTGGCTGCCCGCCCCGGGCAGCCGGCTGACTGGGCAACGGTTCACTGTCCCTGGGGCAGGGGTTCCGACCAGGGGAGATCTGGGCTCCACTGACCGGTGATTGAGGCGGCCGCTCCCCGTCGGCGGAGTGGCCGACGGGGAGCGGTGTGGCTCGGCGAGGGTCTGGCGCCAACGTGCCCTCGGAGCCGGCCGGCAGGGGAGGTAGGCCTGCCGGCGCCCGTCCGTGATTGCCTGTCACGGACGGGCGTTGAACCCCGCCACCGCGCGGGATGAGCACTCGCGGCGCGGTGGCGGGAGCTTGTCGGTCCGGTTCGCGGTTCGGCCGACAGCGGCGCGGCAGCCGTTGACCACAGCGGTGAAGCCGCCGGCCGCCAACGAGCTGACGTGCAGCCCGGCGAGCAGCATCTCCCCCGAGGTCACGCCGGCTCCGGGAACATCGGCCGACGCTGCGGGCTGCTCCCCGTACCCGGCGCGATCTCCCTGGGGTCGCACCGTCGCAGCTGATCGGGCCTGGTCGTCCACTCGCACCCCCCGCCGAGCGGCCTCAGGAAGGCCGCCCCGCAGAGGATCTCCATGAAGACCCCCTCCTTCGGCTTGCCGTCGTCGTCACGGTGCTTCAGGTCCCGCACCACCTCGTTGCGGACGAAGTCGGGCAGCGCGGATTTCGGGTTTTCGGGCATGGGGGTCTCCGTAGCGCTTCGCTCTTGGCGTGTCACTTGCTGTAGCCATGGTGGCGTGGTCTCCACTACGATCGCCAGAGTCTTACCTTTGACAGCAATGTCGTGTGAAGGAGCCGAAGGATCATGGCTGAAGCCGAGGTTGACGCCCAAGCATCACCGCAGGTGCGCTTTGGCCAGGAGCTTCGCAGGTCACGACGGGCAAGGCGCTGGTCGCAGGCCGAAACTGCCAAGCGCCTGGGGTACTCGGGCGCGCACATCTCATATGTCGAGAACGGGAAGCGTTCCCCAACACGGGCACTGGCTGTTAAGGCCGATGAGGTGTTCGAGTCAGGCCAACGGTTCTACGAGTTGTGGCGGCGATTCAGCCGCGCAGCGCTTCTTGAGGGCTTCGCCGAGTTCGCCGACGCTGAGGCACGATGCCGCCGACTGAGAACGGTCGGCCTGATCATCGTTCCTGGGCTGTTCCAAACCCCTGCCTATGCAAGGGCACTGGCACAATCGGCCGTCAGGCGCGGCACGATCACCCCCGCTGAGGCCGATGAACGCACCGACTATCTGTCCTTGCGTCAGGAGATCCTCACCCAAAAGACTCCCCCGATGATTCACGCAGTGATCGAAGAAGGCGTTCTCCTCCGCCCCATCGGCGGGCCGCAGGTCATGGCTGAACAGCTCCGCCACCTTGAGGAACTGGCTCAGCGCCCGTACATCACGATGCAGGTGGCGCCGTTTGCCATCGGCGAGAACCTGTCCTTCACACTGCCGGTGGTCCTGCTGAACCTCCCCGACCAAACAGTCGTGGGGTATGCGGAATCGACCGCGAGAGGCCACCTTGAGCGGTCTCGCACAACGGTTGCAGGATGGGAGAGGGACTACGATCAGATGCTGGTGGAAGCGCCGCCGCAGGCCGCATCCCAGGCGATGATCCGCAGGGCCCGAAAGGAACTCCAATCATGACCGACCTCGTAGACCTGTCCGGCGCTTCCTGGATCAAATCCTCCCACTCCAATAACGGCGGTGACTGCGTAGAGGTAGCTCCTGGCTTCCCTGGCCTGACGCCCGTCCGTGACTCCAAGGACCCCGAGGGTCCTGCCCTCGTCTTCCCCGCCGAGGCCTGGTCGTCGTTCGTCGCCGCCGTCCAAGCCGGCGAGTTCGGCGAGGTCTGACGCGCACAACTCTCGCGAGCCCCACCACCCTCAGCGGGTGGTGGGGTTCGCGCGTTCTTGGCGGTGACAGTGTTTCAACTGCGTTCACCGAATGCTCTTGCGCGGTCTTGTGCACCGTGCGGGCGGCGACGTTGGATGTACACCATCCGCTGACCGTCGCGTTCACGTCATACCCTCACGGAGCCCCAATGCCGCTGTCGTCCCTCCGCAAGGCCGCCGCCGCCTGCGCTGCCGCCGCCGTGCTCGGCGCGCTCGCCACCGCCCCCGCCACGGCCGCCACCGGCGCCACGACCGAGAGCGCCCCGGTCACCGCGCCCGCGCTGGACGTCCTCACGTACAACACGTTCCTGATGAGCACGACCCTCTACCCCAACTGGGGCCAGGAGCACCGGGCGCAGGCGATCGCCTCGGCGGACTTCTTCCAGGGCCACGACGTGGTCGTCCTGGAGGAGGCCTTCGACAACGCGGCCTCCGACGCCCTGACCGCCAAGGCCTCGGCCGCCTACCCGTACCACACCCCGGTCGTCGGCCGCTCCACCAGCGGCTGGGACGCGACCTCCGGCAGCTACAGCTCCACCACCCCCGAGGACGGCGGCGTGACGCTGCTCAGCAAGTGGCCGATCCTGCGCAAGGAGCAGTACGTCTACAAGGACGCCTGCGGCTCGGACTACTTCTCGAACAAGGGCTTCGTCTACGCCGTCCTGAACGTGAACGGCCAGCGCACCCACGTGGTCGGCACCCACCTGCAGTCCACCGACTCGGGCTGCTCCAACGGCCAGCCGGCCGCCATCCGGGCCAAGCAGCTCACGGCCATGCGCGGCTTCCTGGACGCCAAGCAGATCCCGGCGAACGAGCCGATCCTGCTCGCCGGTGACCTCAACATCGACTCGCACGGCTCCGAGTACCAGTCCCTGCTGGACAACGCCAACCTGGCGCCGGCCTCCGCCCGCACGGGCTGGCCGTACTCCTTCGACACCGCCGACAACTCCATCGCCGCCTACCGCTACCCGGGCGAGCCCAAGGAGGACCTGGACTACGTGCTCTACCGGGCCGACCACGCCCGCCCGCAGCAGTACACCAACCAGGTCCTGCGCACGCACAGCGCGCCGTGGACGGTGAGCAGTTGGGGCAAGAGCTACACCTACACCGACCTCTCCGACCACTACCCGCTCGCCGCGCACTGACCGGGGAAGCGCACTGACCAGGGACTGACCCGCGGGGAACTAAGCAGCCCCGAACGGCAGTTCCAGCTCGGCCCAGACCACCTTGCCGTCCCTGGTCAGCCGGCTGCCCCAGCGCTGGGCCAGCTCGCTGACCAGGAACATGCCGCGCCCGCCCTCGTCCTGCTCGGCGAAGGGGCGCAGCTGCGGGGCCGCCCCGCCGGCGTCGGAGACCTCCAGGGTGAGCACCCGGTCGCGGAACAGCCGCAGCCGCCGCGGGGCGTCGGCGTGCAGCAGGGCGTTCGTGACCAGCTCGCTGACCAGCAGCTCGGCGTAGTCGGAGAGGGCGGTCAGGCCCCAGGCGTCCAGGGTGGCGCGGGTGAAGCGGCGGGCCTTGCCGGGCAGCCGGCCGCCGCCGGTGAGCGGGAGGGTGGCGATCCGGTCGGCGGGCAGCGGCAGCACCCGCGCCATGATCATCGCGATGTCGTCCTCGGTGCCGTCGGTGACCAGTGCGCCGAGGACGGCGTCGCAGTTCTCCTCCAGGGTCCGGCCGGGCCCGGCGAGGGTGTCGGCCAGCAGGTCGATGCCGTCGTCGAGGTCCTGGCCGCGCCGCTCGACCAGGCCGTCGGTGTAGAGGGTGACCATGCCGCCCTCGGGCAGGGTGAACTCGATCGACTCGAAGGCCACCCCGCCGACGCCCAGCGGCACGCCGGGCGGCACCTCGACCCTGCTGGCGGTGCCGTCGGGGGCGACCCAGATCGGCGGCAGGTGGCCGGCCGAGGCGACCTGGACGGTGCGCTCCAGCGGGTCGTATACCGCGCAGATGCAGGTGGCGAACTGGCCCTCGCCGATGCCCGAGGCGGTCTCGTCCAGGCGTGTGAGGACCTGCTCGGGCGGCATGTCGAGGGTGGCGAGCGTGCGGGCGACGGTGCGCAGCTGGCCCATGGTGGCGGCGGCCCGGATGCCGTGGCCCATCACGTCGCCGACCACCAGGGCGACCCGGCCGCAGGACAGCGGCACGACGTCGAACCAGTCGCCGCCGACCTCGCTGACCACACTGCTGGGCAGGTAGCGGTAGGCGATCTCCAGGCCCAGGGTGCGGTGGATCTCCTGTGGCAGCAGGCTGCGCTGGAGGGTGAGCGCCGTCTCCCGCTCGCGCCGGTAGAGCCGGGCGTTGTCGATGGCCAGCGCGGTGCGGGCGACCAGTTCCTCGGCGAGCGCCACGTCGGCGTCGCTGAACGGCTCGGAGTTGCGCATCCGGATGAACTCGGAGCCGCCGAGCACCATGCCCCGGGCGGTGAGCGGCACCATCAGGTACGAGTGGATGCCCGCCGCGATGCCGGGCTCGACCCGGTCCTCGCTGGCGACCAGGCCGCGCAGCACCTCGGCGTCCACGTGGGCGCGCAGCAGGGGGCGTCCGCTGCGCAGGCACTGGGTGTAGCTGCGGTCGGGGGCGTACTCGGAGGTCTCGCCGACGGTGTCCACGGCGTGCGCGAGGCCCGACTCGTAGGACTCGCCGACGGCGACGGCACGCAGGGTGACCGTCCGGTCGGAGGGGATGGGGGTGGGTTCGGCGCCGCGCAGCACCGGTTCCAGCAGGTCGACGGTGGCGAAGTCGGCGAACCGGGGGACGACGGCCTCGATCAGCTCCTCCGCGGTGCGCTGGAGGTCGAGGGTGGTGCCGATCCGGGCCGTCGCCTCCGCGATGGTGGCGAGCCGCTCCTGGGCGCGGGCGGCGCGGGCCTCGGCCTGGAAGCGCTCGGTGACGTCGATGATCGAGGAACAGACGCCGAAGACCCGGCCGGTGGAGTCCTCCAGCCGGAAGTAGGAGGCGGACCAGGCGCGGTCGCGCTTGGGGTCCCCGGGCACCCGGCCGTGGGAGCGGGCGTCCACCACGGGCTTGCCGCTCCTGAGCACCTGCCTCATGGTCTGCTCGATCTCGACGCTGTTGATGCCGGGCAGCACCGCGGGTATCCGGCGGCCGAGGTGGGCGGCGACGGGGACGCCGTTCATCCGGGCGAGCGCCTCGTTGAGCCGGACGTAGCGCAGCTCGGTGTCGTACACGGCCATGCCGATCGGTGAGCGGTCGAAGACGCCGTCGAGGACGGCGAGGTCGGCCTCGACCGCCTGGAGGGCGCGGATGTCGGAGGCGGTGGCGAGCAGCAGCAGGGTGCCGGCCGGGCCGGCGATCGGGTAGGTGCGGAACTCCAGGTCGACCTTGTGGCCGTCGCGGTGGCGGACGGGGAAGACGCCGGACCAGCCGGTGGAGCCGCCCATGATGTGGGAGAACAGGGACAGCACCTCGGGGCGGTCGGTGCCGTCGGTGAGCAGCTGGGCGGCGTAGCTGCCGACGGCCTCCTCGGCGGAGTAGCCGAGCAGCGCCTCGGCGTCCTCGCTCCAGTGCAGGATCAGGCCGTCGCCCTGGAGCAGGGCCGTCGCGAGCGGGACGAGTCGGTGGCCTTCGGGGCGTACGGGGGTGCCGCCCGGTGCGGGGCCGGCGGCGGAGGTCACGTCCCACTCGTTTCCGTGCATGATCAGGCAGCACCCCGGTTCGGCTCGTGCCCGGCCGGGGGCCTCACGGTCCGTGTCGGCCGGGATTCTTCTCCAGACTGCACGGACATCGGCCGCCCGGCGACCCCTTGGTCAGGGGTCGTCCGGTCGCTCCGGTAGTACGGGAGTCATGGGCGTACCGGCCGCAGCGTACTCTCCAGAACGCCGGTCCACTGCCGGATCACCCCGGATCGTCGGACGCTGTCGTCGGTGAGCAGGTTGGCCAGGCCCAGCCCGCGGGCGAGGTCGAGGGTGGCCTGCACGGACTCGCGCACGCCGGGGCGGGTCTCGTCGGCGTCCAGGAACTCGACGGCGGCCCGGTGGGCCTCCCGGCCGACGTGCCCCTCCAGGGCGATGATCCGCTCGCGCAGCGGCTCCTCGGTGGCGGCGGCCGTCCACAGGTGCAGGGCGGCGCGGAACAGGGGACCGGTGTAGAGGCGCACGATCATGTCGACGACGGCCCGGGTGCGGTCGGGGCCGGCGGCCGGCAGCTCGTCCGTGTGGGCGCGGACGGCGGCCAGCCGCTCGGCGGTGACGTGTTCGACGGCCGCGGTGAACAGGTCCTCGCGGGTCGGGAAGTGGTGCTGGGCGGCACCCCGGGACACTCCGGCGCGCTCGGCGACCACCGTGACGGTGGAGCCGTGCCAGCCGAGCTCGGCCAGGCAGTTCACGGCCGCCGCGAGCAGCCGGGCCCGGGTGGCGCGGCTGCGGTCCTGCTGGGGGGTGCGGACGGCGGGGTGGCTGGTCATGGCTGGCGGCGGTTCCTGTTC
Source organism: Kitasatospora sp. NPDC043950 (assembly GCF_056435345.1). Lineage (NCBI taxonomy): Bacteria > Bacillati > Actinomycetota > Actinomycetes > Kitasatosporales > Streptomycetaceae > Kitasatospora > Kitasatospora sp. NPDC043950. Next base: position 33,397 of record NZ_JBWKER010000010.1, read on the forward strand.
CGGTGGGGGCTCGGCGGGCCGGTCGTGCCCGACGGGCCCGTCGCGGTCGGCGGGCCCGCCGTGCTCGGCGGGTCGATCCTCACAGACGGGCGCCGGTCTTCGGCCGCCGGGGGCCCGGCCGCTCAGCGGGAGGCCTCGGGGGCGGTGGGCGCGGCGGCTGCGGTCGCGGACGCCGCACGGCGCTCGGCCTCGCGGGCCCGCAGCTCGCGGCGGAGGATCTTGCCGGCCGCGGACTTGGGGACGGCCTCGACGAACTCCACCGCGCGGACCTTCTTGTACGGGGCCACCAGCCCGGCCACGAAGCCGGTGACGTCCTCCGCGCTCAGGCCGCTGCCCGGAGCACGGACCACGAAGGCCTTGGGGCACTCGGTGCCGTCGGCGTCCGGGACGCCGATCACGGCGGCGTCGACGATCTGCGGGTGGCCGAGCAGCACGGCCTCCAGTTCGGCCGGGGCCACCTGGTGGCCCTTGTACTTGATCAGCTCCTTCACCCGGTCGACGATGTACAGGTACCCCCGGTCGTCGACGAAGCCGACGTCGCCGGTGTGCAGCCAGCCCTCGGAGTCGACCACCGCGGCGGTGTCGGAGGGCCGGCCGAAGTACCCCTTCATCACCTGCGGGCCCCGGATCAGCAGCTCGCCCGGCTCGCCGGGCCCGAGGTCCTCGCCGGCCCCGTCCAGGGCGGCGACCCGCAGCTCGGTGGAGGGAATCAGCCGCCCCACCGAGCCGGGCGAGGGGTCGCGCTCCAGCGGGGAGACCACATGGGTGACCGGGGACAGCTCGGTCATGCCGTAGCCCTGGAGCAGGTGCGGCAGGCCCAGGCGGCGGGCGCAGGCGGCGGCGAGCTCCGGATCCAGCGGAGCGGCCGCGCACAGCAGGTACTCGACGGAGGAGAGGTCGAAGCGGTCCACGACCGGGTGCCTGGCCAGGGCGAGCGCGATCGGCGGGGCGACCACCAGCGCCTGCACCCGCTGCTCCTCGATGGTGCGGCAGAACTGCTCCAGGTCGAAGCGGGGCAGCACCACCACGGTGGCGCCGCAGCGCAGCGGCTGGTTGAGCAGCGCGGTCAGGCCGTAGATGTGGAAGAAGGGCAGCACGGCTAGCACCCGCTCGCCCACGGCGGGCCGGTAGAGGGCGTCGCACTGGGCGAGGTTGGTGGCGATCGAGCGGTGGGTGAGCATCACCCCCTTGGGCAGTCCGGTGGTGCCGCTGGAGTAGGGCAGTACGGCGACGTCCCGGCCCGGGTCGATGGCGATCCCGGGGGCGGGGCCGGTGGTGGTCAGCAGGTCGGCGAGCGAGCGGTGGCCCTCCGCGCCGTCCAGGACGAGGATCTCGGCCAGTGGGCCGCCCTGCTCGGCGAGCAGGGCGGCGGCCTTGCTGGCGGTCGGCAGGAGCGGGGAGACGGTCACCAGCCAGCGGGCGCCGCTGTCGCCGAGCTGCCCGGCCAGGTCGGCGGGCGTGGCCATCGAGGACACCGTGGTCACGGTGGCGCCGGCCCGGGTGGCACCGTAGAAGGCCGTCGGGTAGCCGAGCGTGTTGGGGCTGAACAGGGCCACCACGTCGCCCTGGCGCACCCCGGCCGCGGCCAGTCCGGCGGCCACCCGCTCGACGCCGGCGGCGAGCCGCGCGTAGCTCACGCACTCCCCGGTGACGCCGTCGATCAGGGCCGGCCGGTCACCGTACGCCGCCGCGCCGCCGAGCACCGCCTCATGGATCGGCAGGTCCACCGTCGACACGTCCGGGAATTCGCTGCGGAACACCAAAGTAAGCCTCCAGAAAGGTAGTTGACGCATCGGCTGGCGCGGCGAAAGGTCGACCGAGGGTACGAACAGGAGCATACGGACCATGACGTCCGCCACTGCAAAGTTCGCCGAGATGTCCCTCTGGTGACCCACCGGGGGCACGCCGGGCGGGTGCGTCCGGTGGGTCCGGTAGGTGCTTCCGGTAGGTGCTTCCGGTGCGCCCTGGATGGAGGCGGACTAGTAGGACTTCGGGAGGCCGAGGGTGTGCTGGGCGACGTAGTTGAGCACCATCTCGCGGCTGACCGGGGCGACCCGGCCGACCCGGGTGGCGGCCAGCAGCGCGCCCAGCCCGTACTCCTGGGTGAGGCCGTTGCCGCCCAGCGTCTGCACCGCCTGATCGACGGTACGGGCGGCGGCCTCGCCGGCCGCGTACTTGGCCATGTTGGCGGCCTCCCCGGCGGCCAGGTCCTCCCCCGCGTCGTAGAGCAGCCCGGCCTTCTGGGTCATCAGCCGGGCCAGCTCGATCTCCACCGCGCACTGGGCCAGCGGGTGGGCCAGGCCCTGGTGGGCGCCGATCGGGGTGGACCAGACGGTGCGGGTCTTCGCGTACTCGACGGCCTTGCCGAGGGCCTGGCGGGCCAGGCCGAGGGAGAACGCGGCGGTCAGCACGCGCTCGGGGTTGAGGCCCGCGAACAGTTGCAGCAGGCCGGCGTCCTCGTCGCCGACCAGGGCGTCGGCGGGCAGCCGGACGTCGTCCAGGAAGACCTGGAACTGCTTCTCGGGGGCGACGAGTTCCATCGGTATCGCCCGGTACTCGAAGCCGGCGGCGTCGCGCGGGACGATGAACAGACAGGGCTTGAGCCTGCGGCCCCCGCCGGTGTCCGCGGTCTCGGTGCGGGCGACGAACAGCACGGCGTCGCAGTGGTCGATGCCGGAGACGAACACCTTGCGGCCGGTCAGCAGCCAGTCCCCGCCGTCCCGGCGGGCGACGGTGGAGATCCGGTGCGCGTTGGAGCCGGCGTCCGGCTCCGTGATGCCGAAGGCCATCTTGCGGCTGCCGTCGGCGAGTCCGGGCAGCCAGCGCTGCTTCTGTTCCTCGGTGCCGAAGCGGGCGATCACGGTACCGCAGATCGCCGGGGAGACGATGAGCAGCAGCAGCGGACAGCCGGCCGAGCCCAACTCCTCCAGCACGATGGCCAGATCGGTGATGCCGCCGCCCCCGCCGCCGTACTCGGCGGGCAGGTTCACGCCGAGGTAGCCGGCCTTGCCCGCGTCCGCCCACAGCTCGTCGGCGGGCTCGCCGGCCCGGGCCTTGGCCATGTAGTAGGCGGAGCCGTAGCGGCGGCCGAGGTCGCCGACGGCCTGGCGCAGGGCCCGGCGTTCTGTGGTCTCGATGAGCTGACTGCCGATGGTGGACATGCGGGGTCCTTCCTCAGGCTTCTGCGGCGGGCTGGACGGCGGCTGGTGCGGTCGGCTCGGCGGCGGGACCGGCGGCGGGACCGGCCTCGGGCTGCACGACGGCGAGCAGGGTGCCGAGTTCGACCTGTCGGCCGGGGGCGGCGTGGAGTTCGACCAGGACGCCGTCGGCGGGGGCGGTGACGCGGTGCTCCATCTTCATCGCCTCCAGGACGAGCAGCGACTGACCGGCGGTGACGGTGTCGCCGACGGCAGCGGTGGTGCGCACGACGGTGCCGGGCATCGGGGCGAGCAGCGCGCCCGGGTCCGCCCGGGCGGCGGGGTCGGGGAAGCGCGGCAGGGCGGTGAGCGCGATGCCGCCGTTCGGGGTGTCGACGTACACCCGGTCGCCGTAGCGCGCGACGCGGTGGCCGCGCCGGACGGCGCCCTCGCGCAGCGTGACCTGCTCGGGCGAGGCGTCCAGGAGCTCCGTCCGCGGGTGGTCGTCGGCCCGCAGGCCGTCCCGGGTGAGGCGGTATCGGACCTCCAACTCTGCGCCGTCGTCGGTGCGGTAGCGCTTGGACTGCGACTGCGAGGGCAGGTTGCGCCAGCCCGACGGCAGTGCGCCGTGCGGCCCGGTGCGCCGGGCGGCGGCGTCGGCGAGGGCGGCGGCCAGGGCGGCGCGCGCGGTCTCCCTGCCGTCCGGGGCGGTGAGTTCGGCCGCGTGCTCGGCCAGGAAGCCGGTGTGCAGGCGTGCGGCCAGGAAGGCCGGGTGCCGCAGCGCGCGGACCAGCAACTCCCGGTTGGTTGCGGGCCCGTGGACCTCTGCGCGGGCGAGCGCGTCGGCCAGCCGGCGGGCGGCGGCGGCGCGGGTCGGCGCCCAGGCGATCACCTTGGCGAGCATCGCGTCGTAGTGCGGGGTGATCTCGTCGCCGGCCGCCACGCCGGAGTCCAGCCGGACACCCCGGCCGCCGAACTCCTGGTGCGGCACGGTGAGTTCGAGGCGGTGCAGGGTGCCGGTGGCGGGCTGCCAGTCCTTCGCCGGGTCCTCCGCGTACAGCCGGGCCTCGATCGCGCAGCCGGTGGCGGGCGGCGGGACCGGCCCGGGCAGCCGCTCCCCCTCGGCGACGGCGAGTTGGAGCGCCACCAGGTCCAGTCCGGTGACCGCCTCGGTGACCGGGTGCTCGACCTGGAGGCGGGTGTTCATCTCCAGGAAGTGGAACCGGCCGTCCTCGCCGAGCATGAACTCGGCCGTACCGGCACCGGTGTAGCCGATCGCCCGGGCGGCGCTGACGGCCGCCGCGTGCAGCCCGGCGCGCACCGCCTCGGGCAGGCCGGGGGCCGGGGCCTCCTCGATCACCTTCTGGTGCCGCCGCTGGAGCGAGCAGTCGCGGTCGCCGACCGCCCAGACCGTGCCGTGCGCGTCGGCCAGCAGCTGGACCTCGACGTGCCGCCCGGCGGGCAGGTAGCGCTCGCAGAACACCTCGTCCGAGCCGAAGGCCTTCGCCGCCTCGGCGCGGGCGGCGGCCAGTTCGCCGGGGAGCTCCGCGAGCGTGCGCACCACCCGCATGCCGCGTCCGCCGCCACCCGCCGCCGCCTTGACCAGGAGCGGCAGGTCGACCTCGGTGGGGTCGGTCAGGGCGTCCAGCACGGGCACCCCGGCCTCGGCCATCAGCCGCTTGGCGGCCGTCTTGGAGCCCATCGCGGCGATCGCGGCCGGCGGCGGGCCGACCCAGACCAGCCCGGCGTCCAGCACGGCCTGCGCGAACCCGGCGTCCTCCGACAGGAATCCGTACCCGGGGTGGACGGCGTCCGCGCCCGCCGCCAGCGCGGCGCGGACGATCAGGTCGGCGCGCAGGTAGGTGTCGGCGGGCGCGGCGCCGGGCAGCCGCACGGCCGCGTCGGCCTCACGGACGTGCGCGGCCCCGGCGTCCGGGTCGGAGTGGACGGCGGTGGTCGCGACGCCCAGGGCCCGGCAGGTGCGGAAGACCCGGCGGGCGATCTCGCCACGGTTGGCGACCAGCAGGTTGGTGATCATGTCTCGGGTGCCCCTCACAGCTCCGTCTCGCAGCTCGGTCTCGCAGCTCGGTCGAACAGTTCGGTCTCACATCCGGAAGACGCCGTAGCCGCGCGCGCCCTCGACCGGCGCGTTGTGGATCGCGGACAGGCACAGGCCGAGCACCGTACGGGTGTCGCGCGGGTCGATCACGCCGTCGTCGTACAGCCGCCCGGACAGGAAGACCGGCAGCGACTCGGCCTCGATCTGCTGCTCGACCATGGCGCGGATCGCCGCGTCCGCGTCCTCGTCGTACGGCTGCCCCTTCGCGGCGGCCGACTGCCGGGCGACGATCGACAGCACCCCGGCGAGCTGCTGCGGGCCCATCACCGCGGACTTGGCGCTCGGCCAGGCGAACAGGAAGCGCGGCTCGTACGCCCGCCCGCACATGCCGTAGTGGCCGGCGCCGTAGGACGCGCCGATCAGCACCGACAGGTGCGGCACCCGGGAGTTGGCGACGGCGTTGATCATCATCGCGCCGTGCTTGATGATGCCGCCCTGCTCGTACGCCCGGCCGACCATGTAGCCGGTGGTGTTGTGCAGGAACAGCAGCGGGATGTCCCGCTGGTTCGCCAACTGGATGAACTGGGCGGCCTTCTGGGACTCCGCGCTGAACAGCACGCCCTGCGCGTTGGCCAGCACGCCGACCGGGTAGCCGTGCAGCCGGGCCCAGCCGGTGGCCAGGCTGGTGCCGTAGAGCGGCTTGAACTCGTCGAAGTCGGAGCCGTCGACGATCCGGGCGATCACCTCGCGCGGGTCGAAGGGCACCTTGAGGTCGCCCGGGACGATGCCCAGCAGCTCCTCCTCGTCGTACTTCGGCGGCTCGGCGAGCCGGTCCGGCGACGGGCCCGGCTTGCGGTGGTCCAGCCGGGCGACGATCCGGCGGGCCAGCCGCAGCGCGTCCGCCTCGTCCGCCGCGAAGTGGTCGGCCAGACCGGAGGTGCGGGCGTGCATCTCGGCGCCGCCGAGCGACTCGTCGTCGGCCTCCTCACCGGTGGCCATCCTGACCAGCGGCGGGCCGCCGAGGAACACCTTGGCGCGCTCCCTGACCAGCACGGTGTGGTCCGACATGCCAGGGACGTAGGCGCCGCCGGCCGTCGAATTGCCGAACACCACGGCCACGGTGGGGATTCCGGCGGCGGAGAGCCGGGTGAGGTCGCGGAACAACGCGCCGCCGGGGATGAAGATCTCCTTCTGGCTGGGCAGGTCGGCCCCGCCGGACTCGACCAGGTTCACCACCGGGAGGCGGTTGTCGAACGCGATCTCGTTGGCGCGCAGGGCCTTGCGCAGGGTCCACGGGTTGCTGGCGCCGCCGCGCACGGTCGGGTCGTTGGCGGTGATCAGGCACTCCACGCCCTCGATCACGCCGATGCCGGTGACCAGCGCCGCGCCCACCGGGTAGTCGCTGCCCCAGGCGGCCAGCGGCGAGAGCTCCAGGAACGGCGAGTCCGGGTCGACCAGCAGCTCGATCCGCTCGCGCGGCAGCAGCTTGCCGCGGGCGCGGTGGCGGTCCACGTACTTGGGGCCGCCGCCGGCCAGCGCCTTGGCGTGCTCGGCGTCCAGCCCGGCGAGCTTGGCGAGCATCGCGGCGCGGTACTCGGCGTACTCGGGCCCGGCCGGGTCGACGCGGGTGGGCAGCACGGTCACAGCAGGGCCTCCGGGATGTCGAGGTGGCGGGAGCGCAGCCACTCCCCGAGGGCCTTGGCCTGCGGGTCGAAGCGGTGCTGGGCGGCGACGCCTTCGCCGAGCAGGCCGGTGAGGGTGAAGTTGACCGCGCGCAGGTTCGGGAGCAGGTGCCGGGTGACGGGCAAGTCGGCGGTCTCGGGCAGGAGTTCGCGCAGCTTGTCGACGGTGAGGGTGTGGGCGAGCCAGCGCCATCCCGCCTCGGAGCGGGCCCAGACGCCGAGGTTGGCGTCGCCGCCCTTGTCGCCGCTGCGGGCGCCGGCCACCAGGCCGAGCGGGGCGCGGCGACGCGGGCCGGCGGGGGGTTCTGCGGGGAGTGCAGTTGGGAGTACTGCTGGGAGTACTGCTGGGAGTGCTGCGGGGAGCGTCGGCTCTTCGGAGGTCTCAGCAGGTCGGCTCGTCACCGGGGCCGGCGGGACGGCGAGCCGGCGGCCGTCCGGTAGCACGGCGGTGTGCTCGACGGCCTCGGCGTCGACGTACGCGGCGGCGAACACCCCGTACGGCGCGCCGGGGCCTGGCGGCGCGGTGAGGTGGAAGCCCGGGTAACCGGCCAACCCCAACTCCACGGCGGCCTTGCCCAGTTCGCGCCCGACCTTGGCCTGGTCCGGGTCGCGGGCGGTGAGCCGGAGCAGGGCGGAGGCGGCCTCCTCGGTGCCGGCGTCCGGGTGGTCGGTCCGGGCGAGCGTCCAGCGCAGTTCGGCGGGCCGGGCGGCGGGCGGCAGGGCGTCCAGGAACTGCCGCCGCACCAGGTCGGCCTTGGCTTCGATGTCGAGGCCGGTGAGGACGAACACCACCTCGTTGCGGTGGCCGCCGAGCCGGTTCAGGCCCACCTTCAGCGTGGGCGGCGGCGCCTCGCCGCGTACCCCGTCGATCCGGACCCGGTCCGGCCCCTCCTCGGCGAGCCGCACGGTGTCCAGCCGGGCGGTGACGTCCGGGCCCAGGTAGCGCGCACCGCCCGTCTCGTACAGGAGTTGGGCGGTGACGGTGCCCGCGGTGACGGCGCCGCCGGTGCCCGGGTGCTTGGTGATCACGCTGGAGCCGTCGGCGTGCAGTTCGGCGATCGGGAAGCCCGGGCGGGTGACGTCGTGCTCGCGGAAGAACGCGTAGTTCCCGCCCGTCGCCTGGGCGCCGCACTCCAGCACGTGCCCGGCGACCACCGCCCCGGCGAGGGCGTCGAAGTCTGCCGCCGTCCAGCCGAAGTGGGCGATCGCGGGCCCGGCGACCAGCGCCGCGTCGGTGACCCGCCCGGTGACCACCACCTCGGCGCCCGCGGCCAGGCAGGCCGCCACCCCGAAGCCGCCGAGGTAGGCGTTCGCGGCCAACAGGCCGTCAGGCAAGCCGAGTTCGCTCCTGCGCGGCATCAGGTCGTCCCCCTCGACGTGGGCGACGGCCACCGCGAGGCCCTGGCGCTGTGCCAGGTTCCGCAGTTCGGCGGCGAGCCGGGCCGGATTCAGCCCACCCGCGTTCACCACGATCCTCACCCCGCGCTCCTGCGCCAGGCCGAGGCACTCCTCCATCTGCCGCAGGAACGTCCGGGCGTAGCCGAGGGACGGGTCCTTCAGGCGGTCCCGGGCCAGGATGAGCATGGTCAGCTCCGCCAGGTAGTCCCCGGTGAGCACGTCCAGCGGCCCGCCGGTGAGCATCTCCCGCACCGCCGCGAAGCGGTCCCCGTAGAACCCCGAGGCGTTGCCGACCCGCAGTACCGAGCGTTCGCGCGCCAAAGCGCCTCCCCTGCCGACGGGTTGGCGACGCCCCCACACGAGCGCCGCCGGGCAGCAGCGTGGCACCGGGCGCGAAAAAAAGCAATCACGCCTGCTTGTTTCGAGCCGGTGGCCGCACTCGACAGGGCCGCGTACGGCCCGATTCTCCGAAACCCGACTGACACCGGCCCGTCGGTGCGACACGATGTCCGTCCGTCGTACTGGCGAGTGAAAGGCAGCCCGCATGCCGCATCCCGCACCGCGACCGACTCCCGAGTAGACCGACCCGCTCACCGCGGAACTGGTGGTGGACATGGCCACCCCCGCGGCGCCGGCCATCTCGCCGGACGGTCGCCTGGTCGCCTACGGCGTGGTCGCGAACAGTGGAAGGGAAGGACGCCCGCACAGCTCGGTCTGGGTCGCCGCCGCCGATGGCAGCGCTGCCCCGCGCGGGCTGACCGACGGCACGGCCCGCGCCGCCGCCCCGAAGTGGGCGCCGGACTCGGCTTCTCTGTTTCTCACCTCCGACCGCGAGGAGCGGGGCACCGCTCAACTCCGGCGGATCCTTCTGGACGGCAGCGGGGACATCGCCCGGGCGGAGCCCCTGACCAGGTGGCGCGGGGGCATCTGCGACCACTACCCGCTCGCCGACGGCCGCACCGTGGCGCTACTCGCCGAGGACGAGCCCACCCCGGAGGACGAACGCCGGGAGGCCGAGGGTGACGACGCGAAGGTCTGGGGCCGGCACCTCCCCGCCACCCGGCTGCGCCTGCTCGACCTGGCGACCGGCGTGGTCCGCACCGTGGACGGCCTCGGAGACCGCCATGTCGTGGAGGTGGCCCAGCGTCCGGACGGCGGCCCGCTGGCCGTGCTGAGCTGGGCCACCCCCGAGCTCGACCCCGGCGTCACGACGGCAGGACTGCACCTGGTCGCCCCGGAGACGGGAGCCGTCCAGGACCTGGGCCCGGTCGGATTCGAGGCCCGGTCCCCGGTCTGGTGGCATCACGACGGTGAATGGCATCTGGCCCACCTGGCGGTGACCCCCGGGCACTTGGTCGGCGCGCTCGCCGTGATCGACACCGTGCCGCCGGCGACCGGCCCGACCGTCGAACAGCGCGATCTCACGGTCGGCATGTCCGCCTGCCCCACCGAGCTGGTGCAGGTCGCCGACGGGCCGCCGCTGGCGCTGTTCGCCGACGGGCTGGACACCGCGCTGTACCGGCTCGATCCGCAGTCGCTGCGGTTCCACCGGTTGTCCTGCGCGCCCGGCACGCCAGGCACGTTCGGCACGCCCGGCACGCTCGCCGGGCTCACTGCGAGTCGCTCCGGAGCGACCCTCGCCGTGCTGCTGAGCACCGCGCGCGAGCCCAGGAACGTCCACGCGGGCCCCACGGGCGGGCCACTGCTCCGGCTCAGCGACACCAGCCCCGAACTGCGCGGGATCCGCTGGGGCGCCCAGGAACGGCTCGGCTACCAGGCGTCCGACGGACTCCAGTTGGACGGCCTGCTGATCCTGCCGGCCGGCCGGACTCGGGGCCAGGGCCCGTTCCCGCTCGTCACCATGGTCCACGGCGGCCCCTACTTCCGCCATGCCGACGAGTTCACGCTCACCGCGGTCGACTGCGGCCAGTGGCTGGCGACCGCCGGATACGCGGTCTTCCTGCCCAATCCCCGGGGCGGGTCGGGCCACGGCCATGAATTCGCCGCCGTGGTGGCGGGCGCGGTGGGCGGCGACGAGTGGACCGACATCCTCGCCGGGATCGACCTGCTGGTCGCCGAGGGAGTCGCCGATCCCGAACGCCTGGGCATCTCCGGCTGGAGCCACGGCGGTTTCATGGCGGCCTGGGCCATCGGCCAGACCGGGCGGTTCAAGGCCGCCATGATGGGCGCGGGCATCACCGACTGGGGCATGCAGGCCGGGACCGGCGAGTGGGGAGCCATGGACGCGGCGCTCGGCGGCAGCACCGGCTGGAACGGACCGGGACCGCACCTCCACGACCGGAACAGCCCGATCTCCTACGCGTCCCGGATCCGCACCCCGGTCCTGATCCTGCACGGCGAGCAGGACACCAACGTCCCCCTCGGCCAGGCCGTCCACTTCCATCGCGCACTGCGCCACTTCGGCGTCGAGCACGAGTTCGTCGTCTACCCCCGGGAGGGCCACGGGCTGCACGAGCGCGCCCATCAACTCGACGCCCTCCGGCGCATCCGCGCCTGGTACGACCGCTGGCTGTGAGCCCGTACCCGGGAGGGCATCGAGTCGTGATCGACGAGTGGCGGAACCCGAGCAGGATCAGCGGTGCTTGAACTCCTCGATGGCCTCCCGGACGGTGTTCTTCATCTCCTCGCTGCCGATGTGCCCCGAGTCCTCGGAGATGTGCAGCCGCGCGCCCGGCCACGCCTTCGCCAGCTCCCAGGCCGTCTGCACCGGGCAGCCCATGTCGTGCCGGCCGTGCACCAGCACCGCCGGGATCCCGGCCAGTCTGTGGGCGTTGCGCAGCAGTTGGTCCTCCTCCAGCCAGGCGCCGTTGCTGAAGAAGTGGGCGCAGATCCGGACGAACGCGATCTGCTCGTCGACCTCCCGGGCGCTGTACATGCCGGGCGAGCCGTTGGGCTCGTTCGAGATGACCGCGTCCTCCCAGGCGAGCCAGCCGGCGGCGGCCTTCGCCCGGACCGCCCGGTCGGGGTTCTCCATCAGCCGCGCGTAGGCGGCGAGCAGGTCGCCGTCCCGCTCGTCCTCGGGCACGCCCTCGCGGAACCGGTCCCACGCCTCGGGGTAGAAGGACCCGGCGCCCCGGTAGAGCCAGTCGGTCTCGGCCCGGCGGGTCGTCGTCACCGCCTGGATGATGATCTCGCTGACCCGCTCGGGGTGCTGCTGCGCGTAGGCCAGCAGGAGGGTCGAACCCCAGGAGGCACCGTTCAGCAACCACCGCTCGATGCCGAGGTGTTCGCGCAGCCGCTCCATGTCGTCGATCAGGTGCTGCGTGGTGTTCAGGCTCATGTCCGCCGCCGGGTCGCCGGCGTGCGGGGTGCTGCGGCCGCAGTTGCGCTGGTCGTAGCGGATCACGCGGTAGCACTCCGGATCCCACGCCCGGGTGGGCCGGTCCGGCGTCCCCGCGCCGGGGCCGCCGTGGACGTAGAGGACGGGCTTGCCCTCGGGGTTGCCGAGCTGCTCGTAGTAGACCCGGTTGCCGTCTCCGGTGTCGAGGAAACCGTGGCCGTAGGGACTCGTCGGAGGATAGAGATCAACCATGACCGTCGATCCTAGGGCGCGGGCGCGCTCGGGGCCCGCGCTTTTCCGCCCAACCCGCTTCGTGGGAACGGCCGTTCGGCCGGCCTCAGGGCGTTTCAGTCCAGCGGGAGGGCCATCTCCAGGATGCGGGCCTGCGGGTCGAGCCCGTACGGGGTCTCCCCGCCGGTGTAGGTGAAGCCCCGGCGCAGGTAGAAGGCGGCGGCGCGGGAGTTCGCCTCGTGCACGCCGAGCAGCATCCGCTTGGCGCCGCCCTCGGTGCGGGCCCAGTCGGTGGCGGCGTCCAACAGGGCGTCCGTCACGCCGCGTTCGCGGCCGCGGTGTTCCGGGGCCACCCAGACGCCGATCAGGACGGCGGTCGCGGCCTGGTCCCGGTCGGGGACGGAGAGCATCGTGCCGACCCATTCGCCGTCCGGGTCGACGGCCACCAGGCCGACGCTGCCCGGCTCGTTCACCCGGGCCGTCCGGGCCCGCCAGTCGGCCTCGCCCAGGGCCTGCGCCGCGGCGTGGGTCTCGCCGAAGGCCATCGGGAAGTCGAGGAGCTGGGCCAGCCGCACCTTCCGCAGGCGCTGCCAGTCCTCGGTCCCCATCCGCTCGATCCGGTACCGCATGCTCTCCGACCCCCACTGCCGCAGCCGCCTTCGCCGGCGGTGGTCACCTCCGGCGAAGGCAGCATAGCCGCAGGTCAGGGCCTGATGCAGACCGGTCACGGCTTGACGCTCAGGGCTTGATGCGGACCACCTGCGGGTCGTGGTCGCTGGCCTGCTGGGCGAACTCGGCGTTGATGTGCACCACGTCGTACTTGGCGTAGCCGACCTCGGGGCTGACCAGGATGTGGTCCAGCACCTGCGAGTTGCCCTGGTAGACGTACGAGTACTGCTCGGTCTCCGGCAGTTCGTTCACCAGGTCGCGCAGCACGCCGTCCTTGGTGAGCGCGGCCAGCGCGGGCGAGAACTGGTAGTCGTTGAAGTCGCCGAGCGAGACGACGCGCGCCTCCTTGTCGGCGGCCAGCAGCTTGGCGACGAAGGCCTGCTCGATGGTGGCCTGCTTGACCCGCTGCACCTCGGAGCTGCGGGTGGGGGCCTGGAAGCGGCTGTCGATGCCCTGGTCGCCGCCCTTGCTGTTGAAGTGGTTGGCGATGACGAAGACCTTCTTGCCGCGGAAGGAGAACTGCCCGACCAGCGGCTTGCGGCTGTTGGTCCACGCGTCGTCGGCCGGGGCGATCCGGCCGGGCGAGGCGGTCAGCGCGGTGGTGGCGCCGCTGCCGGCGACGTCCACGGCACTGGCGGCGGCGCCGCCGGGGATGTCGGTGAAGGAGACCCGCTGCGGGTTGAACAGGAACACCTGCCGGATGTTGCCGCCCGGCTCGCCGCCGTCCTTGCCGTCCTGCGGGTCGATCGAGCGCCAGTCGTACGCCGGGCCGCCGACCGCCTTGATCGCGGCGATGAACTTGGCGACGGTCTGGCTCGCGTCGACCGTGCCGTCGTTCTTGGCGCCGTTGTTGTCCTGGATCTCCTCCAGGGCGACGATGTCGGGCGAGCGCAGGTTGGTGACGATGCCCTGGGCCAACTCGGCGAACTTGGCGTCCGGGTTGCCGGGGGCCAGGTTCTCCACGTTGTACGTGGCGATGGCGAGTTCGCGGTCGGCCGCCTTGGCGGTGACCTCGCGCTGGAGGTGGTTGTCCTGGAGCGTGCCCAGGGTGCCGGCGACGAGGGTGTAGCCGCCGAACTGGTTGTAGTCCAGCGGGCCGGTGGTGGTGCCGGTCAGCACGTCGCCCACGTTGGCCACCGGGAACGGCTGCTGCGGGGTGACCGCCGCCTGCTGCTGCACCATCAGGCGGCCCACGTTGGGCTCCGCGTACGACTCGTACAGCACGCCGCCGCGCTTGCTGCGCTGGTCCTGCCGGTCGGCGGCGACCCACAGCTCGTTGTACTTGTCCGTCGCCTGTATCACCCGGACGTCCTTGACCTGGACGAGCATGCCCTCCAGCGACTCGTAGAAGTCCAGGGCGTACTTCTCCGGGTCGAGCGGCAGCGCGTCGATGCTGCCGCCCTCGGGCGCCGGCGGGGCGTAGGTGCCGGGGATGTTGCGGGTGTCCACGACCACCGGGGCCGGCAGCGGGTTGCCGGAGGACAGCACGGTGACGGCGGGGCCGGTGAGCTCGGTGACGGACTGCGAGCCGCCCGCGAAGTTCGGGTAGTACTCGGTGACCTTGCCGCTGACCAGGACCGAGTCGCCGGCCTTCACGGTCGGGTTGCCGCCGGTGTAGACGAAGATGCCCTCGCTGGTGGCCGGGTCGGCGTCGGGGTTCGGGTCCTGCATCCAGAAGCCCTTGGCGCTGCCGTAGGCGCGCACGCCGGTGACGACGCCGGGCACGCCGGTGACGGGCTTCCCGGCCTGCGGGGAGATCCGGGTGGTGCCCTGGATGTCGTGGATGCGCAGCGGTCCGGCCTCGGTCGGCCCGGCCGGGGCGGCGGCGTTCGCGGCGGTGGGCGCGGCGTTCGCGGCGGTGGGCGCGGCGTTCGCGGCCGGCAGCGGGACGAGCACCAGCGAGGCGGCCAGTCCGGCCGGGAGGATCGCGGCGCGCAGCAGGGCCCGGCGGGGGCGGGGAGCGGGGGCGGTGGTCACCGGGGCATGACTCCTAGCTCCACCGTGCGGCACGGTCGTGGCACGGCGGTCGAGGGTGGAGCGGGGCACAGGGCGCGTCGTCCACCCGGCGGGTCTGCGGCCGCCGGGCCGTGACGCATGGTCAGGCGGCGTGCCCATGGCACGCGCTACCCGCGTAGATGAAGCGGAAGCCGGTCACCCGTCCCCCGCGGCGACCCCAAGATACGCGCGTAGAAAATGACGCGACAAGACCCCGTCAGTGAACTTCTGGTTCCGCTTCGGCGTCCGCCCCTGCCCCTGCTCCTACCCCCGCCCCTATCCCCATCCCTTCAGCCCGGCCCTTCAGCCCGCTCCTTCAACCTGCCTCGACGTCCCCTCAGCCCGCCTCGATCCGCTCCACGATCAGCTCGCACAGCTCGTGGCTGCGCAGCGCGTCGTGCGCGTCCAGGGTCTTGCCGGCCCGGACGGCGTCCAGGAAGGACAGCACGCACTGCTCGATGCCGCGCTGGCGGGCGACGGACACCCAGTCACCACGCCGGCGGACGGTGGGCTGGCCGCGGTGGTCGATCACCTCGGCGAGGTTGTGCACCGCCCGCTTGGAGTCGGCGCCGGAGACCTCCAGGATCTCCTCCGTCGAGCCGGAGAGCCGGTTCATGATGCCGAGCGCCGTGAAGCCGTCCCCGCCGAGGGTCAGGACGACGTGCTCGACCAGCCCGTCCCGGACGCGGGCGCGGACGTCGACGTGCTCGATCTCGCCGGGGGCCAGGAAGCGCAGGGTGTCGACGACGTGGATGAAGTCGTCGAACACCAGGGAGCGGGCGGCCTCGGCGAGGCCCTCGCGGTTCTTCTGCAGGACGATCAGGTCGCGGGGGCGCTCCTTGGCCTGGGCGTAGCCGGGCGCGTGCCGGCGGTTGAAGCCGACCATCAGCGAGCGGCCCGTCCGGTCGGCGAGGTCGACGAGCCGGCGGGCACCGTCGACGGTGTAGTCGAGCGGCTTGTCGACGTAGACGTCGACACCGGCCGTCAGCAGCTGCTCCACGATCGGAACGTGCTGGCTGGTCGCGGCGTGCACGAACGCCGCCCGGATCCCGCTCCCGATCAACTCCCCGAGATCGGTGAAGCGATTCTCCGGCGCAATCCGGTGCGCGTCACCGATCCGGTCCAGCTTCGCCCCGTCCCTGGTCATCAACCGCAGGTCCAGCGCCGGCAACCCGCCCAGGACCGGCAGATACGCCTTCTGCGCAATGTCACCGAGACCGATCACCCCGACCGGGAGCAGGCCGTCAGGAACAGAGGTCGAGCTCATACGAATCTCCATACTCATGCGCCGAAAACCATCCGCCCCACCCTATTCGCCCGCTCCCGCGCAACGGCGCCGGGCCGGCGAGCGACCGGCCCGGCGGCTCAGGGGATGAGGGCGGCGACCCCTTCGACCACCAGCATCCAGGTGGGCTGCCCGCCCGTGCCGAAGGCGGAGGCGAGGACGTACCCGATCGCGGCGTCGGCGGGGCGGGCGGGGGCGCCGTCCCGCCACTCCACGATGACGATCTGGTCGCCGTCGCAGGAGAAGTCGCCGAGGCGCTTGCCGTCGCGCATGAGCCGACTGCTGGGGATGGAGTCCGGGACGAGGACGTGGACGGCGCCGTCGTACGTGGTCTCGACCCGGTAGGACTTCCGGCGGAGCTTGCCCCGGCCCGGCCGCAGCGGCACCGGCGAGCCGTCGACGGTCAGCGTCAGGTGGGCGGTGTCGCGGGTGCCGATGGCGATCTGCGGGTCCGGCTCGCTGCCCGGGTCGCGCTCCAGGACGGCGGTGGGGATCCGATCCCCGGAGACGGTCACCCGGTGCTGGCCTTCGATGCGGACGGTGATCTCGCCGAACAGGGTGTCCTCGGTGGTGAAGGGAGCGGGCGCCGGCAGGTCGGTCATCTGCGATTCCTTTGGTGGGTCGTAACTCCGGCCGCATGGAATGGAATTCGCGGGCCGGAATTCGCGGGCCGGGGTGATTCTCTCATTCGACGGAGACGGACTCACCCGGTGGTGGGCGCCAGTTGACCTCCCACCGGCTCGCGGTGGAAGCACGGCGGTCGAACGGTTTCCGGTGGGCACGACGGTCCCGGCAGGCCGGCGCCGCACACCCCACCAGCCACTGCCGGATCTTCCAACCCTCCTTCACCACTTAATAGTTGTCCCATTCGATGGCAATGGAATCACCTAGGCTTCGATCCATCCGGTGCCCGGCGCGGCGCACCGGCCGACAAGGGGAGGACATGATGAGGACTCCGGCAAGCGCGTTACGGCGCGGATCCCGCTGGGCCGTCTCGGCGGCGACGGCGGTGGCGCTGCTGCTCGGTGGGGCGGGCGTCTCGGGGGCCTCGGGGGCGGCCCCCTCCGGCGTTCCCGACGGCCCCGTCGTCGGCGTGCCGGGGGCCGTCCGGATCGCGGAATTCACCTGGGAGAAGGTCACCGAGGCGGTCAGTCCGGACGGCCGAACGGTCTACCTCGTGCTGACGGACGTGGTCGGCGGGCGCCAGGGCGTGTACCTGTCCACCGTCGACACGCAGACCGGCACGGTGACGGCCCGCCTCCCGCTCGGCGACCCGGCACCCTACGGGCGGCCTGCCCTCAGCCCGGACGGCCACCGGCTGTACGTCGGAGTCGGCTCCGCCGTCTACGTCATCGACACCGCGACCAACACGGTCAAGGCCCGCGTCGCCGCGCCGGAGCAGCAGCTCCCGGCGGGCTGGACCCCGGGCGCGGCGACCAGTCTGGCCACCGACCCGGACGGCGAGACCCTCTACGTCGGGCAGTCCGGTCCCTCAGGCCCCGCCGGGCAGGAGGAGCCGGGCCGGATCCTGGAATTCTCCACCGGCGACCAGGAGTTCATCGACCAGACGGCGGTCACCGGCCACACGGTCAACGATCTCGCCGTCCTGCCCGACGGCAACTACCTCTACGCGGGCACCAACCTCGACCTGCTGCGCCTCGACATCGGGACCGGACTCGGCACCACCACGGTCGTCGACCCCGGGGCCAAGGACGAGCTGGCGCTCTCCCCGGACGGCTCCTTCCTGCTCGCGCTCGGGTCGGTCCGCACCTACTCCGTGGGCATCGGGCTCGACACGGGCACGGACAAGGTGCGCTACCTCATGAAGTACGGCTCCGGCTACTTCGAGTACCACCACCCGGCGATGAACGCCGACGGCAGTCGCGTCTACCTGCTCGGCGGCCCCGAGTACAGGCTCCCCACCCCGCTGTACACGTTCGTGCCGGGCGAGAACCGGTTCGACCAGAGCGTGTCCCTCTCCGTCCCCGAGTGGCGTGTGCACGCCCTCTCCGTCGGGCCGGACGGCCACTCGCTCTACGTCACCGGCTGCGACTCGGCCACGGGCTGCTTCCTGCGGACCCTGCGCATCTGACGCCGCGCGCCGGGGCGCCGGTCGCCGAGTGTTCGGCGGCCGGCATTGACAGCCCCGCGCGCGACGCGCTGGGATGAGGCGAGGGTTCGTCACGGGGGGTCCGGTCGACGGGACCGGCTGCTGCGCGGTGGCCCACCGGGGGTGTCGTGGAGGCGTTACGAGCCACTGACCCGACGACGGTCGGCGGCCGGTACCGGCTGCTCGGGCGCCTGGGCAGCGGCGGGATGGGCGTGGTGTACCTCGGGCGTTCGCCGGGCGGTCGGCTGGTCGCCGTCAAGTGCGTGCACCGGGAGCTCGCCGCCGACCCGGAGTTCCGGCGGCGCTTCGCCCACGAGCTGGAGGCCGTACGGCGGGTCGGCGGGTTCCACACCGCCCAGGTCGTCGACGCCGACCCGGGCGGTGACCCGCCGTGGCTGGTCACCGCCTACGTTCCGGGGCCGTCCCTGGCCGAGGCGGTCGCCGCCCACGGCCCGCTGCCGGAAGCGTCGTTGCGCGTCCTCGGGGCGGGGCTGGCCGAGGCGCTGGACGCCATCCACGCCGTCGGCCTGATCCACCGGGACCTCAAGCCGTCGAACGTGCTGCTCGCCGACGACGGGCCGCGCGTCATCGACTTCGGGATCGCCCGCGCGCTGGACGGGACCGCGATCACCCGGACCCAGGTCGTCGTCGGCACGCCCGGCTACATGGCGCCTGAGCAGATCGCGGGCGGCGCGATCGGGCCGGCCTGTGACGTGTTCAGCCTCGGCCACGTGCTCTGCCACGCTGCCGGGTGCGCGCCGTTCGGCCACGGTGCAGCGCAGGTGATGCTCTACCGGGTCCTGCACACCGAGCCGGATCTCGGCGGCGTCCCGCAGGCCCTGCGCCCGGCGATCGCCGCCTGTCTGGCGCGCGATCCCGCCGACCGGCCCACCCCCGCCGAGTTGCTGGACCTGTTCGGGCCGGCCGCGCACGACGCACCCGCCGGGGCGTGGCTTCCGGCGCAGCGGCGGGCGGCTCCGGCCCACCCCGGACCCCCGCCGATCGGGCCACCGAACGGCCCGAACGACCGCACCCGTACGGCGGTCACCGAGCTCCGGCAGGCTCCCGACGCCCCGCCGCCCGGTGGCGGGAAGCACCGGCTCCGCTGGCTGCCGGTGCCGCTCGCCCTCGTGCTCGTCGCCGCCGCCGTCTGCGTCCGCCTCTTCGTGATGACCGGCGGCTCCGGGCCGCCGGACTGCTTCCCGTCCGGCGGCGCCCCGGCCGACTCCTCGCCCCCGGCCAGGGTGACCAGCGTGCCCGCGGGGACTCCGCACCCGCCCGAGCCCACCGGGCCCGCCGACCGGACGGTCATCGAGCTCGGCCAGTCGGTCACGCTCAGCTGGGACCACGCCGCCGCGGTGTCGCGCGTCTTCACCGGGCTGGGCGACGACGCCCCCCGCTACACCGCCTGGCTGAGCTCCGCCGCCTGCACGTTCACTCCCACCGCCGCCGGGCTGTACCGGTGGGAGGCGAGCACCGCGAACGCCGCCGAAGGACAGACCGGCAGCGCGTGGTCCGAGGACCGGTTCCTGTTCGTCAGGGCGAAGGGCTCCTCCACGCCCGACCCCGGGCACGACACCCCGGCCGTCCCCCGCCTGCTGGCCCCGGCGGACCAGACCGTGGCCAAGGCCGGCCGGCCGGTCTCGCTGAGCTGGACGGCGAGCGGCTTCTCCTCCCACGCCTCGGTGCTGTCGCCCGACGGGACCTGGCAGAACATGCCATGGCAGGACGCGTCGACCTACCTGTACACCCCGCCCTCGCCCGGGATCTACGTCTGGAGCGCGTTCACCGAGGCCAAGGGCGGCTGCGACGGCGGGACCTGCGCCAGCGGGGCGAGCGCGCAGCGGTACCTGATCGTGGAGTGAGGTCCCCACGGCCTTCGGCCACTACTTGAGGAACGCCGCCCCGGCGAAGAGCCGGGCGGAGTTGGTGCGGTCGATGGCGGCGCGGGTGGTGTCGGGGAGCGGGTGGTCGGCGACGTACGCGGGCACGCCGGGCACGCCGGGGCCGGGCAGTTGCGAGGGGTGGACCAGGGCGACGGCCTCCCGTCAGCTGGTTCTCCGGCACCGAGGCTGCCCGCCTCGTCTCGCGGCGCGCCAGTGATCCCGCCACGTCCGGATCGTGAAGTTCTCACGCTCCCGTCCGGGGGGATCCCGGTTGTCCGGTAGGCCGCTCCAGGAGACGAACTTGTTCGTTACGAACCTGTTCGTTACCGTGGAGGAACGGGAGGCGAACCCACGCCGACCGACACGGACCGACACCGACCCAAGGAGTGGCCATGACCGTCCAGCACGTTCCCGTCGCCGTCATCGGAGCCGGGCTCGGGGGCCTCGTGCTCGCCCGGGTCCTGCACGTCCACGGCATCCGGGCCGCCGTCTTCGACCTGGAGCCCTCACCCGAGGCCCGCACCCAGGGCGGCCTGCTCGACATCCACGACGACTCCGGCCAGCAGGCCCTGCGCGACGCCGGGCTGCACGACCGGTTCCTGGCCCTGGTCCACGCGGGCGGCGAGGCCCTGCGGGTGGTGGGACCGGACGGCGCCGTCCGGTTGGAGCAGGAGGACGACGGCACCGGCGGCCGCCCCGAGGTCGACCGGGGCCGCCTGCGCGACCTGCTGCTGGACTCCCTGCCCGCCGGCACCGTCCGCTGGGGCCGGAAGGTGGTCCGCGCCCACGCGCTGGGCGACGGCCGCCACCAGGTCGCCTTCGCCGACGGCACGGCCGTCACCACGGACCTGCTGGTCGGGGCGGACGGCGCGTGGTCCCGGATCCGGCCACTGCTGTCCGACGCCCGGCCCACCTACACCGGGATCTCCTTCGTCGAGGCCGACCTGCACGACGCGGACACCCGGCACCCCGAGGCGGCCGCCCTGGTCGGCGGCGGGTTCTTCCTCTCCGTGGCCGAGGGTCGCGGCTTCCTCGCCCACCGCGAGGGCGACGGCAGCATCCACGTCTACACCGCCGTCCGGGCCGGCGAGGACTGGCTGGACGGCATCGACACCACCGCCCCCGACACCGCCAAGGCGGCCGTGCTGGCCGGCTTCGACGGCTGGGCCGACGGCCTGCGGGCCCTGCTCGCCGACGCCGACGGCGACCTGGTCCCGCGCCGGATCCACGCCCTGCCCGTCGGCCACCGCTGGGACCGCACCCCCGGCGTCACCCTGCTCGGCGACGCCGCCCACCTGATGTCCCCGTTCGCCGGCGAGGGCGCCAACCTCGCCATGCTCGACGGCGCCGAACTCGGCAAGGCCCTCGCCCACCACCCCGGCGACCCCGAGGCCGCCCTGACCACCTACGAGCGCGCCCTCTTCCCCCGCAGCGAGGCCTCGGCCGCCGCCTCCGCCGCCAGCCTGGAGCTGATGTTCGGCCCCGACGGCCTCCAGGGCCTGCTCGACCAGTTCGCCGCCCCGAACCAGCCCGCCCCGCCGGCCGGCCGGTAGCGGCGGCGCCGTTTCGGCGAACTAGTTCGTCACGAACACGGTCGCTAGGCTGGCCGGTATGACGAGCTCCCCCTCCCGACCCCGCAGCCGCCGCGAGCGACCGGCGAAGCCCGCGCTGAGCCACGAAGCGATCGTCGCCGCCGCCGTACGGGTGCTGGAGGCGGAGGGCCTGCCACGGGTGACCATGCGGCGGCTGGCCCAGGAGCTGGACACCGGGCCGGCCTCGCTGTACGTGTACGTGGCCAACGCCGCGGAACTGCACGCCGCGATCCTGGAGGAGTACCTCGGGGAGGTGGACCTGAGCCCGGTGACGGCGGCCGGGGACTGGCGCGAGCGGTTGGCCGCCGTCCTCGACTCCTGCACCGGGGTGCTGCTCCGGCACCCGGCGCTCGCCCACGCCGCACTGGTGGCGAGGCCGTCCGGGCCGCACTACCTGGCCCTGGTGGAGGCGGTCCTGGCACTGCTGCACGAGGGCGGGGTGCCGGACGGGCAGGCGGCCTGGGGCGTGGACGTGCTGCTCCAGGTGGCCACCGCCACCGCCGCCGAGCAGTCCGCCCGGCAGGGCGAGCAGGCGGAGCGGGAACAGGCCGCGCTCACCGACGCGCTCCGCGCGGCGCCCGCCGCCACCTACCCGAGGATCGCCGCGCTCGGGGACGACCTGGTCTCCGGGGCGCCGGAGGACCGGCTGTCCTGGATGTTCCGGGCGGTCGTCAACGGCACGCGCACGACGCCCCGACCCGCCTGACCCCAGCCGCCCACCGCGCCCCGCCCGAGCTCGGACCCACCCGACCTCGGACCCTCAGGCGCCCGCCGCGGCCGCCTCGGCGAGGGCGTCCAGCACCGGGCGGATCAGCGGGTGCCCGTCGGCGCCGGCCCGGACGGCAGCGAAGACCCGGCGGGTGGCGAGTTCGCTGTCCACCGGCCGGACGGCGATCCGGCCGAGGTCGACGCCGCGCAGCGCCGAGCGCGGCACGAGGGCGACGCCGGCGCCCGCCGAGGCGAGGGCGACGACGGCCCGGAAGTCGTCGGAGGAGTGCACCAGGCGCGGCTGGAAGCCGGCGTGCTCGCAGGCGAGCAGGACGACGTCGTGGCAGGGGTTGCCCGGGTAGGGGCCGATCCACCGTTCGTCGGCCAGGGCCGCGACGGCGAGCGGACCGCGGTCGGCGGCCAGCGGGTGGCCGAGCGGCAGCACCGCCTCGAACGGCTCGGCGTACAGCGGGACGCGGGTGAGCCGGGCGTCGTCGGCGCGCGGGGCGCCCCGGTACTCGACGGCCACCGCGAGGTCGGCCCGGCCGTCGAGGACCATCGGCAGGCTGGCGTCGCCCTCCGCGTCCAGCACCTTGAGCCGCACCCCGGGCGCCTGCGCGGCCAGCAGCCCGATCGCCGGGGCGAGGACGAGCGCGATGCCGGTGGCGAAGGAGGCGACGGTCACCTCGCCGGAGACGCCCGCGCTGTAGGCGGCGAGGTCGGCCTCGGCGCGCTCCAGCTGGGCGAGCACGGCGTCGGCGTGGCCCAGCAGGATCTCCCCGGCGGCGGTCAGCCGCACCCCCCGGCCCTCGCGGGCGAGCAGGTGGTGGCCGGTCTCCTGTTCCAGGGCGGCCAGCTGCTGGGAGACGGCGGAAGGGGTCAGGTAGAGGGCAGCCGCCGCGGCGGTCACGGTGCGGTGGTCCGCCACGGCCCGCAGGGTCCGCAGCCGTCGGGCGTCGATCACAGGCCAATTCTGCCAGCGTGCCGGGGTCAGCCGGACCGGGCCCGGAGCCGGGGCGGGGTCCGGGCCCGGTTCCGCGTAAGGGGCGATACGACCGGTGGCGTATTTCCGGACGAGATCGCTTCGCCCGGTTGACCACCCGGCCCGGGCGACGATTGGCTCTTCCCGAGCCGGGCCGCGGGGGTGACGAGGGCCCGGTGCCGTCATCAGGGGAGGATCTCCATGACCACCGCACGAACCCGCCGTTGGCTGGCCCGGACCGCCGGCGTCCTGGTGGCCGCCGCCGTGGCCGGGGCCGCGATGCCCGCCGCCGAGGCCCGGCCGCTCAAGGGCTACACCTCCCGGGTGAGCGAGGGGCCCAAGGGCGAGCAGCTCGACGGCACCTCGTCCGCGCTCGGGCTGAGCGCCGACGGCCGCTCCGCGCTGTTCACCTCGACCGCGACCAACCTGCTGCCCGGGGCCGGCACCCCGAACTCGGACGAGGTCTACGTGCGGGACCTGCGCAACGGGCACGTCGAGCGGGTCAGCGTCGCCGCCGACGGCTCCAAGCTGGACGCCGCCACCAACCAGGCCTCGATCAGCGGCGACGGCCGGTACGTGGCGTTCAGCACCGCCGCCACCAACGTGCTGCCCGGCCAGCCGAAGCACGGCAACGACGTCTTCGTCCGCGACCGCTGGACCGGCCGCACCGAGCTGATCACCGCCCCCGGCTCGGCGAGCACCGACGACCAGAGCATCCGCACCGCCGACAGCCCCACCCTCAGCTGGGACGGCCGCTTCGTCGCCTACGCCTCCAGCCGCACCGACCTCGCCCCGGGCGTGAAGCGCGGCAAGAACAACATCTACGTCACCGACCGCTGGACCCACACCACCCGGCTGGTCACCTCCGGCACGGAGGGCGAGGGCGCCGACAACAACTCCTTCAGCCCGACGATCAGTGCGGACGGCTCGACCGTCGGTTTCGGCTCCCGGGCCGGAAACCTGCTCCCGGGCACCCCGGCCCCGGCCGCCGACCCGACGCCGGGCGCCGGGTCACCCCAGCTGGCCGGGCCCAAGTTCTACCCGTACTACGTCTGGAAGGCCGGCACCGGCAAGATCGCCGGCGCCAGCCTGGACGACACCGGGGCGCTGAGCGACGGCGGACGCGACGGCCGGATCAGCCCGGACGGCCGCTACGCGATCTACAGCCTCCCGGTCTTCATCGGCGGGGCGCCCGCCCCGGCCCACGGCATCCGGATGGACGTGTACGTCCACGAGCTGGCCACCGGCAAGATCACCAAGGTCAACACCGACCTGCCGGGCACCACCGCCAAGTGGTCCTCCTCCGGTGGCGTCATGACGCTCGACGACCGCTGGGTCTACTTCGACTCCGCCGCCGAGAACCTCGTCCCCGACGACACCAACTCCGCCAGCGACATCTTCCGCCGCGACCTGTGGACCGGGCGGATCGAGCGGATCAGCCTCACCCGGAGCGGCGGGCAGAGCACCGCCTCCTCCTACGGCCCGTACGTGGACGCCACCGGCGACACGGTGATCTTCGACGCCTCGGACGGCGACCTGGTGCCGGGTGACACCAACACCTTCCTGGACGTCTTCCTGCGCCGCCTGTGACGTCCTGACTCCCCTGCCGCATACGTCCGTTGACGTATTTTCGGCCGAGATCACCCGTGGGCGTTGACCACCGGCCCTCCCGACGATTGGCTCTCCCGAAAGCCCGTCGCCGGGAGGGAGCCCGGCCGGGCGACCCCCGGGGAGGCAGACGTCATGACACGCAGCACCCGTACCACCCGCAACCGGTGGCTGGCCGGCGGCGGCAGCATTCTCGCGGCCACCGCCGTACTCGCCGTGACCGCCGCACCCGCCCAGGCCGACCGGGCCCACCGGGCGCCGCGCGGCACCGTCCAGGTCAGCGTCGGGGTGAACGGCGCCGCGCCGGACAACCAGTCGTGGAGCCAGGCGATCAGCGCCGACGGCCGCTACGCCCTGTTCACCTCCTGGGCCACGAACCTGGTGTCCCAGCCCGCGAAGAGCGCCCGCGACGCCTACGTCCGCGACCTGAGGACCGGCCGCACCGAACGGATCAACCTGGCCGCCGACGGCAGCGCGCTGAACGGCTTCACCGACAACGTCGCGATCAACGCCGACGGCCGCTACGTCGCCTTCGACAGCGACGCCGAGAACGTGGTGCCCGGCATGCAGGTCCAGGGGCGCGACGAGGTGTACGTCCGCGACCGGAGGACCGGCCGCACCGAGCTGATCAGCGGCGGGCTCACCGGCACCGACACCGACAAGTTCCACGCCTCCTACGCGCCCTCGATCAGCGCGAACGGCCGCTACGTGGTCTTCGGCTCCAGCCGGAAGGACCTCGTCCCCGACCTCCAGGGCGACGCCCCCTCGCTGGCCAGGCCCTACACCTGGGACTACAACATCTACGTCACCGACCGCTGGACGGGGAAGACCAAGCTGGTGACCCGCGGCGTGGACGGCAAGCCGGGCGACGGCATGTCCCTCCACCCGACGATCAGCGCGGACGGCCGCACCATCGGCTTCACCTCCATGGCCGGCAACCTGCTGCCCGCCGACCAGACCCCCGCCCCGGCCGCCGGGGGCGCCGCCGCCCCCGCCGACGTGGAGCTGGCCCCGGGCATCGCCCCGGCCCTGCCCCACAGCGCGCAGAAGGGCCTGGCCCAGCCGAACCTGGCCCGGCCGGTGACCGCCCCCTACTACACCTACGACGTGGAGTCCGGCCGGATCTCCGCCGCCAGCCTCGACCTCGACGGCAAGCTCGGCGCCCCGAGCTTCGACGCGACGATCAGCCCCGACGGGCGGCGCGCGATCTACGCCCTGCCCGAGCCCGGCGGGTCGACCGGCGGCCACCGGTTCCACACCGTGCTGTACGTCCGGGACCTCGGGAAGGGCACCGTGACGAAGATCAGCGGCGGCCTGCCCGGCACCACCTCGGTCGGCTCCTCCGACCACGCCCGGATCACCGCCGACAACCGCTGGGTCTACTTCGCCTCCGCCGCCGACAACCTGGTGGCGGGCCCGCAGCACCCGGGCTGGGACGTCTACCGCCACGACCTGCGCACCGGCCGCACCGAGCGGGTCGCCACCGCCGCGGACGGCTCGCTCGGCAACGGCTCCTCGACCGACCCGGTCGTGGACGCCCGCGGCCGCACGGTGGTGTTCAGCTCGACCAGCGGCAACCTGCTCGCCGGCCCCGGCGGCCCGGCTAGCACCGACTCCCAGGTCTTCGCCCGCGCCACCGCGCACCACGGCCACGGCGACGACCAGGGCGACGACCAGGACCAGGACCAAGGCCAGGACCAGGACAGCGACGACTGACCGTCAACCGCCGCTCGCACCGTGAACCGCGAACGGGGGCGGGACGTCGGCCGGGCCGGCATCCCGCCCCCGAAGCGGGAGGGTGGGGCAGATGGTTGGTGGGCCGTGGGGGGGGGGGGGGGGGGGGGGGGGGGGGGGGAGGGGGGGGGGGGGGGGGGGGGGGGGGGGGGGGGGGGGGGGGGGGGGAGT
>NZ_JBWKER010000010.1:59952-174654 GCF_056435345.1 Kitasatospora sp. NPDC043950
AACCCCCTCCCCCCCGCCCCCTCCCCCTCCCCCCCCCCCCCGGGGCCCCCCCCCCCCCCCCCTCCCCGCCCCCCCCCCCCCCCCCCCCCCCCCCCCCCCCCCCCCCCCCCACGACGATGGTGAGCCCGCGGGCCGGTCCGGTTCCGAGCGGACCGGCCCGCGGGCAGCTCATGGGGCCGCCGCCTCACCGACCGCCGGGCTACTCGCCCAGCGCGGCGCGCGCGTCGACGAAGGCGGCGACGGCGCGCTCGACGTCCTCGGTGGAGTGCGCGGCGGACAGCTGCACCCGGATCCGGGCCTGGCCGTGCGGGACCACCGGGAACGAGAAGCCGATCACGTACACGCCGCGCTCCAGCAGCAGTTCGGCGAGCCGGCCGGCCTTGGCCGCGTCGCCGATCATCACCGGGGCGATCGGGTGGTCGCCCGGCAGGATCTCGAAGCCGGCCTCGGTCATCCTGCTGCGGAACAGCGCCGTGTTGGCCGCCAGCCGCTCGCGCAGCTCGTTGGACTGCTCGACCAGGTCGAGCACCTTCAGCGAGGCCGCCGCGATCACCGGGGCGAGCGAGTTGGAGAACAGGTACGGGCGGGAGCGCTGGCGCAGCAGGGCGACGATCTCCCGGCGGGCGGCGACGTAGCCGCCGGAGGCGCCGCCGAGCGCCTTGCCGAGGGTGCCGGTGATGATGTCCACGCGGTCCATCACGCCGTGCAGTTCGGGGGTGCCGCGGCCGCCGGGGCCGACGAAGCCGACGGCGTGCGAGTCGTCGACCATGACCATGGCGCCGTAGCGGTCGGCCAGGTCGCAGATCTCGCGCAGCGGGGCGACGTAGCCGTCCATCGAGAACACGCCGTCGGTGACGATCAGGCGGCGGCGGGCGTCCTGGGTCTCCTTGAGCTGCTGCTCCAGGTCGGCCAGGTCGCGGTTGGCGTAGCGGTGGCGGCGGGCCTTGCTGAGCCGGATGCCGTCGATGATGCTCGCGTGGTTGAGCGCGTCGGAGATGACGGCGTCGCGGTCGTCGAGCAGGGTCTCGAAGACGCCGCCGTTGGCGTCGAAGCAGGAGGAGTACAGGATGGTGTCCTCCTGGCCCAGGAAGGCCGAGAGGCGGTCCTCCAGTGCCTTGTGGACGTCCTGGGTGCCGCAGATGAAGCGCACCGAGGCCATGCCGTAGCCCCAGCGGTCCAGCGCGTCCTTGGCGGCGGCGAGCACCTCGGGGTGGTCGGCCAGGCCGAGGTAGTTGTTGGCGCAGAAGTTCAGCACCTCACCGGGGCGGCCGCCGCCGGTGACGGTGACCGCGGCGCTCTGCGGGGTGCCGATGACCCGCTCGGGCTTGAAGAGCCCGGCCTCGCGGATCTCGTCGAGGGTGGTGGCGATGTCGGCGCGCACGTTGTCGAACACTGCGGACTCCTAACGAGGACGAACGGGGGGCTCAGGCGGTCCAGTCGAGGATGATCTTGCCGCAGCGGCCTCCGGCGGCCTCGTCGAAGGCGGCCGCGAAGTCGTCGGCGGCGTACCGGCCGGTGATCACCGGGGCGAGGTCCAGCCCGCCCTCCAGCAGCACGGACATCGCGTACCAGGTCTCGAACATCTCGCGGCCGTAGATGCCCTTGATGGTGATCATCGAGGTGACGACCGAGGCCCAGTCGACCGGGAACTGCTCGGCGGGCAGGCCGAGCACGGCGATCTTCCCGCCGTGGGTCATATTGGCGATCATCGACTGCATCGCCTCGGGGCGGCCGGACATCTCCAGGCCGACGTCGAAGCCCTCGCGCAGGCCGAGCTTCTGCTGGCCCTCCTCGATGGTGTGCTCGGCGACGTTCAGCGCCAGCGTGACGCCGACCTTCCGGGCCAGGTCGAGGCGGTACGGGGAGACGTCGGTGATCATCACGTTGCGGGCGCCGGCGTGCTTGGCGACGGCGGCGGCCATGATGCCGATCGGGCCCGCGCCGGTGATCAGCACGTCCTCGCCGACCAGCGGGAAGGAGAGCGCGGTGTGGACGGCGTTGCCGAACGGGTCGAAGATCGCGGCCACGTCCAGGTCGACCGGCACCCGGTGCACCCAGACGTTGGAGGCGGGCAGGGCCACGTACTCGGCGAAGGCGCCGTCCCGGCCGACGCCGAGGCCGACCGTGTTGCGGCACAGGTGGCGGCGGCCGGCCTGGCAGTTGCGGCACTTGCCGCAGACCAGGTGGCCCTCGCCGCTGACCAGGTCGCCGACCGCGATGTCCGCGACGCCGGCGCCGATCTCGGCGACCTCGCCGACGAACTCGTGGCCGAGCACCAGCGGGGTCGTGATGGTCTGCTGCGCCCAGCCGTCCCAGTTGCGGATGTGCAGGTCGGTGCCGCAGATGCCGGTCCGCAGCACCTTGATCAGCACCTCGCCGGGGCCGATCTCCGGCTTCGGGACGTCCACCAGCCAGAGCCCGGGCTCGGCCTTCTGCTTGACGAGTGCCTTCACGGGCGTCGGCTCCTGACGTGCGAGTGGGGCGGCCTTCGCGGGTGGGCAGGCCGAGTGGCCCCGGTGTGGCCGTTCCTGGCGGACGCGATCCGGGCAGGCAGAAATCTGCCTGGTGAGGGTGGGTTCGGTCCATCGAGGAATTCTTAAGGGCGGCCACAGCTGGGCTAAACGATCGTGCCCGAGCCGGGGCCGGGGACGGGTGCGGCGTGCCGGTGCTCACCTGTTCGGCCGAGCGCGAGCCCGCTTCCGCGACACCAACCCCCCAGTGGGCAGTGGTCCTTGACAGCACGAGAGGCGATATGCGCCAGCCGGCTGGGGCAGTCGGCTGACCGCCGGTCCGTTCGGGTCAGCCCTGCGGCGGTCGACGAGCGGGGCCGCACCGGCGGTGCTTACGGTGGCGGCGCTCCCCCGTCGGCCTCGTGGAGCAGCGCTCCGGGGCCGTCCGCCGCAGAGAGGCGCCTCGACCTATGACCACGCTCCGACGGCCACATCCGGCCGCGTCCCGTTCCACCCGCCGAGCGGCCTGCGCCGCCCTGGCGCTGACCGGCCTGCTCGCGACCGCGGCCTGCTCCGGCGGGTCACCGCCGAAGCAGGCCGGCGGCGCGGCCCTCACCGCCGAGCCCGCCGCGCTCAGCCCGTCCGCGTCGGGCTCCAGCGCCGGTTCGGGCGCCGCGAGCGGCTCGGCGAGCGGCTCGGCCGGCGCGGTGGTGCCGCTGACCCCCGACGTCGCCAACCAGCTGGACGCCGCGATCAAGCAGGTGCTGAACCAGACCTCCACCCCCGGCGTGATCGTCGGGATCACCACCCCCGACGGCAGCTACCAGCGGGCCTTCGGCCAGGCCGACAAGTCCGCCGGCACCCCGATGTCGCCCGACCTGAACATGCGGATCGGCAGCGAGACCAAGACCTTCACGGCGACCGGCGTGCTGCGGCTGGTCGACCAGGGCAAGGTGGGCCTGGACGACCCGGTCTCCAAGTACGTGGACGGCGTGCCCGGCGGCGACAAGATCACCATCCGCCAGCTCGCCGGGATGCGCAGCGGCCTGTTCCCGTACACCTCCGACCCGGACTTCGTGAACGCGCTGATCAGCGACCCGAACCGGGTGTTCACGCCCGACGAGCTGCTCGCCTACGGGTACAAGCACCCGGCGAACTTCCCGCCGGGCAGCAAGTTCCAGTACAGCAACAGCAACTACATCCTGCTCGGCAAGGTCATCGAGAAGGCCGGCGGGGAGCCCGTGGACCAGTTCCTCAAGGACCAGGTGTTCAGCCAGGCCGGACTGAACGGGACGGTCTTCCCGACCGACGCGACCTTCCCCGACCCGCACGCCCGCGGCTACACCGACCAGACGCCCAACGGCCAGACCACGGACGCCACCGACTGGAACCCGTCCTGGGCCTGGTCGGCCGGGGCGGTCATCTCCAACCTCACCGACCTGCAGAACTGGTCGAAGTCCCTGGCCACCGGCTCCCTGCTGAAGCAGGACACCCAGTCCCAGCGGTTGAAGACCCAGCCGACCGGGGACCCCGGCGTCGGCTACGGCCTCGGGCTGTTCAACAACAACGGGTGGATCGGGCACAACGGCTCGCTGCCCGGTTACGAGACCGTGGCGGTGTACCTGCCGCAGTCCCAGGCCACCCTGGTGGTGCTGCTCAACACCGATGTGCCGTACCGGGGTTCGGAGCCGTCCTCGCTGCTCGCGAAGGCGATCACGCAGATCGTCTCGCCGAAGAACGTCTACTCGATCCCGCCGGTGAACAACACGGCCTCGCCGTCGGCCTCGTCCTCGGGGTCCGCGTCGCCGTCACCCTCGCTCTCGCCCTCGGGGTCGGCCTCGTCCCCGGCCTCGCCCGGCGCCCCGGGGTCCCCCTCCGGCGCGCCGTCCACGGTCAACGCCTGAGCTCCGGACCGACCGGGCGCCTGAGCGCCAGACCGCTTGAGGCCCGGCCCGGATCACCGGGCCGGGCCTCCGAGGTGTCGTCAACTGCCCAGCACGCGGGCCAGATCGTAGGAGACGGGCTCCTCCAGCTGCGCGTAGGTGCAGCTCTCCGGCGTGCGGTCCGGCCGCCAGCGGCGGAACTGCGCGGTGTGCCGGAAGCGGGTGCCCTCCATGTGGTCGTAGGCGACCTCGACCACCCGCTCGGGGCGCAGCGCGACCCAGGAGAGGTCCTTGCCGCCGGTCCACCGGCTGACCGCGCCCGGCAGCCGGCCCTCGGCGTGCGCCGCCTCGTCCGCCCAGCCGCCCCACGGGTGGCGGGAGAGGTCGGCCATCCGCAACGGGGCCAGTTCCTCGGCGAGTTCGCGGCGGCGGGCCATCGAGAACGCGGCGCAGACGCCGACGTGCTGGAGCCGGCCCTCGGCGTCGTTGATGCCCAGCAGCAGCGAGCCGACCACCGGGCCGCTCTTGTGCTCGCGGTAGCCGGCCACCACGCAGTCGGCGGTGCGCTCGTGCTTGATCTTGAACATGGTCCGCTCGCCCGGCCGGTACGGCTGGTCCAGCGGCTTGGCCACCACGCCGTCCAGCCCGGCGCCCTCGTACTCGGCGAACCAGGTCTGCGCCACGTCCCGGTCGGTGGAGGCGGGGGCGGTGAACACCGGGTCGCGGGCGGCGCCGAGCGCCGTCTCCAGGGCCGCGCGGCGCACCGACAGCCGCTCGTCCAGCAGCGCGACGTCACCGAGCGCGAGCAGGTCGAAGGCGATGAAGGAGGCGGGCGTCCGCTCCGCCAGCAGCCGCACCCGGCTCGCCGCGGGGTGGATGCGCTCCAGCAGTTCCTCGAACCGCAGCCGGCCGTCCCGGGCGATCACCACCTCGCCGTCCAGCACGCAGCGCGGCGGCAGCTCCCGCCGCAGCGCGGCGACCAGCTCGGGGAAGTACCTGGTCAGCGGTTTGCCGGTGCGGCTGCCGAGCTCCACCTCGTCGCCGTCGCGGAACACGATCGTCCGGAAGCCGTCCCACTTGGCCTCGTACTGCATCCCCGGCGGGATCTTCGCCACCGACTTGGCGAGCATCGGCGCCACCGGCGGCATCACGGGCAGGTCCATGGCTCCGATCCTCGCGCGCACGGCCGGAAGCCGCGCGGCGAAAGGGCACACGGCGAAGAGGGCCCACCGCGGAAAGGGCCCACGGCGAAAAGACGCGCGCGGGGCACGGCGCCCTTAGCGTGAGGGGCATGGGCTCAGCCGTGGAACTGGATGTCGCCGGGCGCAGCGTCCGGCTGTCGAACCCGAACAAGGTGTACTACCCCGAGCGCGGCTTCACCAAGCTGGACGTCGCGCAGTACTACCTGGCCGTCGCCGACGGGGTGCTGCGCGGACTGCGCGACCGGCCCACCACCCTGCAGCGCTTCCCGGACGGCGTGGACGGCGAGTTCTTCTACCAGAAACGCGCCCCCAAGGGCCTGCCGGACTGGCTGCCCACCGCCCGGATCAGTTTCCCCAGCGGCCGCTCCGCCGACGAGATCTGCCCCACCGAGCCGGCCGCCGTGCTGTGGGCCGCCAACCTGGGCTGCCTCACCTTCCACCCCTGGCCGGTCCGCCGCTCCGACACCGAGCACGTCGACGAGCTGCGCATCGACCTCGACCCGCAGCCCGGCACCGACTTCCACGACGCCGTCCGCGCCGCCCACGAACTGCGCGCCCTGCTGGAGGAGTACGGGCTGCGCGGCTGGCCCAAGTCCTCCGGCGGGCGCGGCCTGCACGTGTACGTCCCGCTGGTGCCCGAGTGGACCTTCACCGACGGCCGGCACGCCGTGATCGCCCTCGGCCGGGTCCTGGAGCAGCGGATGCCCGGGCAGGTCACCACCGCCTGGTGGAAGGAGGAGCGCGGCGAGCGGATCTTCGTCGACTACAACCAGATGGCCCGCGACCGCACCATCGCCTCCGCCTACTCCCTGCGCGCCCGCCCGCGCGCCACCGCCTCGACCCCGCTGCGCTGGGAGGAGCTCGACGACGCCTCCCCCGAGGACTTCGACCTGCGCACCGTCCCCGCCCGCTTCGCCGAACTCGGCGACCTGAACGCCGAGATGGACGATCGGGCGTACCGCCTGGACGGCCTGCTGGAGCTGTACGACAAGCAGCTGCGCGACGAGGGCCTCGGAGAGCTCCCGTACCCGCCCGACCACCCCAAGGCGGCCGGCGAGCCGACCAGGGTGCAGCCCAGCCGGGCCCGGAAACCCTAGGCGCTCACACCCCCGTCATGGCCAGCACGAACCAGAAGACGCCGCCCAGCACCATCAGGGTGAACAGCAGGACGCCCACGACCGCGCCGGAGAGCAGCAGCCCCCGGCCGACGCGCCGCGCGCGCAGGCCGACGCCGGTCAGCAGCACGCCCGCCACACCCGGTGCCAGGGCCAGCGCCAGCAGCATCACCGTCCGCGCCACCTCGGCGTCCGACACCAGGTGGCACTCGTCGCCCTCGCACACCGCCCAGACGCCCTCGCCGACCGGCGCGCCCGCCCGCATCCTGGCGTGCTCGTGCGCCGGGCCGCCGCCGTCCGGGCGGAACACGCCCCGGCAGTCCGAAGGAGGCGGGCCGTCCCCGTTCGCCGGGATCAGACACCGCTCCGCGCGGAACGTCCCGGGCGCCCCCACCAGCCCGGCCGCCTGCCCGAACTGCCGCACCGGCCCGCCCACCAGCCATCCGGCCAGCAGCACCAACAGCACCCCGGCCGCCACCGGCCCCCACCGCCGCACCGCCACCCCCATCGGCTCACCCCCGCTGGGGTGACGCCACCGACGGCCGGACGGTTGCACGGGCGGCCTGGCGGGCGGCCCTCCCGGCCCAGGTGTCAGCCGACCCGGGCGCCCTCCGGCGCCAGCTCGGCGATGATCCGAACCGCCTCCGCGAGCTGCGCGTCCGTCAGGTCCCCGCGCGCGGTGAGTCGCAGCCGGGACACCCCGTCCGGGACGGACGGCGGGCGGAAGCAGCCGACGGCGAGCCCGGCCCGCCGGCAGTCGGCGGCCCAGGCGACAGCGGCCTCCGCGCCCGGAGCGCGCACCGACACCACGGCCGCGTCCGGCTCGCAGGCCCGGAGCCCGGCGGCGGTCAGCCGGGCCGCGAGGCCGCGGGCCACCTCGCGGGTGCGGTCGGCGCGGTGCGGCTCGGCGCGCAGCAGGCGCAGCGCGGCGAGGGCCGCGGCGACGGCGGCCGGGGCGAGGCCGGTGTCGAAGATGAAGGTGCGGGCGGTCTCGGTGAGGTGGCGGATCACCCGGCGCGGCCCGAGCACGGCGCCGCCCTGCGAGCCGAGCGACTTGGAGAGCGTGACGGTGGCGACGGTGTCCGGCTGCCCGGCGAGCCCGGCCGCCGCGAGCGCCCCGGCGCCGCCGGGGCCGAGGACGCCCAGCCCGTGCGCGTCGTCGACCAGCAGCGCGGCGCCGTGCGCCCGGGCGGCGGCGGACAGCCCGGCCAGCGGGGCGGCGTCGCCGTCCACCGAGAACACCGAGTCGCTGACCACCAGCGCCCGCCGCTGCGTCCGGCGCTCCAGCGCCTCCCGGACGGCCTGCGGGTCGCTGTGCGGGGCCCGGTGGACGTCCGCGCGGGCGAGCCGGCAGCCGTCGATCAGCGAGGCGTGGTTGTAGGCGTCCGACACGATCAGCGTGTCCGGGTCGGTGAGCGCGGTCAGCGCGGCCAGATTGGCGGTGTAGCCGGAGGAGAACACCAGCGCCGCCTCCACCCCGCAGAACGCGGCGAGCTCCTCCTCCAGTTCGGTGTGCAGCGCGGTCGTCCCGGTCACCAGCCGCGACCCGGTCGACCCCCCGCCCCAGCGCAGCGCCGCCTCGGCGGCCGCCTGCGTCACCGCCGGGTGCCTGGTCAGCCCCAGGTAGTCGTTCCCGGCCAGGTCGAGCACCGGGTCCTGCGCCGCGCGGCTGCGCAGCCGGCGCGTCAGCCCGGCCTCGGCCCGCAGTTCGGCGGCCTCGTCGAGCCAGTCGAAGACGGCCGCCGGGGCGAGGTCGGTGGTGTGCGTTGCGGACGCGAGCGGTTGGACCATGCCCGGCACTCTGGCACGGCGCCGCCGCCGCGATCAATGGGCGGCCGCGCACAGCTTCGCGGCCGCCGGTGCAGCGATCCGGACAGTCCCGGGGCGGGTGCCGGCGGAGGGCGGGCTTTGCCCGGGGTGGCGGCGAGCAGGCAAGATAGCCGGGTGACCCTCCTTGATCTGATGCCGAAGCCCGCCACGCCCGATGCGCTGTACGAGACCTTCGCCGCGTGGGCGGAGGAGCGCGGGATCACGCTGTACCCGGCGCAGGAGGAGGCGCTGATCGAGCTGGTGTCGGGGAACAACGTCATCCTGGCGACGCCGACCGGGTCGGGTAAGAGCCTGGTGGCGGCCGGGGCGCACTTCGCGGCGCTGGCGGAGGGGAAGCGGACGTTCTACACGGCGCCGATCAAGGCGCTGGTGTCGGAGAAGTTCTTCGACCTGGTCAAGATGTTCGGCACCGAGCAGGTCGGCATGATGACCGGCGACGCGAGCGTGAACCCGACCGCGCCGATCATCTGCTGCACGGCCGAGGTGCTGGCGCAGATCGCGCTGCGCGACGGGCTCCGGGCGGACGTCGGCCAGGTGGTCATGGACGAGTTCCACTTCTACGCGGAGCCGGACCGCGGCTGGGCCTGGCAGATCCCGCTGCTGGAGCTGCCGCAGGCGCAGTTCCTGCTGATGTCGGCGACGCTCGGCGACGTGCGCCGCTTCGAGGAGGACCTGACCCGCCGGACGGGCCGCCCGACGACGGTGGTGCGCAACACGACCCGCCCGGTGCCGCTGTTCTACGAGTACCGCCGCACCACGATGCACGACACCCTGGAGGAGCTGCTGCAGACCGGCCAGGCGCCGGTCTACGTGGTGCACTTCACGCAGAAGGAGGCGGTGGACCGGGCGCAGTCGCTGATGAGCATCAACATGTGCTCGAAGGCGGAGAAGGACGCCATCGCCGACCTGATCGGCGGCTTCCGCTTCACCACCAAGTTCGGCCGCAACCTGTCCCGTTTCGTGCGCCACGGCATCGGCGTGCACCACGCGGGCATGCTGCCGAAGTACCGCCGGCTGGTCGAACGCCTGGCCCAGGCAGGCCTGTTGAAGGTGATCTGCGGGACGGACACGCTGGGCGTCGGGGTGAACGTGCCGATCCGTACGGTGCTGTTCACGGCGCTGTCCAAGTACGACGGCACCCGGGTGCGGATCCTGCGCGCGCGGGAGTTCCACCAGATCGCCGGGCGGGCCGGCCGGGCCGGGTTCGACACCGTCGGACAGGTGGTGGCGCAGGCGCCCGAGCACGTGATCGAGAACGACAAGGCGATCGCCAAGGCCGGGGACGACCCGAAGAAGAAGCGCAAGGTGGTGCGCAAGAAGGCGCCGGAGGGCTTCGTCGGCTGGACCGAGGAGACCTTCGACAAGCTGATCGGCGCCGACCCGGAGCCGCTGGTCTCCCGCTTCAAGGTGAGCCACGCGATGCTGCTGTCGGTGATCGGCCGCCCCGGCAACGCCTTCGAGGCGATGCGCAAGCTCCTCACCGACAACCACGAGGACCGCGCGGCGCAGCGCCGGCACATCCGCACCGCGATCGCGATCTACCGCTCCCTGCTGCAGGGCGGCGTGGTCGAGCGGCTGCCGGAGCCGGACGCCGAGGGCCGGATCGTGCGCCTCACGCTCGACCTCCAGGAGAACTTCGCGCTCAACCAGCCGCTCTCCACCTTCGCCCTGGCCTCCTTCGAACTCCTCGACCCGACCTCGCCCTCGTACGCGCTGGACGTGATCTCGGTGGTCGAGGCGACCCTCGACGACCCGCGCCAGATCCTCGCCGCGCAGCAGAACAAGGCGCGCGGCGAGGCCATCGGCGAGATGAAGCGCGACGGGATCGAGTACGAGGAGCGGATGGAGCGGCTCCAGGAGATCACCTACCCGAAGCCGCTGGAGGAACTGCTCACCCACGCGTACGAGGTGTACCGCCGGGCGCACCCGTGGATCGGCGACCACGAGCTGAGGCCGAAGTCGGTGGTCCGCGACCTGTACGAGCGGGCGATGACCTTCTCGGACTACGTCGGCTTCTACGAGCTGGCGCGCACCGAGGGCATCGTGCTGCGCTACCTGGCGAGCGCGTACAAGGCGCTGGAGCAGACCGTCCCCGAGGACGTGAAGACCGACGACCTGAAGGACGTCATCGCCTGGCTCGGCGAGCTGGTCCGCCAGGTCGACTCCAGCCTGCTGGACGAGTGGGAGCAGCTGGCCAACCCGACGGACCCGCAGGCCCCCGAGGTGACGCTGGACGACAAGCCGGCGCCGGTGACGGCGAACGCGCGGGCGTTCCGGGTGCTGGTGCGCAACGAGTTGTTCCGCCGGGTCGAGCTGTGCGCGCTGGAGCACTACGAGGAGCTCGCCGAGCTGGACGGCTCGTACGGCTGGGACGCGGACCGCTGGGCGGACGCCATGGACGGGTACTGGGAGGAGTACGACGACCTCGGCACCGGCCCGAACGCGCGCGGCCCCAAGATGCTGATCATCGAGGAGGAGGACTCCGCCTGGAAGGTCCGGCAGATCTTCGACGACCCGGAGGGCGACCACGACTGGGGCATCAGCGCCGAGGTCGACCTGTACGGCTCGGACGAGGAGGGCCGGGCGGTGCTGCGGGTCACCGCGGTGGACCGGCTGGGCGGCTGACGGACCGTCAACCCCGGCTTCGAAGTCGCCGGCCCCCGGAGCGGGGGGGGCCGGCGAGGCGTCACATCCAGACGAACGGCGCGCCCGCCGCGTAGGAGAGCGCGCGGGTCGCCTCCTCCAGGGTCTGCTCGGCGCTGGGCGCCGGGCCCGACGATGTCGCGGCCGGGGTGGACGGGGCGCCGGGGCCGGGCGTGCGGGCCTCGCTGAGCCGGGAGCCGGTCACCGTCACGTAGTGCCCGACCGCCTCGACCCGCGGCTCGGCCGACTTGGGCGCGCCGGACGACGGCGCGGGGGCGGTGTTGGCGTCCGGAAGGATGAAGGCGAGTGCGCCGGGCTTGCCGCGCAGGGTGTCGGCGGCCCGGGTGGCGGCGGCCTGGTCGCCGAAGCGCAGGACGGTGACGCTGCTGAGCACCGGGCGGTCGACGCCGGAGAAGCTGACGATCAGGTAGGCATGGCAGCCGCTGTCCCGGAACAGCTCCTGGGTGCGGTCCTGCAGGACCTCGGCGCAGTTCTCGCCCTGCCGGATGGCGCCACGCCGGGCCTTGTACCCGGCGGCCTCGACCGGCCGCTGGGCGGGGAAGAGGCTGTCGGCATTGAGGCCCTCGGAGTCGGTGTGCGGCGGCGGGGTGCCGACCACCGGGGGCGTCCTGGCCGCATCCTTGGTGGACGGGCCGAGCCCGGGTATGTAGTCGCCGGGCATCGGGCGGGTGATGATCCATCCGCCGGCGGCCACCACTCCCACCACGACGACCCAGCCCACCGCCCGGCGGGCCGTCAACCGCCTGCCCCTGCCGCCGCCCCGACTACCGATCAGGTCCGTGCCCGCGCCGGCGGGGGCCCCGCCGGTCCGCCGCACTGCCTGGCCGTTCTGGCCCTCTCCCGGAGTCGGGGTGCGCTCCCCCTGCGTGGTCATGGCGCAGATTCTAAGCAACCGTCGGGTGGCGTGGATCACTGGGTGGGCGGTTGCCGGTCACCGCCGCGCGCGGGCGTCCGCGACCGTCCGGCACGCGTACCGGCGACCGCCCTGCGCCGGCCTCCCCGGCCCTTCGCCGCGACCACCGCCTACCGGCCGGTAACCTCCGATTCGTACCGGCGTCAAGCTCGTGACCAGCGGCGACACCGTGAGCTTCGACACTGTGGCAAGTGGCACATCCTTCCGCCGATCTTCTGGCGGGTTTCCTCTGGCGCCATTCAAGCGCCACCAGGCAGGATCGGCCCCATGGATCTGCTCGATACCCTCACCGCCAAGGGCCTGCGCGGCGAAGTCCCGACCCGCGAGGAGGCGCTGGCCGTCCTCGCCACCACCGACGACGAGCTGCTGGACGTCGTCGCCGCGGCCGGCAAGGTCCGCCGGAGGTGGTTCGGCCGGCGCGTGAAGCTCAACTACCTGGTGAACCTCAAGAGCGGGCTCTGCCCGGAGGACTGCAACTACTGCTCGCAGCGGCTGGGCTCCAAGGCCGAGATCCTCAAGTACACCTGGCTCAAGCCCGACCAGGCCGCCGAGGCGGCCCGGGCCGGGGTGGCCGGCGGCGCCAAGCGCGTGTGCCTGGTCGCCAGCGGCCGCGGCCCGACGGACCGTGACATCGACCGGGTCACCGACACCATGGCCGCCATCCAGGAGGCCGACCCCGAGGTCGAGATCTGCGTCTGCCTCGGCCTGCTCTCCGACAACCAGGCGGAGCGGCTGAAGGCGGCCGGCGCCGACGCCTACAACCACAACCTCAACACCTCCGAGAAGACCTACGGCGACATCACCACCACCCACACCTACGCGGACCGGGTGGACACCGTGAAGAAGGCGCACGGCGCGGGCCTGTCCGCCTGCTCCGGCCTGATCGCCGGCATGGGCGAGAGCGACGAGGACCTGGTCGACGTGGTGTTCGCGCTGCGCGAGCTCGGCTCGGACTCCGTCCCGGTCAACTTCCTGATCCCGTTCGAGGGCACGCCGCTCGCCAAGGAGTGGAACCTCACCCCGCAGCGCTGCCTGCGCATCCTGGCGATGGTCCGCTTCGTCAACCCGGACACCGAGGTGCGGATCGCCGGCGGCCGCGAGGTGCACCTGCGCTCGATGCAGCCGCTCGGCCTGCACCTCGCCAACTCCATCTTCCTCGGTGACTACCTGACCAGCGAAGGCCAGGCCGGGCAGACCGACCTCGACATGATCAAGGACGCCGGGTTCGAGGTCGAGGGCGCCGGCGAGGCCACCCTGCCCCGCCACCGCGCGGACGTCGCGGCGGCCTCCTCCGCCGTGTCGGCTTGCGGCACCGCCGCGTCGGCCTGCGGCAGCGGCGGCGGCTGCGGCCCGTGCGGCGGGCACGCGCACGCCCCGGCCTCGGAGGACACCCCTGCGTCGGCCGCGGAGGACGCCGACGCCTCGGACGGGGAGCTGCGCAGCGACCTCGTCAAGGTCCGGCTGCGCGGCGCCGGCACCGAACTCGCGCCCAATGCCTGATAGTTCTGGAGACTGACGCATCATGCCCCAGCTGTCCGCGGACACGCTGCTCACCCTCGACCGCGCCCACGTCTGGCACCCGTACGGGCCGATGCCCGGCACCGCCACCCCGTACGTGGTCGAATCCGCCTCGGGGGTCCGGCTGCGCCTCGCCGAGCCCGTCGCGGACGGGCGGCGCGAGCTCGTCGACGGGATGTCGTCCTGGTGGGCGGCCATCCACGGCTACCGGCACCCGGTGCTGGACGAGGCCGTGCGCGAGCAGCTGGGGCGGATGAGCCACGTCATGTTCGGCGGGCTCACCCACGAGCCCGCCGTCCGACTGGCTGCGACGCTGGTCGAGATCACGCCCGAGCCGCTGCAGCACGTCTTCCTCGCCGACTCGGGCTCGGTGGCCGTCGAGGTCGCGATGAAGATGTGCCTCCAGTACTGGCAGTCCACCGGCCGCCCGGCCAAGCGCCGGCTGCTGACCTGGCGCGGCGGGTACCACGGCGACACCTTCCACCCGATGTCCGTCTGCGATCCGGACGGCGGCATGCACCACCTGTGGGGCGGGGTGCTGCCCGGGCAGCTGTTCGCCCCGCAGCCGCCGGCCGGGTTCGACGCCCCGCTCGACGCCGGGTACGCGGCCGAGTTCGAGGAGTTGATGGCCCGGCACGCCGACGAGCTGGCCGCCGTCATCGTCGAACCGGTGGTGCAGGGCGCCGGCGGGATGCAGTTCCACTCCCCCGCCTACCTGCGGATGCTGCGCGAACTCTGCGACCGGTACGGGGTGCTGCTCGTCTTCGACGAGATCGCCACCGGATTCGGCCGCAGCGGCGCGCTGTTCGCCGCCGACCACGCGGGCGTCTCGCCGGACGTGATGTGCCTGGGCAAGGCGCTCACCGGCGGCTACCTGACCCTCGCCGCCGCGCTGTGCACCGGCGAGATCGCCGACGGCATCAGCCGCGGCGAGATGCCGGTGCTCGCGCACGGGCCGACCTTCATGGGCAACCCGCTGGCCTGCGCGGCCGCCAACGCCTCGCTGGAGCTGCTGCTGAGCCAGGACTGGACGGTCGGGGTCAAGCGCATCGAGGCCGGACTGGCCGACGGGCTCGCGACCGCCGCCGACCTCCCGGGCGTCCGGGACGTCCGGGTCCAGGGCGCCATCGGCGTCGTCCAGTTGGACCACCCGGTGAACGTCCCGGCGGCCACCGAGGCGGCCGCCCGGGCCGGCGTCTGGCTGCGGCCCTTCCGGGACCTGATCTACACCATGCCCCCCTACGTGACGGAGGACGAGGACGTGGCACGCATCGCCGACGCCGTGACCGCTGCGGCGGTGGCCGGATGAGCGCCCGCATCCTGTTCGTGACGGGCACCAACACGGACGTCGGCAAGACCGTCGCCACCGCAGCCCTCGCCTCGACGGCGCTGCGCGGCGGGCAGAAGGTCGCCGTGCTCAAGCCCGGGCAGACCGGCGTCGCGCCGGGCGAGCCCGGGGACGCGGCCGGAGTCCGGCGCCTGGCAGGCGATCTGACGATCCGTGAACTCGTCCGCTACCCGGAGCCGCTGGCGCCCGACACCGCCGCCCGGCGGGCCGGGATGCCCTTCCTCTCCCCCGCCGAGGTGGCCACCGCCGTCGCCGAACTGGCCGCCGCGCACGACCTGGTCCTGGTCGAGGGCGCGGGCGGGCTGCTCGTCCGCTACGACGACGAGGGCCGCACCCTCGCCGACCAGGCCCGGGCCGTCCTGGACGCCGGGCTGCCGGCCGAGGTCCTGCTCGTCGCCTCCGCCGGGCTGGGCACGCTGAACATCGTCGCGCTCTCGGCGGAGGCCCTGACTTCGCGTCAACTCCCGCTCGCGGGCGTGGTCGTCGGCTCCTGGCCCTCCTCCCCCGGGCTCGCCGAACGGTGCAACCTCGCCGACCTGCCGCGCTCGGCCGGCGCCCCGCTGCTCGGCGCCCTGCCGGAACGCGCCGCAGCCGCCGCGGACTTCGCCGCCCTCGCGCTCGCCTCGCTGGCCCCGGAGCTGGGCGGCAGCTGGGACGCGAAGCACTTCGCGCACACCCATCGGCCCGAACAGGCCCCGCTTCGCTCGAAGGGGTGATTCCGGCGCCCGAATCCTGGGTTCGGACGCTACGGGCTCAATACCGTTCCTCCCATGACAGACGGGATGACGGTAGACGAGTCTCTTCGGGCCCTGGCCGCCCTGGAGGCTGCGTGGAAGGACGACGACGAGGCGCTGTCCGCCCTCGCCGCGGGCGGTGCGGACGAGCGGTCGCTCCCGGCGCTGGTCGCCGCGTACGGCGAGCACGCGATGGACACCCTGATGGCCCTGGCCTTCGGCCTGCGGTCCACCATGAGCGACGAGGAGATCGCCGAACTCTCCGACGCGGTGAGCTCCAACATCGGCGCCCGGATGAGCGCCCTGCTCACCCAGGCCCTGAAGACCTGGGGCGCCCTCGCGCCCCCGGACGACCTGGCGGTGACCAAGGCCATCGCCCGGGCGGTGATCGACTCCATGCGCGCCGTGACCGAGGACCCGAGCCAGACCGAGGTCCTCCCCCTGCTGGCCACCTTCCGCACCTACGCCCTCAACGGCGCCTGACACCGGAACCTCGGCGCGAGCTTCGAGACCTCTCGAAGCCCGCGCCGTCATGTCTGCACCCTCATCCACCCTGCGGCAAGCGCGAATCCCCCCGTCGAGGAGGCGAAGAGGATAAGGACGAACACCAAGGCACTCGCCTCCGTGGGAACACGCTCAGGAATCGCGAGGAAAACCACACCCGCGAGCGCGAAGCTCCCGATGGCGATGGCGCCGGAGGCGATTACGGTCGCATTCCCCTGCGGAGGACGACGACCAGCCGCTCGATGACGTCCGGCCGGGCGGCTCCGAGGTCGATCAGGATGACTCCGGTGGCTTTGGCCGAGCGCCAGTCGATGCCGAGGGAGGGCAGTTTGACCTCGGCGGCGCTCAGGACGGCCTGGAGGTCGTCGAGGATGTCGGCCGCGGCGCGACGGTCCTCGGCCGTGACCTTGTCGATCATGCTGCTCATGGGGCATCGCACTCTTCGCTGTTCGTGATCCAACGCGCTTCGGTGTCCCACTCCACGCCACCTCCGACGGGCCGGAGGAAGGCCAGCCCGTGCTGCCACCCCATGAAGACGGCCCAGCACCCGGAGCGGACGTCGTAGACCCGCTCGCCGACAACGGCCGGCCGGTAGGGCTCGGACGGGCGAAGCCCTCCCGGCGACCATGCCGTTCACGCTGCTGACCAGCACGGACAAGAAGTGGATGGCCTACCTCGAAACCATCCAACGGGGCTATGTCGAGCGCGAGGACGAGGACAAGATCCGCTCCCTCGCAGAGACTTACCATTGGCTCCAGGCCCAAGCCCTCTCGTGCGAGGACTCGTTGGCTTCCATCCGCACCCGTCTCAAGGAGTTGCACGCCATGTTCCCCGTCGCGACGGTC
Organism: Kitasatospora sp. NPDC043950; assembly: GCF_056435345.1. Lineage (NCBI taxonomy): Bacteria > Bacillati > Actinomycetota > Actinomycetes > Kitasatosporales > Streptomycetaceae > Kitasatospora > Kitasatospora sp. NPDC043950. Next base: position 76,959 of record NZ_JBWKER010000010.1, read on the forward strand.
AAGCCCACCTCCTGGCTGAAGTCCTCGTACAGCAACGGTGGCGGCCAGTGCATCGAGGTCGCACCCGGGCTCCCCGGCATCCTCCCCGTCCGCGACAGCAAGGACCCCGAGGGCCCTCGACTCGCCTTCGGCGCCGACGCCTGGCAGTCCTTCGTCGCCGGCGTCAAGTCCGGCGACTTCGGCACCGTCTGAGCTGCCAACCGGCGGGGCCCAGTCGGGATGCCGTACTTGATCCAGGTCGCCGGGTGGCGTTGTCGTTGCGCAGGTGGAAGGCCCGGCCGCCGGGCCGGCCGGTTCCGCGAGGCGTCTACCCCTTCTCTTCGAACTCTGCTCGATATACCGTACATAACGCTTGTTACGTACCGGGCAGGTCAGCGTAGCGAAGCACCTTGCATCCACCACCCTCACCTGGAGAGTCTGCTGTGACCGAACCCGCCGAGACCATCAAGTACCGCAAGAACGGCCTCACCCGCGGCGTCACGGACGAGCTCGCCGAGCACATGAAGCAGGGCTGGGCCGACACCGAGCGCAGCGCCCTGGAGCCGATCCCGCAGGCCGCGCACACGGCCCGCCGCCGCGCCGAGCTGTCCGCAGCCTTCCCCGGCGAGCTGCTGGTGATCCCGTCCGGCAACCCGAAGGTGCGGGCCAACGACACCGACTACCCGTTCCGCCCGTCCTCCGACTACGTCTACCTGACCGGCGACCAGTCCCAGGACGCCGTGCTGGTCCTGGAGCCCACCGGCGACACCGGCCACCGGGCCGCCGTCTACCTGCGCGACCGTTCCCGGACCGACAACGGCGAGTTCTGGCTGGACAACCACGGCGAGCTGTGGGACGGCCGCCGCAACAGCCTGACCGAGAACGAGCAGCTGCTCGGCCTGCCCTGCCGGGACGTCCGCACCGTCCACGCCGATCTGCGCGCGGCCACCGGCCCGGTGCGCGTGCTGCGCCGCCACGACGCGGGCGTGGAGCAGTCCCTCCAGGGCCGGGCCGTCGCCGAGCGGGACGCGGAGTTCGAGGTCTTCCTGTCCGGCCAGCGCCTGGTCAAGGACGAGTTCGAGATCGCCGAGCTGCGCTTCGCCTGCGAGGCCACCGCCCGCGGCTTCGAGGACGTGGTGCGCATCCTCGGCACCGACACCGAGACCCCCGAGCGGCTGATCGAGGGCACCTTCTTCGTCCGGGCCCGGATCGAGGGCAACGACATCGGCTACGGCAGCATCGCCGCGGCCGGCCCGCACGCCACCACCCTGCACTGGGTGCGCAACAACGGCCACGCCAAGCCCGGCGACCTCCTGCTACTCGACGCCGGCGTGGAGACCAACCGCCTGTACACCGCCGACGTCACCCGCACCCTCCCGGTCAGCGGCCGCTTCACCGACCTGCAACGCAAGGTCTACGACGCGGTGTTCGCAGCACAGGAAGCCGGCATCGCCGCGGTGAAGCCCGGCGCCGACTTCCGCGACTTCCACCACGCCGCCCAGCGCGAGCTCGCCGAACACCTCACCTCCTGGGGCCTGTTCGGCGACCTCACCGCCGACAAGGTGTACGAGCTGGGCCTGCACCGCCGCTTCACCCTGGCCGGCACCGGCCACATGCTCGGCCTCGACGTCCACGACTGCGCCCACTCGCGCACCGAGGAGCACGTCGACGGCCCGCTGAAGCCGGGCATGGTGCTCACCGTCGAGCCGGGCATCTACTTCCAGCAGAACGACCTGACGGTGCCCGAGGAGTACCGCGGCACCGGCGTCCGGATCGAGGACGACATCCTGGTCACCGAGGACGGCAACGAGAACCTCTCGGCCGGCCTCCCCCGCACCTCCACCGAGGTCGAGGCCTGGCTCGCCGAACTGCGAGGCTGAGCCCCCGGAACGACAGCTGCGGCACCCGGGAACGCCCGGGTGCCGCACGTCGCAGTGCCGCGTGCAGAGCGTGAGGCGTCAGAGTGTCGGCAGCGGTTCGTCGAGCCCCGGCTCGCGCCCCTCGGTCAACCAGAAGACGTAGCCCCGCAGGTAGTCCTCCAGCCCGTCGTCCAGGTACGCCGCGTACCCGCGCAACGCCTCGGGGTCGTTGCGCCCGTCGGTGTCGGCCAGTTCGGCGGCGATCCACTCCCGGACGGCGTCCCGCCCGTGCCACCGCGCCCGGACGGTCTCCGGCGTCCAGTAGTCGCCGCCGTCGCAGTTGAAGCCGCCGATCGGCTCCATCTGGGCGACCCCGACGAGGGCCGCCAACTCCCGGAGTCCGCCAGGCTGGCGGTAGACGAACTCGCAGTGCTCCTCGCCGGAGAGGACGTGCGCGGGCAGGTAGAACGGCCCGTTGAGGCCGGTGTCCGTCATACCGGCGTAGAACGGTCCGGGCACGCCCAGCCGGCTCCGGTCCTCCCAGCGCCCATCACCGACCCCGCCGCCGGAGAGCCGGACGGCCGACAGCGGGTCCCAGTAGGCGACTTCGTCCCAGGGCCCGTCGGCGGGGTAGTTCAGCAGGTCGCCGTGGAACCGCTCCAGCGACCTCTGGAGCCCGTCCTGGAAGGCCTCCTCGCCGTGGTCCGGCCGACGGAACCACCGCCTCGGCATTCGCATACGTCCCACGGTATCCGGCCGTCGCGCGCCCTCCCGCCGCCGGGGCACGTCCCGGCGGGCTGCGGCTACTTCAGCTTCCCCAGCGCCGTCCCCACCCGCTGGACGGCGTCCACGGACGGGGGCGGGATCAGGCGGTCAGCGGCTTGGCCCAGCGGCTCCACTGCGGTTCGGGGCGGTAACCGGCGGACGCCCAGGTGCGGTGGCCGAGGGCGTTGTCGTCCAGCACCATGGCGTCCGCGCGTCGGCCGCCGAGCGCGGCGAAGCGCTCCTCGGCGGCGGCGAGCAGGGCGGCGCCGATGCCCCGGCGGCGGTGGTCGGGGTCGACGGCGAGCCGGTAGAGGTGACAGCGCCAGCCGTCCCAGCCGGCGATCACGGTGCCGAGGACGGCGGCCGGGTCGCCCGCCGGGGTGGCGACGATCAGGCACTCCGGATCCCGGGCGAGCAGCGCGGCCACGCCCGGGGCGTCGTCCGTGATGCTGGCGCCCTTCGCCGCCCGGGCCCAGAGGGCGAGCAGGGCGGGAATCTCGTCGGGGGTGGCGGTGCGCAGGGCGATCCCGTCGGGGGCAGCGGTGCGCGGGGCGATCTCTTCGGTCATGGCGGCCTGTCTAGCAGGCGGTTCCGCCCGACGGCCGGGAATTCCGCAGCCTGGACGGACGGGCCGTCAGCCCAGCCGCCACACCGTGGTGGTCTTGACGGCGGTGTCCTCCAGGTCGGCGACGACCGGCACCTGGTAGGCGGCGAGCGCGGTGAACCGCTCCCGGGGCAGGTAGGCCCGGCCGGGGTCGCCGACGATGACGGTGGCGCCGCGCGCGGCGGCCCGTTCCAGGAAGGGCAGGAAGCGGGCGGCCATGGCCCGTTCGTAGAAGACGTCGCCGGCGAGCACCACGTCGGCCGGGGCGCCGTCGCCGTCCACCAGGTCCACCAGCGCGGCCTCCACGCGCACGCCGTTGGCCTCGGCGTTGAGGCCGATGGCGGCCACCGCGTAGGCGTCGATCTCGGCGGCACGCACGGACGCGGCGCCGCTCAGCGCGGCCGCGACGCTGACCACCCCGCCCCCGGCGGCCACGTCGAGCACCGCCCGCCCGGCCACCAGCTCGGGGTGGTCCAGCACGTGGCGGGCGACGGCCACCCCGCCCGCCCAGGCGAACGCCCAGAACGGCGGCGGCAGTCCGACCTCCCCCCGCGCCCGCTCGGTGGTCTCCCACAGGGTGATCGCGTCCTCGGCCATGTGCAGGCCGACCTCGGGGACGAACGGGACGGGCTTCAGCTCAGTCTCGCGCCGGATGAAGGCGAGGTCGGCCTCCGACGGATCGGCCTCCGACTGGTGGGTCTCCGACTGGTGGGTCTCCGGCTGATCGGTCTCCGGCTTGAGAGTGCGCAGCTCACTCGGCATCTCCGCAGCATAGGGCCCGCACGGGGGTGCTCACGCCCGCCGCAGCTACTGGAGGCCGGCCGCGGAACAGGCGGCGGCGTAGTCCGGCGTGCAGATCTGGGCGACGGTGAAGAGGCCGTCGGCGACCACGGTGGCCTTGATGTTGTCCTTGGTGAGCGCGACCGGGGCGATCAGGCCGGCCGGCACCTTGTCGCTGCTGCCGCTGGTCACCGTGGTCGGCACGAGGGCACCGCCGATTTCCTGGCCGTAGGCCAGGTCGACGGCCAGTTGCGCGGCCACGTCGGCCTCCGACTTGAAGGGCTTGTAGACCGACATGGCCTGGGCGCCCGCCAGGATCCTTTGCACGCCGTCGAGTTGGAAGTCCTGGCCGGTCAGCGGGACACTCCGGCCCGACACCTCGGAACCGGACGCGCTGGAGTCGACCGCGCTGGGTGCGGCAGCGTTCGGGTCAGCCGTGTTGGGGTCGGCCGCGTTCGGGTCAGCCGTGTTGGGGTCGGCCGCGTTCGGGTCAGCCGTGTTGGGGTCGGCCGCGTTGGGATCGGTGGGCGAGCCGTTGGTCGTGATCGTCTCGCCGCCGTCCGCCGTGCCGTCCACCGCCGCCGCGGCCTGGCCCCGCAGTTCGACGACCTTGCGGTTGTCGAAGGACACGTAGGCGTCGACCGGCCCCTGGGCGAGGCGGTCGTAGGCGACCACCTTGACGCCCGCGTCGTGCGCCTTCTGGATCGCCGCCTGGATCGACTTGGCGTCCACCGCGTCCAGGATCAGCACCTTGGCGCCCTTCTTCACGGCGGCGTCGATCTGGGTCTGCTGGACGGCGGTGTCCTGGCCGGCGTTGTAGTAGTCGATCTGCGCGTCCGGCGCCAGTTCCTTGATCTTCTTCTCGATCAGCGGCCGGTCGAACTGCTCGTAGCGGGTCGTCCTGGTCTCCGGCAGCAGCAGGGCTATCCGCCCGGCTCCCCCCCCGGCCGCGGCCGGGAGGGGAGCCGGGCCGCCGCCGGAGCCGCCGCTGGACGACTGCGACGCGCTGTCGCAGGACGCCGCGCCCAGGCCGAGGGAAATCGCTGCGGTCACCGCGAGGACGCGGCGCAGCCCGATGCTCATGAGGATGCCTTTCCGATTGGTTGGGTCCACCCCTCTTTCGTTCGAGTCTGGGAACCTTCGGCCGCGACCACGATCCCGGTGCGCCGAATGGGTCTCAAGCCTCCGTCGGCGGGTGTCCGTCAAAAGGCGTCCGCGAGGCGGAGGCTGGCGGGACAGCAGGCAGCGGCCGGGGGCCGGCGGGACGGCGATAGACGCCGGAGGCGTAGGGCATCCCCCCGGACAGCCCTACGCCTCCGGCAGGCCCCAGGGCTGCGGGCCCCCGTCGGCCTCACCCCCGTTCGTCGACCACCCGCCGGATCTTCCCGACCGAGCGCTCCAGCGCGTACGGCTCCACCACCTCGACCGCGACCGTGACGCCCACCCCGTCCTTCACCCCCCGGACGATCGCCTCCCGCGCCGCAGCCCGCTGCTCGGCCGGGGCGTCCGGCCGCGCCTCGACCCGGACGGTCATGCGGTCCAGCCGTCCCTGCCGGGTGAGCCGCAGCTGGAAGTGCGGCGCGACGCCCGGGGTCCGCAGCAGGACCTCCTCGATCTGGGTCGGGAAGACGTTCACCCCGCGCAGGATGATCATGTCGTCGCTGCGGCCGGTGACCTTCTCCATCCGTCGGAAGGCCGGCCGCGCGGTGCCGGGCAGCAGCCGGCTGAGGTCGCGGGTGCGGTAGCGGATGACCGGCAGCGCCTCCTTGGTGAGCGAGGTGAAGACCAGTTCGCCGCTCGCACCGTCGGGCAGCACCTGGTCGGTGAACGGGTCCACGATCTCCGGGTAGAAGTGGTCCTCCCAGATGTGCAGCCCGTCCTTGGTCTCCACGCACTCCTGCGCGACGCCGGGGCCGACCACCTCGGAGAGGCCGTAGATGTCGACGGCGTGCAGGTCGAGCCGGTCCTCGATCTCGCGCCGCATCTCCTCCGTCCACGGCTCGGCACCGAAGATGCCGATGCGCAGCGAGGTGCTGCGCGGGTCGACGCCCTGCTTCTCGAACTCGTCGAGCAGGGTGAGCAGGTAGGAGGGGGTGACCATGATGATCTCGGGACGGAAGTCCTGGATCAGCTGCACCTGCCGGGCAGTCATGCCGCCGGAGGCCGGGATGACGGTGCAACCGGCCCGCTCGGCGCCGTAGTGCGCGCCCAGGCCGCCGGTGAACAGCCCGTAGCCGTACGCGATGTGCACCTTGTGCCCGGGCCTGCCGCCGGCCGCGCGGATCGACCGGGCGACCACGTCGGCCCACATCGAGAGGTCGTGCTCGGTGTAGCCGACGACGGTCGGGCGCCCGGTGGTGCCGCTGGAGGCGTGGAGCCGGCGGACCCGCTCCATCGGGACGGCGAACATGCCGAACGGGTAGCCCTCGCGCAGGTCGGCCTTGGTGGTGAAGGGGAAGCGGGCGAGGTCGGCCAGGGTGCGACAGTCCTCGGGGCCGACGCCGGCCGCGTCGAACTTGCGGCGGTACAGCTCGACGTTGTCGTACGCGTGGCGCAGGGTGGCCCGGAGACGGGTGAGCTGGTGGGCGCGCAGCTCGTCAACGCCCATCCGCTCGCCGGCGTCCAGCAGCGCGGGCGGGATCGGCTCACCCAGGCGCCGGGCGGGCACTTCGCCGCAGGCGGGCGCTTCACCGTAAACGGGCGCTTCGCCGTAGGCGGGCTCATCGCCGTACGGGCGCGGGGCGGGTGCGCTGCCGGTCATCGTCGCTCCTCCGCAGGTCGGCCAGGACGGGCGCACCGACCGATCGTTCGGTCAGGACGACCCCCACGCCAAGTAACCCAGCGCCCGCACCGACTGTCAAGGGGTCGCACACCGGATCCGGAATGTGAAGTTCCGACCACTTCGGGTGGAGATCGGACCCCCACCTTGGCTGTCCGATATGAAAATCATTACAGAAGTTTGACCCGTGCACGGCATCACCCGGCCCGACCGCGTGGTTCAGTAGTGCGGCTTCTCCCCCGCACCCCGGAGTGATCACCGTGCCCACGACTCCAGCCCTGGTCAGCGCGCTGCGCGAACTCGGCGACCGACCCGCCGTCGTCGCCGACGGGCGCGCGATCAGCGGCATCGGCCTGCTGCTCGGCGTCTCCCCGCCGGGCGGCCTGCCCCGGGCCCTCGCCCAGCGCGTCGCCGCCCACGCCGCGCTGCCGCCCTCCGCCGCCCGCACCGCCGAACAGCAGCTGCGGCACTGGGCGGGCGTCCTCGGCCCGCCGCCCATCCGGCACACCGTGCTCCACCCCGCCACCGACCTCGCCGTCGAACTCGCCCTCGCCACCCTGCTCGCCGGCGGCACCGTCCACTGCGGCGACCCCCGGCAGGACCCCGAGCGGCAGCTCGTCGACCTCGCCGCCAGCGCCGCCACCCACCTCAGCCTGCCCTCCACCCTGCTGTGGCGCCTCAGCCGCCGCCCCGACCTGGCCGACCACGACCTCGGCGCCCTGCGGCTCGTCCTGCACGTCGGCCCCGAACCCCGACAGGACGACGTGTACGCCGCCGTCGACGCGCTCGGCGCCGTCCTCGCCCACGTCCGCGCCCCGCACAGCCACGCCGAAGCCGCCGACCGGCGACTGCGTACCGCCGCCGACGCCGCCGACGCCATCGCCTGGAAGCACGCCATAGGCGTCACCGCCGAACAGGTCCAGGCCTTCGGGACCCACCTCGACCACGCCGTACTGTCCGCGCTGCTGCTGACCCTCCAGCAGAGCGGCGTCCTCACCGACCCCGGGCGCGGACACACCGAGGCCGAGATCCTCGCCGCCGCCCTCGTCACCCCCGCCCAGCGGCCCCGGGTCGGCCGCTGGCTCGACGCCCTCACCCGGCACGGCCTGATCACCCGGCACGGCGACGTCCACTACGGCCGACCCGAGCTCACCGCGGCCGAGGTCCGGGAGGCCTGGCGGCCCGCCGTCGAGGCCTGGAACGACGGACTCGGCCCGGTCTCCGCCCTGGACCGGATCCGGCGCGGCGCACTACGGCTGCCCCGGCTGATCACCGGCGAGGAGGCCCCCCGCCCGGCCGCCGCCCCGATCCGCTGGACGGCCGCTCGCGGCTACCTCGGCGCCGCCCTCGGCGCGCTGGTCCGCGGCATCGCCGAGACCCACGACGGGCCGCAGCCGCTGCGCATCCTCGAACTCGGCCAGGACGACGCCGACTCCACCGTCACCCGGGCCCTCGCCACCCGGCCCCGCCCCGGCGCCGACCACCACCAGCTGCCCGACGGCGGCCGATACGACCTCGTCGTCGCCACCGTGACCGGCCACCCGGACACCGTCGTCCCGGAGGTGGTCGACCAGCTCGCGCCCGGTGGGCAGCTGCTGCTGCTCGCGCCCACCGGCGAACAGCTCGACCTGCTGATCACGGGGGACGCCGAGGCCCGCACCGACTCCCCGGCCTTCCCCGCCTCCCCTGTCCACCCTGCCGCTCCCGTCCACCCTGCCGCTCCCACCTTCCCGGTGTCCGCCGCTGCCCCCGGCTTCCCCGCCTTCCCGGCGCTCCCCGCCGAGCGCTGGCGGGCCGCCCTCACCTCCGCCGGCTGCCCGACCGTCCTCGCGCTGCCCGAGGACGGGCACCCGATGGGACTGCTCGGGCAGCGGCTGTTCGCGGCGCGGATGCCCTGAGCCGCCGCTACCATCGGGCCGTGCCCGACTCCCCCGTGGCGGCCGGCTCCGTGCTCAGCGCCCTGTCGGCCGGCTCCCGGCTGAGCCTCGGCTCGCTGTTCTCCGCCCGTTCCCGCTGGTCGGTACGGTCCCGGCGGCCCGGCGGCGGGCGGCCCGTGGCCGGGCCGTGAAGCCCGGGTCGTGCACCACCACCCGATGCGTACCATTTCGATACCGAAGCCTGGATGAGCTGCAGGGATTCTCGCCCAGCGGGCCCACCCCCGGGTAGGCTCCGCTTGTCCTCCGGCCCTGGCGCAGGCGGCCCCGCGCCGCCGTGCCGCGTTCCGGGGGTGGCACACCCCCGCGGGCCATTCGGTGGGCACCGCGCACTCGACACCGCGCGCCAGGGCAGTCGCGCGAACGGCGAAGGGCATCGCATTGGCGGATCGGCTCACCGGAGGAGACTCCTCGCTGCTGCGGCGGATCAACGCGGCGGTCACGCTTCGGGCGCTGCGGACCGGCCACTCCGTGACCCTCACCCAGCTCGTCGGCGAGACCGGGCTCTCCCGCCCGACCGTCGAGGGCGTCATCGAGGGTCTGGTCGAAACCGGGCTGGTCGCCGAGGTCGACCAGCCCAAGGAGGACGGCCAGCCCGGCACCGGCCGGCGCGGCCGACCGGCCCGCTGGTTCCGCTTCCGCGCCGAGGCCGGACACATCCTCGGCATCGAGGTCGGCGTGCACGACATCCACGTCATCCTCGCCGACCTCACCGGCGAGGTGGTGGGCAGTCACTTCAAGCCGGTCGACGAGACCCTGGACGCCGAGGACCGGCTCGCCGCCGTCCGCACCGCCGTCGCCGAGGTCCTGCGCAAGGCCGGCATCTCCCGCGACAACCTCTGGGCCGTCGGCATCGGCACCCCCGGCATCGTCGACCGCGACGGCACCATCCAACTCGGCACCGCCATGCCCGGCTGGACCGGCCTCGACCTCGGCGCCCGGCTTCGGCGCTCCTTCCGCTGCCCCGTCCTGATCGAGAACGACGCCAACCTCGCCGCCATCGCCGAACACTGGCAGGGCGCGGCGGTCGGCGCCGGCGATGTCGTCTTCGTCATGGCAGGCCTCAGCCCCGGCGCCGGCTCCCTCATCAACGGCAGGCTGCACCGCGGCTACGGCGGGGCGGCCGGCGAGATCGGCGCCCTCCACCTGCTCGGCCAGGAGGTCACCCCCGAGCGGCTCCTCTCCACCACCGGCAAGCCGCTCAACCCGCTCGACGAGGCCGCCGTCGCCCGCGTCCTGCGGCTCGCACGGGAGGGCGACGAGGTCGCGAAGGTCGCCATGGACCGCTTCCTCACCCGCCTGGTCCAGGGCGTCGCCGCGCTCGTCCTCGCCATCGACCCGCAGCTCGTCGTGATCGGCGGCTGGGCGGCCGGCCTCGACGGCGTCCTGGAACCGCTGCGCGAGCGCCTCGCCCAGTTCACCCTCCGCGCCCCCGAGGTGGCGCTCGCCGCGCTCGGCTCCGAGGTCGTGGCGATGGGCGCGCTGCGCGTCGCCCTCGACCACGTCGAGGACCAGCTGTTCGCCGTCGACCCGCCGACCACCGGCAACGGCCGCGCCTGACGGCCCCGGACCGCCCCGCCCTGGGTTGAACCCGGGGCGGCGGTCCGGACTCAGCTCCGCCCGGGCAGCGGTCCGGACCCAGCTCCGCCCGGACCACTCCGCCCACACAACTCAACCCACACAACGGCCGAGGCCCGGACGCCAGTTGGGCGTTCGGGCCTCGGTCTGAGGGTGTCGGAAAAGTGGTTCAGGAGGCGGTGCGGACCTCGGCCGCAGCCCCGACCGGGGTGACCTCGACCAGCCCGGTCGAGCCGAAGGTCAGCTTGCAGGTGTCGGCCCGGTAGGTGGCGACGGCGAGCGCCACCAGGCGGCCGGCCGACGCGTACTGGGTGGTCATCACCAGCACCGGCGAACCGGGCGGGCGCTCCAGCAGGGCGGCCTCGTCGGCCTCGGCGACACCCAGCTCGACCGCGCGGGACTCGCCGTCCACCTCCAGCCGCTCCAGCTGGCGCAGCACCGAGCGGGCCCGGTCGCTCTCTGCCCGGAAGCCGGGCAGGTGCGGCAGCGCGGCGGCCGGCACGTGCAGCGACTCGGTGGCCACCGCCCGGCCCTCCACCAGGCGAACCCGGCGAACGGTGTGCACGGTGGCGCCCTCGGCGATGCCGAGGCCCTTGGCCAGCTGCGCCGGGGCGGGGGCGGTGGTGCAGTCGACCGTCCGCCAGGCGTGGCTGCGGCCGACGCCGGGCCAGCCCTCCTCCTGCCGGTTGACCGGGACGCCGACCCGCGGGGCGGCGATCAGGGTGCCGATCCCCCGGCGACGCACCAGGCGACCCTCCAGCTCCAGCTGGTCGAGGGCCTGCCGCAGGGTCGCCCGGGCGACTCCGAAGCGGGCGGAGAGCTCGCGCTCGTTGGGCAGGACCTGGCCGGTGGAGAACTCCGAGTCGATGGCCCGCAGCAGCACCGTACGCAGGTGCCAGTACTTCGGTTCCGGCACCGCCGAAAGCTGTCCAGTCGTCCCCACCGTGTCCTCCACCCTGCTTCGTCCACCCTGCGGTAAGGAGGGCGGATCCCGGGCCCGCTGTCCGCGGATGCGGCAGGTGGGAGAGCGGGCTTTTATCCGTCCTTCTTTATTAAAGGTCTTTGCAGTAAGCGACCCTAGGGGCATCGTCCGGAGATGGTCAAGACCAATGGCGCGGCTTGGTGCGACTGTCGCACACATTCATGCCGCGTTCACGTCATCCCGCGGCGGCGCGCGTCACGCTTCGGCGCAGGCCCCGGCACTCGGTAGGCTGCCCGGGTGATCGTGGTGACGAGTGTGAACGTGAACGGAATCCGGGCGGCGGCCAAGAAGGGCCTCGTCGAGTGGCTGGCCGGCACCGAGGCGGACGTGGTCTGCCTCCAGGAGGTGCGCTCCGAGCCGGAGCAACTGCCCGTCGAACTGCGCGACCTCGACGGCTGGCACGCGGTCTGGGCCCCCTCCGTCGCCAAGGGCCGGGCCGGCGTCGCCGTCCTGTCCCGCCAGGAGCCGCAGCGGACCGTCATCGGATTCGGGTCCGAGGAGTTCGACAACACGGGCAGGTACGTCGAGATCGACCTGCCGGGGCTGACCGTCGCCAGCCTCTACCTCCCCTCCGGCGAGGTCGGCACCGAACGCCAGGACGAGAAGGAACGCTTCATGGCGGAATTCCTCGTCCACCTCACCGCCCTCCGCACCCGCGCCGCCGCCGACGGCCGCGAGGTCGTCGTCTGCGGCGACTGGAACATCGCCCACCGCCCCGAAGACCTCAAGAACTGGAAGGCCAACCAGAAGTCCGCCGGCTTCCTCCCCGAAGAACGCGCCTGGCTCTCCCGCGTCTACGACGAAGCCGGCTACGTCGACGTCGTCCGCACCCTCCACCCCGACCGCACCGGCCCCTACTCCTGGTGGTCCTACCGCGGCCGCGCCTTCGACAACGACTCCGGCTGGCGCATCGACCTCCAGGTCGCCACCCCGGGCCTCGCCGCCCGCGCCACCGACGCCCGCGTCGAACGCGCCGCCACCCACACCGAGCGCTGGTCCGACCACGCGCCCGTCACCGCGGCCTACGACCTGGGCGACAACTGACCCACAGGCAGCCACAGTTGAGCAGAGCCCAGGGGCGGCCTCGACCGACGGCGCCTCCCCGGGTTCAGGGCCGCTCGGATCACCTGACGAGGCCTGCCAGCTCGCCCGGGCCGGTTTGACAAGTCGGTTCGTTTCACCGCTTCTCGACGATGGCAGCTTCAGACCGCCCGTCGTCCGACAAATCTCCCGCGCTCCGGACGGCGCCGCCGAACGGTCTACCCGGGTGCATCCGCCTGTCCTGGGTCGTCGCGGGGCCAGGTGCCGCGGGCGTGAATGGTGGCAGGCGGGGAGTTCGGCGGCGAGGACACCGACGTGGGGCGCGCGGTCGCCGATGACGTAAAAGCGGCGTTTGACGCGGCTGGCGGCGACGTCGAGGAGGTCGGTGGTCCAGGCGCTGAGGCTGCGGCAGGTTCCGCGGGCTTCGCGGCCGAGGGCGCGGAAGGGGCGATGACGCGCAGGCGTTCGGGGGTGGCGCCGTGGCAGTCGAGTTGCCGAAGGGCGGACGGCGTTGGCGTCTTCGTCGTCTCCACGCTCGGGGCGTCCCACAGGGCGGATCCGTAGCGCAGGTCGGAGATCAGCTCGTCCAATCCCCTGTGGGGCAGGCCGGCGGCGCGTTCGACCGCGATGTGCAGGACCAGGGACAGGGACAGTTTGGCCCAGACCCGGGCGAGTTCGGCAAGCTGGGCGGGGTCACCCCGCGGCCGGTGGCCCGCGGTGACGGTGCGCAGCAGGGCGACGGCTTCAGGCTCCGGCAGGGTGCCGGGGATGAGGCGGCGGGCGCCGTCGCACACAGCGAGGCCGGAGAGCCGGCTGCGGCTGGCAACGACTATCCGGCTGCTGGCGCTGCCGGGTAGCAGGGGGCGAACCTGGCTGACCGTGGCGACGTTGTCGAGGACGACCAGGACACGGAGTTCGGCGAGCAGGGAGCGGCAGAGGGCGGCGGCTGCGTCAAGGTCCTGCGGGGGGGACTGGGTGCGGCCCCCGAGGGAGGTGAGGAGGCGGTGGCGGCCCGGACAGATCCTTTCACCACGCCTGGCGCACAGCCGGCCCACCTGCCGAAGGCGCCAGCCGCAACAACCACTTCCGAAACCGCCACGGGAAGCACGAACTGTTCCCGATCGGACCCACGCCAACCCTGATTCCGCGCACCTCACGTCACCTCCTCCACGGCCTCGCGCACCCGCTGCGCCCGGATCCCACTCGGCCCAGCAGGCGCAGTCCACACCTCCCAGCGCTTACGAAACTGGGCGGTCCGCGGGCCCGGCGGCAGCGAACCGTACGTATAGGGCGATCGGCCCCGCACGTCACCGACACGTGGGATGATTCGCAAGCCCTTTGACACCTCAACACCTCGCCAGCGACGTTGAGACGTCCCCACAACAACGCGCCAAGCCACGCAAAGAAATGGCAAAGCCGCCACAACGTCCCAGGTCGCGAAGGGTTCTCCCCGCACCCGCGGGGGTCAGCCGTCCTTCAGGACCTCGGCGTACTCCTTGCGCTGGTTCTCCCCGCACCCGCGGGGGTCAGCCGTCGATCTCGTCGTCCGTCTCCGGGGGCGCCCAGTTCTCCCCGCACCCGCGGGGGTCAGCCGCCGCACGACCTTCGGGCGGCGCCCCAGCGCGTGTTCTCCCCGCACCCGCGGGGGTCAGCCGAGGACCTCGCGGTGGTGGCGCCCGAAGAACAGGTTCTCCCCGCACCCGCGGGGGTCAGCCGGAGCTGGTGGAGCGCGCCAAGCAGGGTATTGCGTTCTCCCCGCACCCGCGGGGGTCAGCCGTCGTCCTGGACGCGCTGCACCAGCTGCTCACCGTTCTCCCCGCACCCGCGGGGGTCAGCCGCGCATCCGGGCGGCGGTGGACTGCGGGATCGGGTTCTCCCCGCACCCGCGGGGGTCAGCCGACGCGGTGGAGTGCTTCGGATCGTCAGCTGCCGTTCTCCCCGCACCCGCGGGGGTCAGCCGGCGCGTACGGGTCCGCTGGGCGGCCCTGGAGGGTTCTCCCCGCACCCGCGGGGGTCAGCCGTGCCCGCCTACTTCACAACTCCACAGCGTGCCGTTCTCCCCGCACCCGCGGGGGTCAGCCGGCTCTGCGGTCGCCGGTCGGCACGCGGCGGCGGTTCTCCCCGCACCCGCGGGGGTCAGCCGAAGTACGTCCTGGAGCCTGGGGTCGAGGTGGGGTTCTCCCCGCACCCGCGGGGGTCAGCCGGTTCGGGACCTTGTTGCGGGTGGGGAGTTCGGGTTCTCCCCGCACCCGCGGGGGTCAGCCGCAGCAGCAGCCCGCGCGATTCGCCCGGGAACTGTTCTCCCCGCACCCGCGGGGGTCAGCCGTAGACGAAGCCCACGACGACGACGGCTGCGACGTTCCCCCCGCACCCGCGGGGGTCAGCCGCCCTCCGCGGGCAGGCCGGGCAGGTCGGTGACGTTCTCCCCGCACCCGCGGGGGTCAGCCGCTCCTGCTGCGCGACACGAGCAAGGACACCGCGTTCTCCCCGCACCCGCGGGGGTCAGCCCGGACCACCGCACGGGCCCCTGTACGCGACATCGTTCTCCCCGCACCCGCGGGGGTCAGCCGTCACCCGGCGCCGGGCCGGAGCGCGTCGCGGTGGTTCTCCCCGCACCCGCGGGGGTGAGCCGCAGTACAGCTGGAGGGCAAAGTTCCTGCTGCCGTTCTCCCCGCACCCGCGGGGGTCAGCCGGCGTTGACCGTGTGCGGGTGGTGGGGCCCATGGTTCTCCCCGCACCCGCGGGGGTCAGCCGCCGAGTATGAGGGGCGGACCCCCGGCCCGCAGGTTCTCCCCGCACCCGCGGGGGTCAGCCGGCATCGTGACCACCACCATCGCCACGGACCAGGTTCTCCCCGCACCCGCGGGGGTCAGCCGCATTCACGGACCTCGGGGCCGCCGAGAGCGTTGTTCTCCCCGCACCCGCGGGGATCAGCCGCTGGTGCCCCGCGGTGTGGTCCTGGTCGTTGTGTTCTCCCCGCACCCGCGGGGGTCAGCCGACACCGAGGCGGAACGCGATCTCGCTGCCCGGGTTCTCCCCGCACCCGCGGGGGTCAGCCGCGGTCGCGGTAGCCGGGCATGAGGGGTGCGCTGTTCTCCCCGCACCCGCGGGGGTCAGCCGCTCCACAACCAGGGCCGGGTCGTCAACGTCCTGTTCTCCCCGCACCCGCGGGGGTCAGCGGTCATCGGGATCGCTCGGAGCGATGTGGACGCCCGTACCGAGGCAACGACCGTCATAGCTATCGAGCCGCCACCGAGAGCGGTGATGAATCTCGCCACCACAGCCGATATTGAGGATAGGAGAACTCGGCCCATACGGGAGGGTCTGACTGCTACTGCCGGTGCTGGAGCCCTTCGCCCACGGGCTTGATGTGGCGTGGAAGTTCAGCTTCAGTTCCAGAGGTTGGACGTTCCCTTCGGAGGCTGTGGGCCACATCTGTCTCATGCTCTGGGCTGGCGACAGGATGTCTCGGTGGAGCGCAGGGCTCTCTCGTGAAAACTCCCTGGACTTGACTAGCAATCAAAACTTGTCTGATAAAAGGGTGTTGGCGTCTCACGGTCGTCTCGGCGCGGCCTGAAAGTGGCGCGAACCGCCCCTCCGGGAGGACAGGGAGGCGGTGATGAACACCAGTTCCTCCCGCGAGTCCGCGTCCGCCTGCGTGACGCGGACGGGCGCGGTGCCGAATCCTTGGGACTCTCTGTCCCCAACCGCTCGGAGCAGGTGAGTGCAGGCCTCCCCGCCCCTCACTCAGAGGCTGGCACAGCCGTGTGTCATTCGAGGCGGCCAACCTGCCGGCCGAACTGCAGGAGGCACCCGCCGGAGGCGGGCAGGGCGAAGCGGGCGACCGCGCAATCGCGCCGGGACTCGCCGTCGCGTGTGGCGTTCTCCGGTTCCTCGTGGCTGCGGGTGGGCTCGGTCCGGTTCAGGTGTCAGTGGGCAGCCTCAGGTAGCCGATGCCCGCGCTGGTGATCCACTCGGCGGTGGTGCCGTCGAGCTCCCACGGCGCCCTCAGGAGCGTCGCACGCAGGGCGCTGCGGTCCTGGAGGGCGGGCGGTTCTGGTGGCAGTCGTTCGCGGTACTCGACGTTGGGGCCCCAGTGGTGGTCTCCGGGCCGGTCGAGAACAGCGGTGAACTGGTCGACTCGTGCGGGCCAGGACGGGTGGCCCCACCACTGCGGGCACGCCAGTGCACCGTGGCCGGCCGTGTACAGCAGTCCGAAACGGACGCCCGTGTCCTCGATCTGCGCGACGAAGCCGCGCAGGCTTTGGTCGGCGTGCTCGATGTAGTCGTCGAGGTCGGCGTCGGTCTTGACGAGATCGCCCAGCGTCGTACCGGTCGCCAGCTTGCGTGCGGGGTTCGTCAGCCAACGGTAGAGCCGGAAGGCGAGCGCGTCGGCGTCCTCGATCGTGAGTGCGGCCAGCCCTTCACCGGTGCCGGACCTGACGCCGTGTTCCCTGGCCCATCCGCGGAGCCGCTGCCGCACCCCGTGGGTGGTGTGGCTGTTGATCCGCATCATGTCACCGTCGGACAGGCGCCCTTCGGCATGCCAGTTCTCGACGCAGCCGTTGCGCCAGGCACCGTTGGTGAGGCCGATCGCCAGGAGGTCCAGCAGGACGGCCAGGTCGGCGGGATCGGCTCCCGCCTTCGACCGCAGCATCTCCTCGAAGACCTCTTCGGTCATCATGGCCCGGGCCTCGTCGACACGGCGTTGGACCTCGACACGGCGTTGGACGTCGCCGGGGTGCTGCTTGCGTCGGTCATCGACTTCCTTTCGGCGTGATCGGTACTCTGCTCACTGATACCAGACAGTGCAGAACAGCTGGGTGCCGCCTGTTGTCACAGGCTGTTGTGTGCCGCCATGTGCCAGCCGTCCTTCCATGCGCTCGTGCCGTCGGGGCTGGCCGCGGCCCCGCCCACCACCTCCGTGCCAGTGCCCACCACGGGCCGAAGCAGTTCACCCGGGGCAGAACCGGGCACGACGTTGTCCGGGGAGGACCCGACGGCCGGCCCTCACTGCCCGAACTGCGACGTTCCTACGGCCTTGCCTCTTCCTGACCGTCCGTGAGCTGTGGGCGGACCATCGCGACCAGCGTCATGCCGTCGAAGTCGACGGGCTTCCTCCGTTGCTCGCCGGCTGTTCGCAGCTCGAAGCCCTGCTCGTTGGCGGCGGGGTGGACCAGGACGGCAACGCCGGTTCCGATGCATCCGCTGACGGCCTGCCACAGTTCCTCGCGTACCTTCGCAGAGATGGTGCCGACGTAGAGCTGGGGTGTGACCTCAAGGAGCCAGCGGGTGAGAGCGCCTCGTACGTGGTCGGGGACGGCAGTGGCGGACAGGACGGTCATGGTCGCCATGGCCACTCCTCGGCGAAGCGCGAGCGGAGAGTACGGAAGCGCTTCACGGCAGTTCCTCTCCCGCGTAGTTGACCCCGCCCGGGATGGGGCCGGAGACCGGGTCCCACAGGTCGACGAGTTGTTCCTCCGGGTCCGGGACGGTGATGTCCTGGTCCGGAGCGAGCAGGCGCTGGATGTCGGTGACGATGCGCGGCAGGAGGCGGAACAGGCGCAGGCCGTCGCGGAAGCCGCGGCGGGCGTCGGCTTCCGGTTGTGGGGAGGCGTGGAGGGAGAAGGCGAGCGGGATGGTGAGTTCGGCCTTGTAGAGGTCGGCGACGTCGTAGACGAAGGCCTGCTGGTTGCCGCTGTGGACGAAGCCGAGGGCCGGTGAGCAGCCGAGGGCGAGGATGGCCGCGTGGACGATGCCGTAGAGGCAGGTGTTGGCGGAGGAGAGGGCGAGGTTGACGGGGTCCTGGGTGTCCCAGGAGTCCGGGTCGTAGTTGCGGCGGAAGCGGCCGATGCGGTGTTGCTGGGCGAGGAGGCGGTAGTGGGCCTTGATGCGTTGGCCTTCGAGGCCTCGGAGCTTGTTGAGGTTGCTGCCGGCCGGGACGGTGCCGCGGCCGAAGCGTTGCTCGTACATGGCGGTGGCGACGGCGAGGCGGGTGCTGTCGTCGGCCCAGGTGCGGGCCTGGCGTTCGAGCCAGGTGGTGGTGAGCGAGTCGGGGAGAGTGGCGGCGTAGCAGCGGACGCCGCCGGATCCGGCGATGACGACGGTGGTGCCGTGGCGGGCGAGGGTGGCGAGGGCCCGGGCGGTGATGGAGGTGCCGGGACCGAGGAGGACACAGCTGAGGGCGGCGGTCGGGAGGTAGACGGTTTCGGTGCCGCGGTGGGGGCTGGTGACTTCGGCGCAGACTCCGGTGTCGTCCTGGACGATGCGGACGATGTCGAGGTAGAGGAAGGAGAGGGAGTCGGCGACCCGGGGCAGCATGGCGACGGTGGGGGCGGCCAGCTTGCGGCGCGCGGCGCCGGGGTCGGGGTCGGGTCGGCGGCCGGTCACTGTGGCCCCCGGTGCGGGGCGATGCTGAGGAGGCCGCAGCCGTAGGCCTTGCCCTTGCCGATGCCGTCGGTGAGGCGGGTGCGCAGGCGGTCGGCGTCGGTGATGACGGCCGTGCCTTCGAACAGGACGCGGTCGTGTTTGACGGGCCGTTGGTCGCTGCGCCGGTCTCCCCGGGCGGCGTCGAGCGGGGTGGAGTGGAGGGTGCCGAGGTTCAGTCCCGACGACTCCGCTTGGCGGGCCCACCAGTCGTCGGCGGCCGCGCCCCGGAGGGGGACGACGGCCTTGAGCTGGTAGAGCTCGCGGGTGGTGCGGCTGGGCTTGCGGATGGGGTTGGCGGCGATGCGGTAGCGGAGGTGCAGGCCGGGCCGGAGAGCGTCCAGGAGTGGTGTGAGGGACTTGGCCGCGGCCTGGCCGTATCCGGTGGGGAGGCGGTTGAGGTCGGGCGCTTGCGCACTCTGCAGGAGGATCTGGTCGCCGACGGGCGTGGACTCGCTGCGGAAGAGGACCCCGAGTCGGCGGCGCGGTTCATCGGCGGCGACGCGATCGGGGAAGAGCGACATCATGCGGTGGTGCAGGTCGACGGCGCCGGCGTTGTCGCGACGGGCCTCGCGGCTGCGCGGGTCGGGGATGATGCGGGTCAGCCACAGGGTCATGCGGGGACGCTTTCGGGACGGATGGTGTGCTGGTCGAGGTAGTCGCCGAGGGCGGTGAGGTAGCCGGCGGCGAGGCCCTTGCAGCGGCTGGCGGGCAGGATGAGGGTGCGCTGGTAGCGGGGGCGGGCGCGGTAGGTCCGCCTCCGGGGGTGGAAGGTGAGCGGGTCGTCGGTGACCTCTCCGGCGGCGGCGCTGCCGTCGTCGTCCCCGGGCTGGGAGTGGTCACCGAGGCGGTCGAGCGGCTGGTCGCCGTGGAAGACGGTGTCGACGGTCTCGGTTTCCGTAGGGACTCGTCGGGCGATCGGCAGGTGGACGAGGTGGTACAGGGGGTCGTCGACGAGACCGAGCAGCAGCGGCCCTTCGGGCGGGCAGGAGCGTCGGCCGAGGTAGGGGGGCCAGTGCGGGTTCCGGAGTGCTTCCGCCCACTCGGCGAGCTGCCCCGGGTCCGCGGTGATGACGGCGGTGAAGGCCGCGTCGGCGAGGTAGTAGCGGTGGGACAGCAGCGTGGCGGTGGCGCCGGAGCGCTTCTTCCCCTCTGCGGTGGTGACGGTCCGCGCCGCAGGCAGCCCGCCACCGACGGTGTGCAGGTCGCGCAGGACGACGCCCGTGCGGTCGGTGCGCACGGTGAGCGAGAGGGTGGCGAGATCGCTGATGTCGTCGCCGCGCTTCCTGCCGAGGGCCGCCGCGAGCAGGCCGATGACGCCGGAACGGGTGGGGAATGGCGCGGTGTCGCGTTCGTTGAACTGGCTGGTCTCGCCCCAGGACTGCAGCGGTGCGGCCAGACGCAGCAGCAATCCGCAGGTGTCGGTGGCCGCGGGGTTCATACGCCGGCCTCGGCGGGGGCGGTGGTGAAGGCGGCGTCAACGGCGGTGTCGATGAGCTGCGGGAAGGAGTCGACGCGGGCGCCCAAGCCGTCGAGGTCCTTGTCCTCAAGGCTGGCCCAGGCGGCGGTGACGGTGCCGCGGTTACCGAGGAGCTTGTTGGCGGCGGTGGCGTAGCGGGCGAGGGCCGCGCGGGAGGCGGGGGCGTAGCCGCCGTTCTCCTGGGAGGGGACGGGCTGTTCGAAGGCCGCGGCGTAGGAGAGGGGGCGGTCGCTGCGAACGGCGATGTGGACCAGGTCGGGGATGGTGTGGGGGGCGGTGGCGGTCTTCTTGGCGCGCGGGAGGGAGAGGATGAAGGCCTCGGCGAATCCGGCTGCGAGTTCGCGGGCGGCGTCGTGGTCGCCGCCGAGGTTGCGTTCGAGGTCTGCGAGGTCGACGGTGGCGTAGCGGTAGAAGACGCCGGCGCTGAACTCGGCGTGGCCCATGTGGGCGCTGCCGGTGGTGTCGCCCCAGGCGGAGGTGACGTCGTCCACTGCGGAGAAGTAGTCGAGTTCGACGTCGGTGCCGTGGGTGGTGAGGGCGTGGGCGACCTGGACGGCGCCGTCGACGCCGGCGTCGTCGACCTCGGCGAGCATACGGCCGAAGAGGTTGATGACGCCGTTGCGACTGCGCAGGATCGCGTCGATGGCGTCCTTGGGCAGGACGCTCTTGTCGCTGGTCTTCTTGATGTCCTTCGCGTTTTCGAGGTCGCTTCGGTGCTCCTCGGCGAGGTCTGCCAGTTCGGCGACGGCGGTCTCGGGCACGTAGACCATGGCGTTGGTGGTGATGACGGGCGAGTCCTTGGTCTCGAACTTGATGCTGCTGCCGGCGGCGACGTGCTGGCCGGCGCGCTGGGCGAGCTCGGCGGGCCAGCCGCGCTCCTCCTGGAGGAGGCGGGTGACGCGGGCGCCGATGCGGCGGGTGCGCAGGGCCTGCTCGCCGAAGCTGTCCTGGAAGTACTCGCGAACGGCGCGCTTCCAGGACTGGCTGCTGACGCGGGTGCGTTCGGTGCCGCCGTAGCACACGGTTTTGACGGAGTTGTTGTCGTCGCGGTTGAGGTTGGCGAACGGGACGCTCTGGACGACGTGGATGTCGAGGAAGCGGGCGGTGGTGCGGTCGGGGCCGGGCATGCACTGCTCCTTGGGGTTGGTGTGTGTTGGGGGTGGGGGGTAGGGGGTCCGCCGGGTCAGGCCTCGGGCTCGGGCTCGGGCTCAGCGCTGTCCGGGCCGACGGCATCGGCCTGGTCCGCGTCGTGCTCGCGGGCCCTGCGCTCGCCGTCCGCCTGCAGGGCCCGGTAGTAGTCCTGGAGCCAGGTCCGCTTGATGGCGCCGGATCGGTGCCGCCACTGGCAGAGGTCGACAAGGAGCTGGGCCCAATCGATCTCCACGTCGCAGCCGCGCAGTTGCCGAACGGCTCCGGGCAGGTGGCGGTGCAGTCCGTCGACGCTCTGACGGGTCAGCAGGTTGAGGCGGGTCTCGGCCGAGGACTCCCGCAGGCCGGCTCCGTGGCCTCCCTTGAGGACGCCGTCGGCGAAGGCGTGGCCGAGACTGCGCGACGGGATCCGCTTGGCGGTGGCGGGCTCCGTGCCCTCCGCGCGGCCGACCGGGTCGCCGAGGAGGTCCGGCGCCGCCGCGTCGTTCCTCGGTTCTTCGCTCTTCGGCTCCTCGTTCTTCGGCGCCTCGTTCTTGCCCTCTTCGTTCTTCGGCTCGGCCTTCTTCGACGTCTCGGCCTTCGCGGCGGCGTACTGGTCGCGGCGCTGCGCGGCGATCAGCGACGCGACGGTGTAGAACGCGCGCTGGACGTCGAGGCTGCGCGCCTGCTCGTCGGTGAGCCAGGAGGCCACGTAGCGGTGCATGAACGGCACGGCGTCCAGGTCCTTGCCCACACCGCGGCGCAGGGCCGCGCGGACGCCGGGGTCGTCGTGGCTGCGCTGGTCGATCCGGGCGGTGAAGGTACGTGCCCGTCCCAGCGAGGGAATCAGGACGAGTTCCTTGGGCCAACGGACCTCGTCGTCCGCGGGTTTGGCGGGGCCCGGGATAGCGGCGGTGTTGCTCACGTGTCCTCCGTGCTGGTGCTGCGGCCTCCGGTGCCGATGCCGGTGCCGCCGGTCTTGGCGGGGCGCTTCACCGGCCCGCCGTACAGCTCAAGGCGGGCGGTGGTGCAGGCCTTGGCTCCGCGCACGGTTCCCAAGGCTCCGTAGGTGACGGTGTCGTAGGCCCGCTCGGCGAGGCTGCGGAAGGCCACGGCGGCCCCGTCGAAGTCCCGTTTGTCGAGGCGCTTCCAGAACTCGGCCTCGGCGGTGGGCCAGTAGCGGGCGGCGGCGTCGACGGCCCAGGTGCAGTCGCGGATCCTGGGGGCCTCGGTGAAGTCGGCCCAGGCCTTCTTGACGGCCCGGTCGAGGTGCTTGCCGTACCGCTCCCCCAGCAGACGCAGGCGGCCGATCTCGACGGCGATCGCGGGTTCCCTGTCCTCCGCGAGGCCGAGCACGGGCGGGGTGACGGCGTCGACGAACTGGACGTCTTTGGCCTGGCCGTCCTGTTCGAATCCGAGCGCGCGCACCCTCAGTTCCTCCGAGACTTCCAGCGCGGTGACGAACACTTCGGGACGACGTGGTTTCGTGCTGCCTGCAGGATTCTTGAGCAGCAGTGCGTCCAGATCGCGCCACAGCGCACGGCGGGAGTCAGCAGGGCGCGGGTAGGGGTTGCCCTCCTTGCTGGTCTGCCAGATCAGGTACGGATCGCCCTCGCGGGGGATCTTGAACTGGTTGGCCCAGGTGATGAACGCGTCCTCGACGTACTGGCCGGTGGCGTCGGGCATGAGCAGCAGCGCGTGCTGGGAACGGGCCGTGAGTGCGGAGCACGGACCCTTCAACGGCGGCGGGACGGCCGCAGGATCGGGCAGTTCCTCGCGTTCCCACGGGCACAGGTCGCTGTCACGACGGACGTCACGGCCAGGCCGGGGCAGTCCGGCCAGGAGGGTCTCGAAGAGGGTGTCGCCCTCCGGGTGGTAGGAGAGCGTGCTGCGCAACGGGCCCGCCTTGCTTCCGGCTGCTTTGGTGGCACCGACAGTGCGGCTGGAGCAACGGCCGGAGGGACCGTAGTAGTGCCAGACCAGCAGGTGCAGGACTGCTTGGGCCGGGGTCGGCAGGTCAGGAGCAGTGCTGTTGACGTGCTGGAACCAGGAGTGGTTGTTGCCCGAAGGGCGGGTGGTGATGAGTTTGTCGACGCCGGCGGTGTTCGCGGGGTCGCACTGCTCGGCCAGCCGCGGGTCCTGGAGGAACGGGCGTGCGGAGTCGAACAGGTCGAAGCGGTGGCGGTGGCGTTCGACGAACGTCGCGATCTTCTCCAGGTCGAGGCCCGCCCGGTCGACCAGGTCGGCGCGGCGCTCGGACCAGTCGCCCGGTCCGGCTTCGTCGAGGCCGGACACCCGGGCGGTGATCGCGTACAGGACGCGGTACAACGCGGAGAGGGCCGGCGGGGTCGCGATCGCGATCTGCTCGATCTCGTTTGCGCGCAGCAGGAGTTCGCGCAGGCCGACCGCTGGCGGGTAGGCCTTGTTGTGGTCCGCGTCGCCCTCCTCCCTGTGGGGGATCCAGCGGACGGGGATCCACGCCTCGTCGAAGAGGTTGTAGGCGGGTGGTGCGGATGGCATGCGGCCTCCGGCGAGGCGGGTACGGGTGATCACAGAGTGGGTAGGCTCTGCCGCGGTCCCCGCAGCGAGCGGGGGTGAGCCGTGCGGTGCCTAGGAAACGGCCGCGTTGGCAGTCCTGTCCCCGCACAAGCGGGGGTCACGCTGATCTCGGACGGGCGACAAGCCTGTCCGGGACCGGCACAGCCAACTTAGTGTCAAGTGCGGTGCCTAGGACGTCATTTCTCGGAAATTCCCACGTTCGAGTACACGAGCCGCCTCTCCCCCATCAGGCCCGTCCACCAGTCACCGTCACGGCGCATGCGCAGCAGCGCCAGGCCGGCCAGCAGGGGCCGGTCACTCCAGGCCCTCGGCACGGCGTTATCGCCGGTGCGGCCGGCGAGCCAGCGGCCGGGCAGCGGCACGGTGTGTCGCATGATCAGCGCGATGTCGTCCCGGTTCGCTGCGGCCGTAGGCAGCGGCACGTCATGGTCGGGAGCGAGGCTCCACCCGCCCTCCCGCGCGAAGACGCACACAGCCCGTCCGCTGTCCGCCCCCAGTCGGGTGGTCAGCAGGTCCTCGGTGATGCCGAGGCCGCGGTCGCTGAGCGGGGAGAGGTCGCCGGTCACGTCGTACGGCGGGTCGATGCCAGTCAGCTTCGCGAGCTGCTCCTCTGCGGTGGCCGAGGCGATGCGCTCGGCGTCCATTCGATCGAGCTCCGCCGAGGCGGCCTTTTCCAGATCGGCTCCGAAGTCGTCCGCGTAGACCTCGTCCACGAGTCGTTGAATGTCCTCCGGCACCCTGACCACGCCGCTGGACAGCTTCTGGAGCAGGAGGCTGGTGCGGCGCAACAGGGAGGCGTCGTAAACGGTGCCCCAGGTACGGGGCGCGGCCACGCGGCCCTTGTCGTCGAGCGGTTCCAGCACGATCAGGCGCGGCTCGGTCGGTTGGCCGGTCCACGCGGGGCGGTTGGGGCGCTCGTGGCGCTTGCCGCGGCCGGCCCGCTGGAGGAGCTGCGCGAGCGGGGCGAGGTCCGAGACGATCAGGTCGAAGTCCAGGTCGAGGGACTGCTCGACGATCTGAGTGGCCACCAGGATCGACCCCTCGCGCGGTGCGCCCGCCGCTGCGTCGTTCGCGGGCTTCCCGTAGGCGACCTCGCACTCGGCGGTGATGCGCTGCCGCTCGTGGGCGGGGAAGCGGGAGTGGAGCAGCCTCAGGCCTCCCTCACGCGCGGCGAGTTCGGGCAGGACGGACCGCAGGTAGCGGTAGGTGCGCTGGGCCTCGTCCACGGTGGTGCAGCAGACGAGGACGCAGCCGCCCTCGGTGGTGACGGAAGCCAGGATCTCGCGCAGGGCCGCGCGACGCCCCTGCCGTCCGGACTTCTGCGCGACGCCCTCTTCCTGAACGTCCCAACGCACCTGGCGGGTCTCCACCTGCAAGGTGCGGGCCCGACTGCTGCCGACCTCGCGCGGTTTGGACACCGATCCGCCGTCCGCGTCCACGAACAGCCACCCCGGGTAGCAGGGCTTCACCGTGGTGGGCTCGGGAAAGCCGGCGCCGCGCCGGTACGCATCGACGAGCGACGAGGCCGCCTTCCCGGCCAGGGTCGCCGACAGCAGCACGACCGGGGCGCCGAACGCCCCGAGCCACTCCAGCAACCGCACCAGCAGACTGTGCATCCACGGGCCGTAGGCGTGCGCCTCGTCCACCACCAACACCTTGTTCGAGAGGCCGAACAACCTCAGGAATCCGTACCGGACCGGGAGCACCCCGGTGAGCGCCTGGTCGATCGTGCCGTTGGCGAGCGGCGCGAGCAGGCCCCGCCGCCCGGTCCGCAGCCACTGCCCGGCCTCGGTGTCCGCGAGCACGGCCGTCCCGTCCGCCGCACCCTCGCCGAGGGCGTAGTCCGGACTCAGCCAAGCCATGCTGTGCAGCAGGGTGAGCGCGCGGTCGCCCTCGACGTTCTGCTCCGCGAACCTGCGGACCCGGGTGAACATCGCGTCCGCCGTGGCCATCGTCGGCAATGCGAAGTAGACCCCGGACGCGCCGGAAGCCCTCGCCATCACGGACGCCGCATGCAAGGCGGTCTCGGTCTTACCGTCCCCGGTCGGAGCGGTGACCAACAGCAGCCCGGGCCCCTTCACCACACCGGGCAAGTGCTTCGCGACGTCGGCCTGCAGCGCGTTCGGAGGAAACGGGAACTGCTCGACGAACGGCTTGTCCGGGAACGCCGCACAGCCAAGCCCGGCCTCGCGCACCCACCTCGGCGAGGCCTTCACCGCCACCCGGAAGTGCTCGCCGAATTCGGCGTCGCCGGCCTTCCACCCCTCCCCGGGCATCCGCGGCTCGATCACGTCGACCTGACTGGCCAGCCAGTCCGCCACCACGACGAGCCCCGCGACCACCACCGCCAACTCCCCCGGCAGCACCGACTCCAGCGCCCTGGTGGCTCCGACCGTCCGACGGACCGCGTGCGCATGGGCCAGCCGCTGCTCCAGCCACCCCTCCGCGGTACCGAGGCCGGGCTGGTAGCCGGACGGGGTGGCGATCTCCTTGCGCAGCAGCGCAGCGGCGAAGCAGCCGTGATGCCCGCCGAGCAGCTGAGCGATCTGGTGGGCCGGTGACCGCCTGACCCACTTGCCGAGCGGGTAGCCGCACTGTTCGAAGAACTCGACCAGGCCCCAGTGCGTCGCCGTCTCGTGCCTCAAGTACCCGCTGCGCTCCGCCGCCGGGTTGTCCTCCGCGTACTTCGGGTCCCCCACCAGCTTCGCGAACTCCTCCGCAACCTGCTGCTGGAAGTGCAGCGAGACCTTCCCGATGTCATGCAACCCAGCCCACAGCGCCACCATCCCCCGGGCCTCGCCGTCCGTGACGCCCATGGCCTCGGCGATCCGATTCCGCACGCGCTCGCTCAGGACGGCGTCCCACAGGGCACCCGCGACGGCGGCGGTGTCCAGGAGATGGCAGATCAGGGGGTACGGGCCGGGCAGGCCCGCACTCTTGCCCCACATCCGGGAGTCCGGAGCGACGGATCCCGGATCACCAAAGGCTGTTCCGTCAGTCATGCCTGAATAGCTATCAGCTACCACTGACAAACCCGACGGCCGCGACATCAGGGCCGACGGAGCATCAGGAACCAACGGCGACCCTCTCGGCGTATCAGTCGAGGCCGCTGACGCCGGAGCCACGCGCGGGCAAGTCGTGTAACGATTCCGCACCCCCAGTCGGCATCAACTGCACCGTAAGTTGGACCCTTTGGCCTCCTTAAGGCCCGAGTGAGCTGGTCCCTCACGCCGGGCACAGCCACTGATGGCGCGGATCCCCGCACGGCGAAAGGCGGGCGAGCCTCAACAGCGAACGCACCAAACGAACCAGGCGGACGGACTCGGGTTCTGATTGCCCGTGACATCATGTGAAGGCTCTTTGACATCTCAAGAACCCGACGGCGACCGGAGCAATCGGCACGCCACCCCACATGGTCAAGAAATAGCAAAGCCCCTGCTTCACCGCAGGTCACGAAGCCTCCTCCCCGCACCCGCGGGGGTCAGCCGCTCCATCGCGATCGAATGTGCTTGCGGGTTAGCTCCTCCCCGCACCCGCGGGGGTCAGCCGAAGAGCACGGAGAAGGGCCGCACCGACTACCGCTCCTCCCCGCACCCGCGGGGGTCAGCCGAAGCTGTTCCCGGTGAGGTTCATGCCGCCGAACTCCTCCCCGCACCCGCGGGGGTCAGCCGACTGGCGTACCTACCACGGCACCAGGCGCCTCCTCCTCCCCGCACCCGCGGGGGTCAGCCGTGGGCGATGGCCCGCTTGAGTGTGGCTGAGTCCTCCTCCCCGCACCCGCGGGGGTCAGCCGGTGATCGTGTTGGGGGTTCCGATCGGGTTGAGCTCCTCCCCGCACCCGCGGGGGTCAGCCAGCGCTCAGTTCGGCCACCAGCGCGCGGTCCTCCTCCTCCCCGCACCCGCGGGGGTCAGCCGGCGCGTGTCGAAGGCGAAGGCGCGCGCGATGTCTCCTCCCCGCACCCGCGGGGGTCAGCCGCCCAGTGAGGACGACGAGTCGCCCCGGCCCGACGCCTCCCCGCACCCGCGGGGGTCAGCCGCGTTCCACGGTGGTGCCGAGGTAGATCCGGCCGCTCCTCCCCGCACCCGCGGGGGTCAGCCAGCGCTCAGTTCGGCCACCAGCGCGCGGTCCTCCTCCTCCCCGCACCCGCGGGGGTCAGCCGGCGCGTGTCGAAGGCGAAGGCGCGCGCGATGTCTCCTCCCCGCACCCGCGGGGGTCAGCCGGTGCCGTAGTCGACGCCCGGCCAGCGCTCTTCCTCCTCCCCGCACCCGCGGGGGTCAGCCGATCCTCAAGCCCGAGTTCGGGACCACCCGGCCCTCCTCCCCGCACCTGCGGGGGTCAGCCGGTCGTCGCCGACCAGGCCGGGGTGGTGAGGGACTCCTCCCCGCACCCGCGGGGATGGCCCGACCGGCGTGACGGGGGCCAGGCATGCGGCCGTTCCCGGGGCGGGGCGCGGCGCCGTAGGCGGGCGGGGTGGCAGGGGCGGGTGTGGGGCGCTTCGGCGTGTGAGTGTCGGGGCGGGGCGGCGAGGGTTCATCCTTCGGGGGGTGTGCTGGAGCGTCGTGGCGCGTGATCGCGCGGGGGCGAACGGCGGGCGGGTTTGATTCGGGCTTCGGGGTGGTGTAGTTCGTTCACCCGGCGAGTCGAAACGGGCGGGTGCCGGGGCCGTATCTGCTGTTCATTGCTTGTTTATTGCCAGGAGCCAGAGTCATTCCTGATCTTCCTGACTCGGGCGGCCGGACGGTGCCCGGCAGGCAACTCTGGAGAACGTACATCATGCCGCGCACGCTACTTGGAGCCCTGGTCGCCGCCGCTCCGGCGGCCGCCGGGCTCTCGCTCGTCACGCCGGCCCGGGCCTCCGCCGCCGCCATGGGGTGGGACGTGTCGACGGAATCAGCGCGCCGATCGTGCGTACACCGACCCGGGTTCGGCGGCCGGCGGCGCCTTCTCGGAATCGACTTCGTGAAGCTGCCGATCGACGAGGCCGGAAAGAGCGCCGAAGTTCGCGGAAAACCGGCCGAATCGCGTGAGGGCGTGTCCGAATCGCCGCGACACCTCACCATGAGCGAGTACACCATCAGCGCCTTCCGGTGAGACGAGGGCTTCCCGTCGCGTCGCAGCCGAGGCGGAGCACCGACGCCAGGCCGATCGGGCCGACCCGCGCGCGTGAAGGGCCGTGAATCGACCCCGGAAGCCGTCCGCCGATTCCCTGAGTCGAACCGGAGACTCCGCTTCCCGCCGTCCGTCTGACCGGCATTCTCCGAACGGCCACGACGTTCCCGTACGTCAACACAGATAAGGCGACCGGCCCTCACCCCGGTCGTACCACCGGTCGACCGGGTTGCCTCCCCCACAGGCCTGGCCCGACCGACCCCGCCAGTGCGTTCGCATCCTGTTACCCCCACGAAGAAGGAGGGTTTCCAACATGACCGAGATTTCCACGCTTGCCGTCGTACGCTGCCTCGGCGGCTTTTCACTGGACTTGGGGGGACTCCCGGTCAGACGCTGGCGGGCCGGCAAAGCGCGCACACTGTTCCTTTACCTCCTCATCAACCGGGGCCGCACGGTCGACCGCGACGAACTGCACGCCGCGCTGTGGCCCGACCGCACCCGGTCGGCGGGCTCCAGTTCCCTCAAGGTCGCCAAGCACGCGGTGCACCAGATACTCAGCGGGCAGCAGGCCGCGGAGGAGCAGCCGGCCGCGGAGATCGTCTGCAGCGAGTACGGGTACTCCCTCAAACTCCACGACGCCTGGCTGGACTTCGAGGAACTGGAGCGGCTGTGCAACGAAGGGCACCGGGCGGCGGCCCGAAGTGATCCGCGCGCGGCCGCGGAGTACTACCGCAGCGCGCTGGATCTCCACACCGGGGACTTCCTGCCCGGTGAGACCGCCGACTGGGCCAGGGAGCAGCGGGACTGGGTGCGGTCCCTCGCGCTGGGAGCGGCGGACTTCCTCCTCCAGGAGGCACTGGACCGGGGCGAGCTGCCGAAGGTCATCGACATGTGCCGCCGCGCGCTGGACATCGACCCGTACCAGGAGGACGTCTACCGGACCCTGATCCAAGTGCACGGCGATCTGGGCCAGTTAGCGCAGGCCAGGTCCTGGTACAAGCTGTGCCGGGCCCGGATGTCGGACGGTCTGGACATCGATGTCAGCCCTGACACCCAGCGGCTCCTGGACCGGGTTCTGCGCACCCAGGACGCGCCCGCCCGCACTGCGGACCAGACCTCCGGCCCAGGCGTAACCAATGCATAACCAATGCATAACCAGCTCATAACCAGCGCATAACCGCCCTGTCTAGACTCCGAAAACCGCGACCGGTCAAGGAGATTGGTGTAACCGTGCTGGAGACGAACCAGGGTTCCGTTCTTTCGGTGGAGAATCCCGGTGTTGGTGCCCCAGCCGATGCCGGGCCCCTGATCGTCGGCATCGGGGGCACCGTGCGCTCCGGTTCCTCGACGGAACGGGCGGTCCGGGCGGTACTCGCGGCCTCCGCGGCGGCGGGGGCCCGGACCCTGCTGCTGGGTGCCGAGGAACTTCAACTGCCGCTCTACGCCCCGGGGGAGTCACTGCGCACCCCGGCGGCCCGGCGGCTGGTCGAGGCCGTCGCCCTCGCCGACGGCCTGGTGATCGGCACGCCCGCGTACCACGGGGGCGTTTCCGGTCTGGTGAAGAACGCCCTCGACTACCTGGAGGACCTGCGTGAGGACGCGCGTCCCTATCTGCACGGCCGCGCCGTCGGCTGTGTCGTCACCGCACGCGGGACGCAGGCTGCTTCGACGCTGGCGGGGCTGCGCTCCGTCGTGCACGCCCTGAGGGGCTGGCCCACTCCCCTGGGCGTGGCCATCAACACGGAGAGCGTCACCCTGGCGTCCGACGACAGCACCGGCGGCAGCACCGGCGACCCGCATCTCACCGCGCAACTGGCCACCGTCGGACGGCAAGTGGTCGAGTTCGCCCGGATGCGCACGCCGGCCGGCTGAGCGTCCGGGGGCCTACCTCCGACCGCTGCCGCCCCCGTACGTCCGCCGTCACGATCCCCGCCCACCCCTTTGGTTCCGGCTGCCCTGACACCGGATCCTTCGCATCCGCATTCCCACGTCCGACCGTGATTCCGAATGGAGCGCGCCATGGAAGACACCGCGAAGTCCACCGCGAAGTCCACAGAGCCGGAGGAGACCGCCGAGGCTCTCGCCCTCGAAGCGGAAGCCCCCGAAGCGCAAGCCCCCGAGGTGGAAACCGCCGGGACGGAAACCCCCCAGGCGGAAACCCCTCAGGCGGAGACCGCCGGGACGGAATCCGCCGAGGACACCGAACTGGACGCGCTGGACGAGCTGGACGACGTCGACTTCGACCTCGACGAGGTCGAGAACAAGATCGCGCCGCTCGCCCTCGCCGCCACCGAGCCCTCGCGATGGTGACGCGGGCGGCCGAGGTGAGCCGCGTATCCACCGACTCCGTCCTGGTCGACGTGAACACCGGCCCGGCCGCCTCGTACACGGGGCTGCGGGCGGGCATCGACGCCCTGCGTGCCGAGGGCGCCGACTTCACCGGCCTCGCGGCCGGGCACCCGTCCGAATGGGCGGAGCTCTTTCCCGCCGAGACCGCGCCCGGCACCGCGCCGCTGGAGGAGATCGCGCTCGCGCCCTCCGAGCGGCGGCTGCACCGGGAGAGCGAGCAGGTCTACCGCGTGCTGACGGTGGCCGCGACCGCCCTCTGCACGGGCACCGCGCAGTTGGGCAGGCCCCTGCTGCTCAGCGGGATGGGCGGCACCGACCTGTCCTCGCTGCGCGGTTTCATGCGGGCCTTCGAGCACGCGCAGCTCGTCGAGGGCGCCGAACTGCTGCTGGACGCACCGACGTCCGTGCGCGAGCCGGTCGGCCGGTACGCCGACTACCGCGGGGAGCGGGTGCGCTGTCTGCGCCGCATGGGGCTGCCGGTCACCGAGGGCGACCTGGCCGTGGACCTGGGTACGGCTCCGGACGCCGGATTCGAGCCGGTGTCCGAGGAGGGCGAACTCTTCCTGCAGGCAAGGGACTCCGAGGGCTCCGCCGTGGACCGGGTGGCCGCCGCGCTGGCCTACTGCCGCCGGGCGTTCTTCTCCACGAACTGGGAGGGCATGGCGGTCGTCGCCGACGAGGCGATCGGGCTGCTCGCCGGCATCCCCGAGTCGGGCATACCCGGGCTGCTCGCCGAGGCGGAGCGCGAGGAGGAGCTCGTCCACGCCATCGAGTTCGAGACGGCGATCCTGCGCGGCACCGCCGACGTACGCGGTTTCCTGCTCAAGGTGCTCGGCATCCAGGCGGGCTTCCGCGGGGACCAGGACACGGCCCTCGCCTGCTTCCGGGCCATCCGGGAGGACGCCGCCGGCCTGTCCCCGGAGCTGCGTGCCCAGTCGCACCTGTACTCCGCGCTCACCCTGTCCAAGCGCAAGAACCGGCTGGCGGAGGCCGTCGCCGAGGTGGAGCAGGGCTTCGAGGTCGTCGGGGAACGTCCGGGCGAGGCCGAGAGCGTACGCCGCGAGCGCGGCTGGCTGCACAACCTGCGCGGGCTGACCCTGTTCGCGGAGCGGCGCCTCGGGGCGGCCTTCGAGCACGAGAAGCAGGCGCTGGCCTGCATGGCGGGTCTGACCGACGCCAGTGCCGCGCATCTGCGGATCAACCTGTACTCGAACATCAGCGTGCTCCAGGAGAAGGCGGGCAAGCACGCCTCGGCCCTGGCGACCTGGGAGAAGTTCAAGCAGGCCGCCGGCTCGTCGAACGCGGGCTTCCGCAAGCACCACGCGTACCGCAGCGCCGGGCTGCGGCTGCTCGTCGGCGAGCGGGACGCCGCCCTGGCGGACCTGGACACCACGCTGGAGAACGCGGCCGAGCTCGGTGACCGCTTCCACGAGACCGAGGTGCGTCTCGAACTGGGCATGCTGCACGCCTCCGGCGGTGACGCGAGGACGGGCGCCGAGCAGTACGAGCGCGCCGAGTCCGCGGCGCGGCTGCTGGGCGACCCGTACCGCATCGCGCTGGCCCAGGCGGGTCGGGTGATGACGACCGGCTCCGTGGCCGCGGCCGGGTCGGTGGCGGCCATGGCGCCGCTGAGCCTCACCCGTCCCGGTGCGGCGGACGCCCTCGCCAAGGCCGTCGCCGACGGCGGTGACCTGCAAGGGCTGCTGCCCAAGCCGCGGACCAAGCTCAACCGCCCGTTCGACCTGATCAACTTTCAGGACTGAGGCCATGACCGACCATGCGACCCAGGGGGAGACGGGACAGCGGGCCAGGTGGCAGCTCTACGATCGGCTGCTGCTGCGGCGGGCGGGCTTCGGCATCGGCCTGCTGACCGCTCTCGGTGACGGACCGGCGGGTGCCGCGGCCGCGGAGTACCGGGAGGTGGTGGCGCGGTTCGAGCGGAGCCGCGCCCGGCTCCAGGAGGCGATCGCCAAGTCCGTCACCGGCGCCGACCGCGAGCGGGACCGGGCCGGACTGCGCGAACTGTCGAAGCTGCGCGGCCGGGTGGGCCGCCGGCTGCCGGTGGAGCCCGACCCGCGCGGCGGCGACGTGGCATCGGCGGTCGACGGCTACCGCGCGGCGCACTCCGCTCAGCAGCAGGCGGGCGAGCGGCTGACCGCCGCGCTGGGTGAGGAGGTGCTGCGGCGGCCGGAGCGGGTCCGCGACCTGCTCCGCGACGAGCGGGTGTGCGACGCCCTGCTCCAGCTGTCGCCGTCCTTCCACACCGAGGCGGTGCGCTGGGTCGACGGCTGGCAGCAGCAGGACAGCGCGACGGGCCGCAACCGCGCCAAGGACCGATCCTTCTACCGCCGGGTCTACCTGTACGGCCAGCGGCTCGGCGCGAAGAACGAGACGACCAGCTTCTTCGGTCCGCTGGTGCACGGCCGGGTCGACCGTGGGGCCCAGGGCACCGTCCTCGGCCCCGAGACGGCCTGCGGCTACCACGTCCTGGAGGCGCAGACCGCGTTCTGGGCGGTGTGCGAGCTGGCCAAGCTCATCGGTACGGACCCGCAGGTGCGGGACCGCCCGCCCGTGGCCTGGATGCCGTCCTGCCGCAGGACACCGGGCGGGACACCGGGCGGGACACCGGGCGGGACACCGGGGTCGGGCGAGGTGCCGGGGACGGCGTCGGGGACGATCCAGTCCGCCGACGGCCGCCGGATCACCCTGTCCGGGGTGCGGTGGCAGCTCGCCGAGGCCGTCGACGGGCGGCGTTCCCCCGTCGAACTGGCGGCGCTGGCGGGACTCGACCTCGCGCAGACGCGCCGGGTCCTGGACCGGCTGCGGCAGGCCGGGGCCGTCCGGCTCTGGCCCGAGCCGCCGTCCACGGCGGCGCGGCCGCTGGACTGGCTGGTCTCCTGGGCCGACCGCTACGCGGAGGGCACCGCCTGGCCGGTGCGGCTGCGGGAACTGCGCGACCTGGGCGACGCCTACGCGGCGGCCGACGGCCACCGCGCCCGGGCGGCCGCGCTGGAGCGCGTCGAGGAGTGCTTCACCCGGCTCACCGAGGTCGACGCACGTCGCGCCGGCGGCCGGATGTACGCGGACCGGCTGGTGGTGTCCCTGGACGCCAAGGGCGACCAGAGCCCGGTGGTGGTCGGTGGCGACGTGGCCGGGCGCTGGGAGTCCGAGCTCAGCCCGGTACTGGACGTGGCCGCCCGCTACGGCGAGCTCCAGCAGCACGCGGCGGCCGAGCTGTGCGCGGGGATCCTGCACGAGGCGGGCGGCGGCGCCATGCCGTACGACGAGCTGATCCGCCGGATGCGCGCCTCGGTCGAGGCGGGCGGTCTGGACCGGCTCGCCGGGCCACTGATCGGGTTCAAGCGGGACTACGCGGCACTGGTGGAATCCGCCGTGCGGGGCCAGGAGGCCCGGCTCTCCCCCACCGAACTCGCGGGGTTCGCGCCCGAGCCCGGCCGGCCCCGTTTCGTCAGCCCTGACCTGATGCTGGAGAGCCGGGAGGACGGCGGCGGACTGCTGGTGCTGGGCGAGCTGCACCCGTACGTCTTCGCCTGGGGTTCGCAGGGGCTGTTCAGCGACGAACAGGACCGGATGCTGGGCGACTTCGCGGCGGGTCTCGAACCGTGGGGCGGCCCCGAGCGGCTGGCCACGGTGATCCGCCGCAGGCGCCACAAGGGCCTGGTGGCCGACTGGTTCCCGGGCCGCTTCATCGAGATCACCTCGGTGGCCACCGACGACCGGGAGCGGACGGTGCCGCTGACCGATCTGACCGTCGTCGTGGTGGACGGCACGCCCCGGCTGCGCACCCCGGACGGGGAACTGACCCTGTACGCCGGCGAGGACGACCACGTGCACCTGCGGGCCTTCGCCGCACCCGGAGTGGGGCTGCCGCTGGTGCGGATCGGGGACTTCGCGCCGAGGATCGTGGTCGGGGACCTGCTCGTGCAGCGGGCGCGCTGGTGGTTCGACCGGGCCGACCTCGGGGTCGACGCGGCGCGCGACCCCGCCGCCGCCTTCCTCGCCGTCCAGTCGCTGCGGGCCCGGCACGGAGTGCCCCGGTTCTGCTTCGCCTCCCTCGCGCACGAGCCGAAACCGGTCGGAATCGACCTGGACAGTCCGCTGGCCGTCGACGCCCTGGTGGCGATGGTGCTGGCCGGTGACAGTGCGACGGTGTCGCTGGCCGAGATGAGGCCTGCGCCGGACGCGCTGTGGCTGCGCCACGGCGGGGCCCGCGTGACCTCGGAGTTCCGGATCGCCATGAAGAGGGCATCGTCATGACCCACCGATCCGACCGATCCGACCTGTCGCCGCAGGAGTCGGCGCCGGCGCCGCGGCGGCACGGCTGGGAGCTGCTGCCCACGGTCGTCCTGCGCAGCGCCGGGTTCCCCTGGCAGATGGTCGAGCGACTGGCCTGCGAACGGACCCGTCTGCTCACCGAGGAGCTGTTCGCCCTGGAGGCCCGGTCGGGCGACGTGGCGTCACGGCTGCACCCGGCGGGGCGGCTGTCCCGGGGCCAGCAGGCGAAGTTGCGCGGTCTGCGGCCGCTGCCCGCGTCGGACAACCTGCCCGCCGACTGGCTGGCCGAGTGGAACGCCGCGGCGGAGCGGGTGAGCGCGGTGCGGGAGCGGCTCGCCGCCACCGTCGAGGCCGACACGGCGGCGGTCGACGAGGCGCTCGCCGCCGTCCGCACCGATCCGCGGGTCAACGACGCCATCGTCTGCTCATCGCCCGCCGTCCACCGCGATCTCGCACGGGGTGCGACCGGCGGCCGGATCCGGCGCCAACTCGCCTCCTACGCACAGCGGCTGGCGTCCAAGAGCGAGACGATGAGCTTCTTCGGGCCCATCAACTACGGCAGGCTCAGCCCTGGCTCCGACGCCGCCACGGCGCTGGACTGGGAGGGCCACACGGCGATCCGGGTCCGCCAGGCGCACACCGCGGCCCGGGTCAACGACGCCGTGCAGGACCTGCTGCTGGGCGACCCGGCGCTGGCCGAGCGGCTGGCACCGGTGCGCAAGACGATGACGGGGCCGCCCCGCGGTACGGGCGTCGGCGCGGCGCTGCTGCGGGAGGCCGACGGCGTACGGACGGTGGCCGGGATCGCGTCCGGGTGCGGCGCCGGTGCCCTGGAGGCGGTGGAGGCGTTCGCGGCCGCCGTGGCGAAGGGGACGCTGACGCACACCCTGTGTCCGCCGGCGACCGTGGTCGACCCGCTGCGCTGGACCCTGGAGCGCATCGACGCCTCGGACACCGAGACGGCCGCCCGCGCGGCCGGGGTGCGGGCCCTGCTGGTGAAGGTGCTCGAACTGCTCGACGGCTACCCGTCGGCGCCGCCCGAGCGGAAACTGACCGTCCAGGCCGAACTGGAGTCGCTGCTGCCCGTCACCGACCGCTCGGCGGAACGCGGACGCTTCTACAACGACCGGGTCATCATCCACGAGGCCGCCGTCGGCACGGCTGGGCTGGAGGTCCGTGGACCGCTGGCCCGCGACATGTGCGACGCCGTCGCGCCGGTGCTCGACCTGCTGGCCCACGAGGCCGAGGCGACCCGCGTACGCACCAACCGGGCGGTCGCGGCCCGGCTCGGAGCGGGAAGGATCCCGCTGCTGCGGGCGCTGCGGGAGTGCGCGGACCTCGCCATCGAGCCGGGTGGAGAGCTCGGCGCCGAGCTGAGCCGGGTGGTCGAGGCCGAAGGCGCGGACCGGGCCGAACTCGACGTGGCGGGGCTGCTCGCCGCACCGCCACCGCCTGCCGCCCCGGTGCTGTGCTCCATCGACGTCCTGATCGCGGCGCCCGACCTGGCCGGGTACGAGCCGGGGGTGACCCCGCTCGTGCTCGGCGACATCCACGACGCGGCGCTGCTCACCCCGTGGGCGCTGCAGTTCCATCCGGACGCCGCGGCGCTGCTCGCCGAGCGGGACGCCGGGGTGCGCAGGGCCCTGGGCGACCAGCTGGCCGTCAACGTGATCTCCCGTCGTACGACCGGGCTGCCGCCGCTGGAGTTCCCCGGCGTGGTGCTCGAACTGGGCGGCAGGGCCGGCGCGGACCGGGAGCGGATCGGCCTGGACCAGCTGTGGCTGGAGAGCGACGGCGAACGGGTCGTCCTGCACGGCGACACCCACCCCGGCCGGAGCCTGCTGTTCCACAACGGCGAGCTCGACACCGCCGTGCACACCGCGCTGGCACTGCCCCGGATCCGCCGCCCGGTGCTGCCGGACCTGCCGCACGTGCCGCGGCTGCGCTGGGGCAACGTGGTGTTCTCGCGGCGCCGCTGGGCGCTGCCGAGCGCGGCGCTGCTGGAGGCGCACGGCAGCCGGCGGGAGGCCGAGCGGCTGCTCGCCTCGGCCCGGCTGCTCCGGGAACGGGGCCTGCCCGACCGCTTCTTCGCGAAGTCACCGGCCGAACGCAAACCGGTGTACGTGGACACCGCGAGCCCCGAACTCCTCAAGGGCATGGCCCGGCTGGCGGGCACGGCGGAACAGCTCCTGCTGTCCGAGACGCTGCCCGCACCCGAGGACGCCTGGCTGCGGGACGGGGAGTTGCGCTTCGCCTCCGAGCTGCGCTGTGTGTATCTGCGGGGCGGTGGTGAGCGGTGACGCGCCGGGTGGTGCTCCCTCCCCTGTTCGATCCGAGTCTGGAACCGGAACTCGGGCCGGACGACGAACTGATCGACGTGAACGCGCACTTCGTCGCACGCCTCGCGGGCACCGGGGCACTCGCCGCGCTGGCCGACGACTACGCCCTCGGCAGGCGCGGCGGGAGCGACCCCGCGGAGGACCGGACCAGGGCGCTGTTCGCGCGGGCCGCCGCACGGGTCACCGCGCTGGTCACCGCGCGGGGCGGCCATGGCGCGGGCCGGCTGCGCGCCATGGGCATGGCGCTGCGGCTGGCGGGCGAGGCCGATCCGGCCCTGCGGCTGGCCGCGGACGACGTGGAACTCGTCGACGGCACCACCGAGTGCGGCGCCGATGTGGTGCTGGCCGCGCAGCGGACCGAGTTGCTGGGGCCCGAGGCGCGGTGGACGCGCGCGGCGGCCCCGGACGGGCGGGTGCACCTGGTGATCGAGACCGACCAGCAACTCCCTGCGGCCGCGGTGCTCCTGGAGGCGCTCGGCCCCGGAAGGGTCGTGCTGTGCGGGCGTTTCGCCACCGCGCACCGGGAGGCGCTGCGCGCGCTCGCCCCGTTCTCGGCGGCGGCGGGCTTCGACGACTGGGCTCCGGCCTGGCGGCTGGGCAAGGAGTGGTCGGGGGACGACACGCCGGTCCGCTGGGTCCGCCGCGCGGCCGACTGGCAGGCCGGCGCCCCCTGGGCGGGCTGGCTGGCCCCGGACGAGGCGGCGGCGCTGCCCGCCGGGGCGTGGCGCGAGTGCCGGGGCGCGGCGCTGACCGTGGCACGGCTGGCGTCCTGGGCCGAGGTGACGGGGGCGGACGGCAGCCGTACCGATCTGCGGGCCGTCCTGGACGCTGCGGACGCGGTGGACGGGGCGGACGGGGCCCTGCTCCGGGTCGAACTGCTCGTCGGGGCGCCCGGGGTGGGTGCCGAGGAGACGACCGGCACGGCGCGGAGCCTGCTGTCCGGGCCCGGCCCCCGGCTCGCGGGGCTCAGCCCGTTCCGACTGCCGACGGCCGGTGGCGGTGCGGCACCGCAGGCCTGGGACGGCGTGCCGCTGATCCGGCACACGGCCCCGGGGCACGATCTGCCCCGCTGGGACCGGTTCAGCGGGCCCGGGACGCTCGACGAAGCGGCGCGCGCCGCGGCGATCGGCGCACTCAACGCCGAACTCGGTGCCGTGGCCGACCTGTTCCCCGGCCGGTTCGCCTGCTGCGTGCTCGCCGCACCGGACGGGCCCGCGGTGTGGGAGCCGTCGGCCGCCGTCGTGGCCGGGGAGGGGCCCGGCCCGGACGGCCAGGGCCCGGGTTCGTTCGTGGTGAACCTGCGGACGGGCAGCGCGTTCCGGCTGCATCCGAAGCTGACGCCGGTCGTGGAGCGGCTCTCGTCCGGCGACACCGCCGTCCTGGACCGGATCAGCGACGGTGCCCGAAGGAAACTGACCGACCGGCTGGTCCAGGCCGGTGTGATGCGGAGGAGCCAGTGAGCCGACAGTGGCGCATCGGGCGGGAGTTCATCCTGCGCCATGCGGGAATGCCGTTCGACTGGCTGGAGGAGCTGGGCGCGCCCCACTCCCTGCTGGAACTCGCGGACGAGCTGCTCGACCGCGAGCGGACCGTACTGGAGCTGGTGGAGACGCAGTTCAGCGGGCCCCGCGCCGAGTCGCTGCGCTCCGACGTGCTGCGCGGACGGGCGCGGCAGCTGCCGGCGTCCGGCGGGGCGCAGTGGAGCCCGGCGGTGAGCGCCTGGGCCGACGCCTGGGAACGCTACGCGCTCGCCTGCCGGCAGGCCGACGACGAGGCCGGCAAGCGGCTGCGGGACCTACTGGCGGATCCGCGGGTCTCCGAGGCCGTGTTCCTGTCCAACCCGGACGCGTACCGCAACATGCTGCTCCCGCTGCTGGCGTACGAAGGCCCGCTGACCTCGCGCTGGCGCCGGGTGCGCCGGCAGATGTTCACGTACGTGCAGCGGTTCTGCGCGAAGAACGAGACGGTGAGCTTCTTCGGGCCCATGGCGTACGGCACGGTGGGCGAGGGTGAGGGCGCCGTACTGCGCGACGACGTGCCCCGCGTCCGCCGGGTGTTCTTCTCGCACTGGGCGGCGCGTGCGCTGGCCACGGCGATCGCCCGGGACCCCAAGATCCTTCCGCATCTCGCGTTCCACTCCACCGGACGTGGTGACGCGGCGCGGGAGCCGCTGCTGCCGCTCGTGGCCCCGGACGGAACGGTGTTCCGCGACGTGGTGCGCGCCGCCGGGCAACCGGCCCGCGACGTGGCCAGGACGCTGATGCGGCTGGTGGCCGAGGAGGCCGTCACCATCGGCCTCGGCGGCGGCGACTACGACCTGGAGCCCCTCGCGACCCTGCGGGACCAGCTCTCCGCGCTGCCCGCCTCGCCGGCCCGCGAGCTGTGGCTCGACCGGACAGCCGAACTCTCGTCCCTCATCGGCGAGTTGGCGGAGGTGCCGCTGGAGCGCAAGGCCGCCGCCGTCGCCGCCTTGGAGGAGCGGTTCACCGAGTTCACCGGCAGGCCGGCCAGGCGGGGCGCCGGTGCGGCGTACGCCGACCGCGCCGTGTTCTTCGAGGAGTGCGCGTCGCCCTTCGCGCTGACCCTCGGAGCCGGGCTGGTCGGCGACTGGGAGCGGCAGCTCGCCCCCGTGATGGAGGTGTGCGCCGCGCACGGGCAAGCCGCCCAGCGCGCGGCGGCGGCCGCGGTGCGCGACGCCTTCACGGACGGCACCGCGGGAGCGGTGGTCCCGGTCGGGGCGCCGGCCACGGAGTTGGACCTCCTCACGTACGCGACCCGAGCGGCCGCGAGCCGGTCCGACTCGACCAGCACCTTCCAGGCGGCCCACGCACCCGTCTACCCCGGCGCCGACTGGCGGGCCGAGGTCGAGCGGCTGACCGAGGAGGCCGGGGCGCTGGACGGCGACCGGTACGCGGTCATCGACCTGTGCCCCGCGGCGCCGGACACCTCCGGGCTCGGCGCCGCCGCCCCGCTCGTCCTCTCCCGCGCCCACCACCACCTGCTGGTGCGCAGCTGGCTGAGCACGATGCACCCGGATCCGGACCGGCTCGGCGCGGACGCCGCCGCCTGGACGGCGGCGCAGGACGGCGCGGTCGTCGGCCTCGACTTCGGGCGCCGCAACAAGGGCTACTACCGCTTCCCCGGCCGTGAGGTCGCGATGCGCCCGCTGACCTGGACCGACCACGATCAGCCGGAGCTGCTGAAGCCGGAGGACCTCACCGTCCGCATCGGGCCGCACGACGTCACCCTGCACGATCCGGACGGCAAGGCGGTCAGCGCGTACGTCCCGCTGAGCGACTTCGTCAAGTACGCCCCGATCGCCGCCCTCTCGCATCCGCAGGTGCTCCACCCCACCTTCACCACCGAGGACGCGCAGCCCGAAGTGACCCTGGGGTCGGTCGTCCTGCAGCGGTCCCGGTGGCAGGTGCCCACCGCGGCGCTCGCGGCACCGGAACCCGAAGCGCGGTTCCTCGCGCTGCGCAGGCTGGCCCGGGAGACCGGAACGCGGTTCGTCTTCTGCCGCAGCGCCCATGAGCGCAAGCCGT
Source organism: Kitasatospora sp. NPDC043950 (assembly GCF_056435345.1). NCBI lineage: Bacteria > Bacillati > Actinomycetota > Actinomycetes > Kitasatosporales > Streptomycetaceae > Kitasatospora > Kitasatospora sp. NPDC043950. The sequence goes on from NZ_JBWKER010000010.1 coordinate 118,492, forward strand.
ACCTGATCGACCTGGCCTCACCGCTCGCGGCCGACCTGGTCAGCCATGTGGCGTGCGGCGCCGAGCAGTTGGGCGTGGAGCGGATGGCGCCGGGGCCGGACGAGCTGTGGCTGCGCGACGGCGAGGGCCGGCGCTACACCAGCGAGCTGCGGATGCAGATCATCGGCAGCAGCGGCAGCAGGAACAGCAGGAACAGCGACGGCAGCACCAACAGCGACGGGAGCAGCACGCGATGACGCACACCACGCTCTTCGCCGAGCACTCGCTGCGGATGCGGGCCGACGTGCTCCCGGACGGCGCCGTCTCCACCGAGCGGACCTCGGTGCGCGGAATGAGCGTCGAACGGCACCTCGACCGGGGCGTCACCGAGCACCGCTTCGCCGACGGCGACGACCTGCTGGCCTCGGGCGCCGCCGGAGCGGGCCCGGAGGCCGCCGACGCGCTGCGCGAGGTGCAGGAACGGCCGCTGTTCGAACTGACCCCCGAGCTGCGCGCCGAGCTCGCCGGGATCGCCGCCGAGACCGGCGCGGAGCTGACCCTGGGTGTGGCCCAGCAGCACGTCGCCGCCGGCAGCGCGGACCGCGTCGCCACCACGGAGCGGATCGTCACGACCCTGGAGACCAGGCTGACCGGCGACGACGGCACCGTCCACTCCCGGTCGCTGCTGTGCGCCCCCGCGGGCTCCGCCCCGGACGGGCTGAGGGACGCGGCCGTGCGGACGGCCGACGCGGTGCGCGAACGCCTCGCACTGCCGCTCGCCACCGAACTCCCGGACGGCGCCGACCTCGTGCTGCTGCCCGGTCTCGCCGGGGCGTTCTTCCACGAGATCGTCGGGCACCCGATGGAAGCCGACGTGGTCGCGTCCGGAACGAGCTACCTCGGGGCACGCGCCGGGCGGCGGGTCGCACCCGCGTGGCTGTCGGTGGTCGACGGCGGTGCGCACGACGGGCCGGGCTACCGCAGTCCGTTCGACGACGAGGGCACCCCGTGCCGCACACTGCGGCTGATCGACCGGGGCACGGTGGGGCGGCCGATGACCGACCGGGCGCTCGCCGCCCTGCTCGGCGGCGGCCCCGGCACGGGCCACGGGCGCAAACAGAGCTACCGGCATCCGGCGATCCCCCGGATGACCCACACCGTGGCCCTGATCGAGCCCGCGGCCGAGCCGGAGCCGCCCTCGGGCGACTGGATCGCCCCGTACGGGCTGCGGCTGGACATGATGAACATCGCCTCGGGCGCCTTCGTCTTCCACGCCCCGTTCTCCCTGCTGCACCGCGCCGACGGCAGCACCGCCCGGCTGGGCCCGCTGACGGTGACCGGTGACGGAGCGCGGGTGCTCGCGGGCCTGCGGCCCTACGAGCACCGGGTCGCCGCCTACCTGCGGGCCACCGGAGGCTGCGGGAAGCTGGGGCAGTACCCGGTGCCGGTGTCGTTCGCCAACGCCGGATTCCGGCTGCCGGCCGGACTCGTCGGGCTGCGGGCGGTGGCCCGTGGCTGAGACCAGGACACGTGCCTCCGGAATCGTCACGCCCACCCGCGGCGCGGCGCGGCTGACCGTCTCGCTCGACACCCTGCGCCTCGAACGGGACGCGAAGGGCCGGGTCACCGGCTCCCGCCGGGTCGCCGGGTCGCCGGACCAGGACGCGGGCAAGGAGACCGGGCTGCTGCTCACCGAGGCGGCCGAACGGACGGCGTCGGCCGTCGCCGGACTCCAGAGCGCGGTGGCGCAGGTCCACGAGTGGCGTGACGGCGACGGCCTGCCGGTGTCGAGGCGGGCCGAGCTGCTGGCCCGCGTCGAGACCCCCGGCGGTCCGGTGCTGCTCGGCACCAGCGGCCAGGGGGATCCGGCCGGGCTCGTGGAGGCGCTGCCCTGGGGCGAACTCGGGGCGCTCTCGGAGCCGTTCGTGCCGGCCGACCCGCCGGACGACTGGCGCGAGCGGCCACTGCTGCTGCGGCCCTCCGCGGCGGCGGTGCTGGTGGCCGGTGCGGCCTTCTCGCTGACCTCGCGCGGGGGTCGCGCGACCGCTGCCCGGCTGGCGGGGCGGCGCATACTGCCGCAGCTGACCCTGACCGATCTGCCGTCGGCGCCGCCCGAGTCGGGGCTGGACGACCGGGGCGACCCGGCGGCGGCCACCGTCCTGGTCGACGGCGGCCGGATCTGCCCGCCGCCCCCGCTCGCCGAGGGCATCGCGCTCGGCCGGGCCGTGTGGGACCACGACACCGGCGGGTTCGGCCCGCCGCCGCTGGCCCGGCTCGAACTCGGCGGGCCCCGGGCCGAGGTGCCCCCGGACGCGGTGGAACTCGTCTGGTGCGTGGAGGGCCTCCAGCGCTACCACGGCGACGGCACCGTCCGGCTCCAGTGCCTGGCCAGGGTCGCGGACCGGCCCGGCGGCTGGTTCCGCCTCGCCCTGCGGGGCAAGCCCGTCCACCTGCTGCGCCAGGCCCGCGGCCTGGCCGGCCCGCCCATGGCTGTCCACAGCGACAGCGACGTGACCACCCGCTCGCTGGTACTCGCCGGCGCGGCCGAAATGGAAGGTGCAGGACATGCCGTCGTCACCGTCATCACCCCCTGACTTCACGCTCATCGGCGGAGGGATCGTCGGCGCCTGCCTCGCCGAGGAGTTGAGCGACAGCGGGGCGTCGGTCCGGGTGCTCGACTCCGGTGCCGAACCCGGGCACGCGACCAACCGCGCGGCGGGGGTGGCGGTTCCCTCGCTGCGCTACCTCACCGACCGGGAGTTCTACGACTGGCTGCGGACCGCCAAGCGGGACCTGGACGCCGACGTCGCCCGGCTGGAGCCGGAGTACGGCGCGTTCAGCGTGGCCAGGCCCATCCTGCGCGCCCTGCGCGAGACGGACGTGGAGGCCCACGGCGACGTGCTGAGCGGGCTCGGCGTCGGCGACTGGGTGGAGGGCGGCGCCCTCGCGCAGGCCGCACCCGGGCTCAAGCTGCCGACCAGCAGGCGCTACCTCCTCGACCCGGACGGGCTGATGATCGACGGCAGCCGCTACCTGGACGCCGTACGGCGCCGGTGCCTGGCCCGGGGCGTCGACTGGCGGCAGGGCGTCACGGTCCGGGAGGTGCGAGAGGAGGGCGCGGCCGTCTCGGTGGTGACCTCCGACGGGACGCTCCGCGCGGACCGGGTGGTGATCACGGCCGGCGCCTGGAGCTCGGGCAAGGGCCTGGCCGAGGCGACCGGAGTCCGGCCGCAGCGCGGGCAGATGGCGGTGCTGCGGACCGACGAGGAGCTGAACTGCATCCTGTCCTCCGCCTACTACCTCGCGCCCGGGGTCGGTGACGACGTGATCGTCGGTGCGACGGAGGAGGACACGGGGTTCGCCGAGCACGTGACCACCCAGGGCATCGCGCACCTGCTGCGGTTCGCCACGACCGTCATGCCGGGGCTCGCGGACTCGGTGCCCGTGGAGCTCCGTGCCGGACTGCGCCCGGTGTCCGGCACCGGACGGCCGCTGGCGGGCGCACTGCCCGGCCACGAGCGGATCTTCCTGTCGGCCGGCCACGCCGGGCACGGGCTGCTCTCGGCGCGCGCCACCGGCAAGGGCATGGCCGCCGGCCTGGTCGGCGACGACTGGGAGGCCCTGCCGTACAGCATGTGCCCCTCGCACGCCCTGGGCGGTGCCTCCTGATGCGCATCGACCACGTGATCCTCGGCGCGCGGACCATCGAGCCGCTGCGCGAACTGCTGTGGGACCAGTACGGGTTCGGCATCACCGACGGCAGTCCCAACCCGGACGGCACGGCGAGCTGGGTGGTGCCCTTCGACACGCCCGACGTGCAGTACCTGGAACTGCTCGTCACCCACGACGAACGGCGGCTGGCGGGCGAGGACTTCGGCCGGCTGTTCCTGGAACGGACCGCGGACGGGCCGGACTTCCTCAACTGGGCGGCACTGACCGACGACATCGAGTCCACCGCGCGCGAGGTGGAGACGGTCACCGGAGCGGATCCGGACCTCTTCCGCGGCGAGTCGGTCCGGGCCGACGGCCTGAGCGTGCCGTGGGCGGAGGCGGCGTTCGACCTGTCGTGGCGCAGCCGGGTACTGCCGTTCTTCCTGAGCTACGGCGACCCGCAGGCGCGCGCGGCACGGGTGCCGGGCGATCTCAAAGCGGCCGGGCACCGGGTGTGCCCGACGTCGCTGCGGCTCCTGGAGACAGGCCCGGCGCCGGAGCGGGACTGGGCGGACCGGTGGCCCGGACTCGCCGCGCTCGACGTCCTCGTCGACCCCGCGGCGGGCCCCCGCATCTCGGCGGTGCACATCGACACCGCCGAGGGCGAGACGGTGGTGCGGCTTCCGTGACCCCCGCACGCCCCGCACCCGCGGGGGCACCGGGCGGCCTCCGCCGCAGCACCGCCGCGGCCGGGGCGTCCGGACCCGCCCGGCCGGGCGGGTCCGGACGGCGGCGGTCAGCCGGCCGTGCGGCCCGCGTCACGACGAGCCGCGTGGGCCGTGAGCAGCCGCTCCCGGGCCTGGTCGTCCTCGGCGGCCCGCACCGCCGTCCAGGCCAGTGCGACGGATGCCTGGAGCAGCGCCCGGTCGGCGGCCGGGGTCACGCAGGCCCGGGCGAACTCCGGCTGGTGGTTGACCGCGCCGCCGCTGTCGATGCCGATGCTGGGGTGCACGCTGGGCAGGACCCGGCTGACGTTGCCCATGTCGGTGCTGCCGGTGGGCATCGCGCGCTCCTCCTCCGGGGACACCAGGGGGCGGCCCAGTTCGGTCGCCGCCGCCCGGTAGGCCGCCACCAGGAACGGGTCGTGGGCCAGTTCGGCGTACGCGGGTGTCGAGCGGACCTCGTGAGTGCAGCCGGTGGCGACGGCGCCGCCCTCGAAGCAGGCCCTGACGCGCGCTTCCAGGCGCCCCAGGGACTCCATGTCGGCGGCCCGCAGGTTGTACAGCGCGCTGGTGTGCGCGGGGACCACGTTGGGCACCTCGCCGCCCCTGGTCACGATGCCGTGCACCTGCTGCCGCGGCTCGAAGTGCTGGCGGCCCACGCCGACGGCGACCTCCGCCACGGTCAGGGCGTCGGCGGCGTTGACGCCCAGGTGCGGGGCGAGGGCGGAGTGCGACTCGCGTCCGGTGTAACGGACTTCGAGCTCGACCAGGGCGAGGGGGCGGGGAGCGCAGTTGTCCTCGGGGGCCGGGTGGACGAGCATCGCCATCGACACCTCGTCGAAGACACCGGCCTCCAGCATGGCGATCTTGCCGCCGCCCTCCTCCTCGGCCGGGGTGCCCAGCACCATGACGGTGATGCCGAGGTCGTCGGCCACGTCCCTCAGCGCCAGGGCCGCGCCCACCGACGAGGCGGCGATGATGTTGTGGCCGCAGGCGTGGCCGAGGCCCGGCAGCGCGTCGTACTCCGCGCACAGCCCGACCGTGAGCGGGCCGCTGCCGTAGCGGGCGGTGAACGCGGTGTCCAGGCCGCCGGCGCCGGGCACCACCTCGAACCCCTCGTCCCGCAGCAGGCCGCTCACCTTGGCGGCGCTGCGGTGCTCCTCGAACGCGGTCTCCGGCTCGGCGTGAATACTCCTCGACAGCGCGATCAGTTCGTGTTCGGCGCGTTCGACGCTTTCGCGACAACCACGCATGATCCGAGACGAGATTCGCATCTTCTCTTTCCCCTCCGAATGGCCTGGATCGCCGCCGGCCGGATGGCCGGACAATTCCCTGGCCTTTTCCTTCCTACCGGAGTCTCCGACGAAAAGCGAGACCAGTCTGGAGAATTGACATGACGTCACTGAAAACGTCACTGGCAACGTCACTGACAGCGCCACTGACATGGAACGTGCGGGCGGGCGACGGGGAGCTCTCGGTCGAGATGATGCCCTGGTCGCTGCTGCGCGCGACCGGCTTCCCCGCCGGGCTCCTGGACGGGCTCGCGTCCGAGGAACTGCTCGGCACCGCCGCCGGGGTGCTCGCGGCGGAGCAGGCGGTCGCCGCCGAGCGTGCGCACTTCCTGGACCTGCTGTGGCCGGGGCTGCGCAAGGCCGTACGGACGGTCGAACCGCGCCAGCGGTCGCTGCGCGCCCTCCAGAGCTGCCGCCGGCTGGTGGACGGGGGCGCGCCCCTGGACGAGCGGTGCGCAGCGGTCCTCGCGGCGACCGGCGCGCCGGACTGGGCGCCCCGCTGGAACGCCCTGGTCGCCGCGCTCGACGAGCGGCTGGCGGCGGCCGGGACCGAGCTGGAGGCGGCCCTGCTGCGGGCCCGGCTGCACACCGCACGGGCCGCCGGCCGCGACGACTTCGGGCACGCCGTGTTCGTGTCGAACCCCTCGTTCCACCACACGGCCCTGGAGACCCCGCCGCTGACGCACCCGGGCTGGGCGCAGGCGCGGGACGAGGGCGGCGCCCTGCCGCAGACCCTGCGCCGCCGGGTCGACACCCTGCACCGCTATCTGCGCCGGTTCGCCACCAAGTGCGAGACCGTCTCGTTCTTCGGCCCGGTGCTGTTCGGCCGTCTGGTGCCGGGGCAGGAGGAGACCCTGCTGGTCTGCGCGCCCGGCCGCGAGAAGGTCGTGGTGGAGGCGAGTGCCTGGCTGGTGGAGGAGCTGCGGGAGCAGGCCGTCCGCGAGGTGCCGCTGACGCGGCAGCGCGTGTGGCCCAGCCCGCTGTTCCGCCGGCCGGACTCGTCCCCGGTGCTGGAACGGGCCGTGGACGGGCGCAGGTTCAGGGTCGCGGCGCCCGCGCTGGCCCTGTGGAGTGCCGCCGCCGCGGCGCCGGGGAGCCGGCTCGACTCGCTCGTCGGCGCCGCCGGCCCCGTGCCGGCCCCGCATCGGGCGGGGGCGGACGACGCGTACGCCGCCGGGCTGGTGAAGGCACTCGGACCGGCGCTGGTCGTCTCCCCCTGGCGGCTGCCGGCGACCGAGCTGCACGCGCTGACCAGGCTGGCGGCCGAGCACCCCGCGGACACGGTGGTGGACCTGGCGGAGGTCCGCGACACGTACGCGCAGGCGCCCTGGCCCGAGCGGGCGGCGCACCTCCTCGCCGTGCGGGCGGCCCGCGCGGCGGACGGCGGGCGGGTCTCGCAGGACAGCGGACGGCACTACGCCGACCGCGAGCTGTTCCACGAGGACAGGTCGAGTCCGCTGAGCGAGCGGGTCGGCTTCGGGGCGCCGGTCGTGGAGCGCATCCGGGAGGTCACCGAGGCGGTGTTCCCGCTGGTGTTCCTCGCGGCGCTGCTGGCCAGGGAGGACGCCCGCGACGCCCTGCGCGCCGAGCTGGCGGGCGCCCCGGCGCCGCTCGCCGCACTGGCCGCACGGGAGATACCCGCTCGTTCACCGCGCCGGGACCGGCTGGACGCGGTGCTGCGCCGGCTGGTCGGGCGGGCCGTGGAGGCCGCGGGAACGACCGACGGCCGCCCCCCGGTCGTGGAGCTGAGCCGTAGCGAACTGGCCGAGGCGTTGGCTCCGCTGTGGGACACCGTGACGTACGGCCCCGACGACGCGTGCCTGCCGAGCCCCGACCTGATGGTGGCGGGCCCCGACCCGGCCACCGCCGACTGGGTGCTCTCGGAGCTGCACGACGACTGCAGCTCGATCTTCGGGGGGCTGGAGCGTCCGCTGCACAGCGACCCGGACGGGCTGTGGGCCGGCTTCACCGAGCGGGTGGCGCGAGCCGTGCCGTCCGGGACCGCCGCGACCATCGTCTCGCGCCGGCGCAGCGCCCACGTGACCCCCGAACTCCCCGGTACCGCCATCGAACTGAGCGGCCTCTCCGGCAAGGACCGGGCCGACGTGGTGCCGATCGCGGATGCCGTCGTGCCCGCTTCGGCCGACGCGGTGGTGGTGGACGGCCGGCGGCGGCTGCTCTACCCCGGTGACCTGTCGTCGACGCTGCACCGCGCGGTGTCCCGGCCCGCGCTGGTCCCGGTGCCGGTCGACCTCGGGGCGTACACCCCCAGGATCGTGGTGGACGGTGTCGTGGTCCAGCGGGCCCGCTGGCGGCTGAGCATTCCGGAAAGGGCTCCGGAGAAGAGCGCGGACACCGTCACCCAGTGGTTGTCCGTACAGCGGCTGCGGGCCGCCCGGGGAATGCCGCGCCACGTCTACGTGAAGCATCCGGCCGAGCCCAAGCCGCTGTACGTCGATTTCGCCGATCCGCTGTCGGTGATCGATATCGCGCGACTTCCCGGAGGGGAAGTCGTCGTGTCCGAGATGCTGCCCACCCCGGATCAGTTGTGGTGGCGCGTGGCGGACGAAACGCATTGTGCCGAATTCCGTCTCGGCTGCATCGTGCGGCCGGTGACGTCCGACAATCCGCTGACCCCGGAACAACAGGAAGAGAGCGCGTCATGACCGAGGACCTCCGCATCACCTCACTGGTGAGGGACGCTTACGACAAGGCCGCCGAGCAGTACGAGTCCGCCGGTCAGATGATCTTCCACCCGCTGGGGAAGATGATCGCCGACACCCTGGAGCTCTCGCCGGGCGAGCGGGTGCTCGACATCGGTTGCGGGCGCGGCGCCTGCCTGTTCCCGATCGCCCACGCGGTGGGCCCGGAGGGCTTCGTGCTCGGCATCGACCAGGCCCAGGGCATGGTCGACGCCTGCACGGCCGACATCACGGCCCGCGGGGTGTCCGGCTGGGCCCGCGCGGAGCTGGGCAACGCCCAGGACTTCGCCTTCGCCGAGCCGTTCGACGCGGCGAGCGCCGGGATGGTCCTGTTCCTGCTGCCGGAGGCGGAGAAGGCCCTGTCCTGCGCCGTCGCGGCGCTGCGCCCCGGGGGCAGGTTCGCCGCGACCACCTTCCCCACCGAGAACGGCAGGCTGGCCGCCGGCTGGGAGTCCGCCGAGATCCTCGCCGGAGTGCTCGCCAAGCACCTCCCCGAGGGTGTGGACGACCCGTGGCAGGTGGTCCTGGGCCTCGGCGGCCCGCTGGCCGGTGAGGAGTCCACGGCCGCCGCCTTCCTCACCGCCGGCTTCAGCGATGTGCGGATCCGCCACGTCCCGGCGGACTCCCGCTTCGAGACCATCGACGACTACCTGGCGTGGACCAAGACCGTGACCACCCGCGTGCAGTGGGACCTGGTGCCCGCGGAGCGGGTGGCCGAAGCGACCGACGAGGCGCGCGAGGCGCTGCGGGTGCTCGCGGGGCCGGACGGCTCCCTGGAGTTCTCCTGCCCGACCAGGACCGTGCTGGCCGTTCGCTGACGGCACGACCGCAACCGTCTACCAAGCGCTGAACACAGAGCCGAGAGGTGCGATGACATGGCTCCTGACACGACCCCTTCGCTGATCCGTCCGCTGTCCGAACTGCTCGGCGGACACGCCGCCCGGATCGGGGACAAGGTGGCCTTCACCGACGCCCGGCGGGGCGTCGGCTACCGGGAACTGGATCTGCGGACCTCTCGGCTCGCCGGCCGGCTTGCCGCGCTGGGACTGGAGAACGGCGGCCGCGCCGCCGTCCTCATGGGCAACAGCGTGGAGATGGTGGAGAGCTGCCTCGCCGTCATCCGGGCGGGCGGCATCACCGTGCCGATGAATCCGCAGGCGTCCGAGGCCGAACTGGTCCACTTCCTGCGGGACTCCGGGGCGTCGGTGGTGCTGTGCGACCCGGCACGGCTCGACGTGCTGCTGCGCGCGGTGGCCGCGTCCGGCCCGTCCCGGCCCTCGATCGTGCTCACCGGCGACTCCCCCGGCGCTGCCGCTTCCGATAGCGCGGACACCGCGGACACCGCCGGGTACGACATCACCACGTACGAGACGCTCGCGGCCACCCCGTACGACGGGCCGGTGCCCGAGGAGAACCCGCTCGACGCTCCGGCCTGGATGCTCTACACCTCGGGCACCACCGGCCGTCCCAAGGGGGTGCTCTACTCCCTGCGCAGCTCGCTGTGGCTGGTGGAGGCCTGCCACGTGGGTGTGCTCGGGATGACGCAGGACGACCGGCTGCTGTGGCCGATGCCGCTGTTCCACGGCCTGGGCCAGAACCTGTGCGTCATGGCGGTCGTGGCCGTGGGCGCCGGCGCCCGGCTGATGAGCGGCTTCGCCCCTTCCGAGGTGCTGGACGCCCTGCGCGACGACGGGGTGACCTTCCTCGCCGGGGTACCGACGACGTACCACTACCTGCTGGACCGCGCCCGCCAGGAGCACACCCGGCTGCCTTCGCTGCGGCTGGGGTTCGTCGCCGGTTCGGCCGGCGGCGCCTCCCTCGGCAGCCGTTTCGAGGAGGCGTTCGGGGTCCCGCTGGTGGACCAGTACGGATCGACCGAGACCGGCGCGATCACCTCGAACCGGCCGACGGGCGACCGGGTCGCCGGGGCGGCCGGGCCGCCCGTTCCGGGGGTGGACATCCGCCTGGTGGACGGCGGTTCCGGTGCCGAGGTGCCCGACGGCGAGCAGGGCGAGGTCTGGGTCAGCGGCCCCAACCTGATGCTGGGCTACCACGGGCAGCCCGACGCCACGGCGGAGGTGCTGCGGGACGGCTGGTACCGCACGGGCGATCTGGCCCGCCGGGACGCCCTCGGGCAGGTGACCCTGACCGGCCGTCTCAAGGAGCTGATCATCCGGGGCGGCGAGAACATCCACCCCGTGGAGATCGAGGACGTGGTGCGCACGGCGCCGGGCGTGGCCGACGCGGCGGTGGGCGGGGAGCCCCACAAGGTGCTCGGCGAGGTGCCCGTCGCGTACGTGGTGCCCGGTCCCGAAGGCGTCGACGTCCAGGCGCTGTTCGAGCACTGCCGGACGCGGCTGTCCTTCTTCAAGGTGCCGGAGAAGGTGTACGCCGTCGAGCGCGTTCCGCGCACCGCGTCCGGGAAGGTCACCCGGCATCTGCTGGCGGACGCGGATGCCCGGTTGCTCGGTACGGCGTCCACCGGCGCGCCCGGGGAGCGCGGGGCCGAGCCCGACCGGGGCGAGTGGGCGGGCCGTCTCGCGGCGCTGACGGCGGCCGAGCGGGCCCGGACGGTGCTGGACCTGGTCCGCGCCGAGGTGGCGCTCGCGCTCGGCGTCGAAGCCGAACGGGTCATGCCCACAAGGCCGTTCGTGGACCTCGGCCTCGGCTCCCTCGCCGTCGTGGCGGTCGGGCGGCAACTGTGCGCGCTGGTCGGGCTGCGGCTCCCGGCGACCGCCGTGTTCGACCACCCGACGCCAGCCGCCTTCGCGGACCGGCTGGTCTCCGAGCTGACGGAGCCATCGGAGCCGACAGAACCGTCGGAGCTGACGGAGCCGACGGGCACCCGCACGGCCGCCGAAGCGTTCCCGGCCGAGCGCACGACCCCCGCGGGGCCCGACCCGGACGGCGCCGAGCCGATCGCCATCATCGGCATGGCCTGTCGCTTCCCCGGCGGGGTGGAGTCGCCCGAGCAGCTGTGGGACCTCGTCGCCGCAGGCCGGGACGCCACCTCGGACTTCCCCGCCGACCGGGGCTGGGCGCTGGACACGCTGTTCGACCCCGACCCCGACCACCACGGCACCAGCTACGTCTCACGCGGCGGCTTCCTGACCGACCCGTCCGCGTTCGACGCCGGATTCTTCGGCATAGCCCCGCGCGAGGCGACCGCGATGGACCCGCAGCAGCGGTTGATGCTGGAGGTCGCGTGGGAGGTCTTCGAACGGGCGGGCCTCGATCCGACCGGCCTGGCCGGCTCGGAGACCGGCGTCTTCGTCGGCACCAAGGGACAGACGTACAGCACGCTCGCCGCGCCCGGATCCGAGTACGAGGGCCATCTCGGCTTCGCCACCTCGGGCAGCGTGATGTCCGGCCGGGTGGCCTACACCCTCGGTCTGCACGGCCCCGCCGTCACCGTCGACACGGCCTGCTCCGCGTCCCTGGTGGCCCTCCACCTGGCCTGCGGATCCCTGCGCTCCGGTGAGTCGCGGCTCGCGCTCGCGGGCGGGGTCACGGTGATGTCCACCCCGGACGACATGATCACCTTCAGCAGGCACCGGGGCCTCGCCCCGGACGGCCGGGTGAAGGCCTTCGCCGGCGCGGCGGACGGCACCGCCTTCGGCGAGGGCGCGGGGGTGCTGCTGCTCGAACGGCTCTCGGACGCGCAGCGGGCGGGCCACCGGGTGCTCGCCGTGATCCGGGGCAGCGCCGTGAACCAGGACGGCGCGTCCAACGGGCTCACCGCGCCCAACGGCCGGGCGCAGCAGCGGGTGATCCGCCGGGCGCTCGACAACGCCCGGGTGGCCGCGCACGAGGTCGACCTGGTCGAGGCCCACGGCACGGGGACCATGCTCGGCGACCCGATCGAGGCCGAGGCGATCCTCGCCGCGTACGGGCGCGGCCGGGACCCTCAACGGCCGCTGTGGATCGGCTCGGTGAAGTCCAACATCGCCCACACCCAGGCCGCCGCGGGCATGGCCGGTGTCATCAAGCTGGTGGAGGCGATGCGGCACGCCGTACTCCCGGCGACCCTGCACGTGGACCGGCCGTCACCGCACGTCGACTGGTCGTCGGGGAACGTACGGCTGCTCGACGAGGCGCGGCCGTGGACGGCGGCCGACGGACGGCCCCGGCGCGCCGGGGTGTCCTCCTTCGCCATCAGCGGCACCAACGCCCATGTCGTCCTGGAGGAGGCCCCGCGCTCCCCCTCGGCCGAGGAGACCCCGGCCCCGGTCCGGGCGCTCACCGCCGTACCGTGGCTGCTGTCCGCGAAGTCCCCGGCCGCGCTGCGCGACCAGGCCCGCCGGCTGGAGTCGTTCCTGCGCGCGGCGCCCGAGCGGGATGCCGTGGACGTGGGGCGCACCCTGGCACTGTCCCGGGCCGGGCTCGAACACCGGGCCGCCGTCGTCGCGGACCTCGGTCGCGGCGCGGACGGAGCGGGCAGCGCGGAGGGCATGCTGCGCGCCCTCGGCGCGCTCGCGGAGGGCGAGCCCGCGGCCGGGCTGACCACGGATCACGCCGGTGCCGCCCGGACCACGGCGTTCCTCTTCACGGGCCAGGGCTCCCAGTGGGCCGGCATGGCCCGTGAACTGTACGAGGCGTTCCCGGTGTTCGCCGAAGCACTGGACACGGTGTGCGACCATCTGGCACCGCAGGTAAGGCAGTTGCTCCTCACCGCCGGCGACGCGGCGGACGGCGGACGCATCCATCGCACCGGTATCGCCCAACCCGCCCTGTTCGCACTGGAGGTCGCGCAGTTCGCGCTGCTGCGGTCCTGGGGGGTGCGTCCCGACGCGCTCGTCGGCCACTCCCTCGGCGAGCTGACCGCCGCGCACGTCGCCGGGGTGTTCTCGCCGGCGGACGCGGCCAGGCTGGTCACCGCCCGGGGCGAGCTGATGCAGGCGCTGCCCGAAGGCGGTGCCATGATCGCGCTGGAGGCCACGGAGGACGAGGTCCTGCCGCTGCTCGCCGGCCGGGAGTCCCGGCTGGCGATCGCCGCCGTGAACGCGCCCCGGTCCGTCGTGGTCTCGGGCGACGAGGACGCCGTGGCGGAGGTCGCCCGGGCGGTGTCCGAACGGGGCGGCAGGACCAAGCGTCTGACGGTGAGTCACGCTTTCCATTCGCCCCGGATGGACGCGGTGCTGGAGGAGTTCGAGGCCGTGGCCCGGACCGTCGTCTACCGTACGCCGGACGTGCCGATCGTCTCCACGGTCACCGGTGCCGTCGCCGGTGCGGAACTGCTGACACCCGCGTACTGGACCGGGCAGCTGCGCTCGGCCGTCCGGTTCGCCGCCGCGGTGGGGACCCTGCGGGAGCGGGGCACCGACACCTTCGTCGAACTGGGCCCGGACGCGTCCCTGACGGCCCTGGTGCGTCAGATCGCCGACGACGCCGACAGGGGTGACGGGGGTGACGGGGGTGGCCGCACGGGCGGCCACCGTGCGCTGCCGGTTTCCCGGCGTGACCGGCCCGGTGCCGCGACCGCCGTCGGTGTCGCCGCCGCGCTCCACACCGCCGGCGTCCCGGTCGACTGGGCGGCGTTCTTCGACGGCACCGCCGCCCGCCACGTCACGCTGCCGACCTACGCCTTCCAGCGCAAGCGTTACTGGCTGCCCGCACTCGCCGCCCCCGCCGCGTCACCGGTACCGACCGTGGCCGTGGAGTCGGCGGCCGGGGAGGCGGCCGGGGAGACGGCCGCGGATACGGCCGGGGAGGCGGCCGGGGAGGCGGCCGGGGAGACCGCCGGGGAGACCGCCGGGGAGACCGCCGAGAAGACGACCCCGTCCGGGCGGGTGCTCAAGCCGGGTGAGCGCCCGGAGGTCGCCGCCCGTCTGGCCGGCGTGCTCGCCGGACTGGACGAGGAGAAGCAGCTCCTCCACATGGTGGACCGGATCGCCACTCGGGTCGCGGCGGTGCTCGGCCATGACAGCGCGGACGCCATCGACCCCGACGTGCCGTTCCTCGAACTCGGCGTCGACTCCCTCATGGCCGTGGAGATGCGCAACCAGTTCAGCGACTTCTGCGGGGTGAGCCTGCGCCCGACGCTCGTCTTCGAGCACCCGACCCCGGCGGTGCTCGCCGACCACCTGCTCGCGAAGGTGCTGGCCGCGGTGTCCGCCACGCCGGGCGTCGACGAGGACGCGGTGGACTTCGCCGCCGAGGTCGTCCTGGCGGCGGACGTCTCCCCCGCCGACGAGGTGATCCGGGTCGCGGACGACCCGCGGGAGGTGCTCCTCACCGGTGCGACCGGGTTCCTGGGCGCGTACCTGCTGCGCGACCTGCTGCGGACGACCCGTGCGACCGTGCACTGTCTGGTCCGCGGGGCCGACGAGGCGGACGCGTGGGCGCGGCTGCGCAAGAACCTGGAGTGGTACGAGTTCTGGGACGGCATCGACCCGAACCGGTTGTCCGTGGTCGTCGGCGATCTCGCCCGGCCGCTGCTGGGGCTGGCCCCCGAACGCTTCGACGCCCTCGCCCGCAGCGTGGACAGCGTCTACCACGCCGCCGCGACCGTCAACGGCCTCTACCCGTACTCGGCGTTGAAGGACGCGAACGTCACGGGCACCGCGGAGATCCTGCGCCTGGCCGCACGGCACCGCACCGTGCCCGTCCACCACGTCTCGTCCACCGGCGTGTTCGCCGCGGAGGCGGTCCCCGGGCAGGCCCTCCAGGTGACCGATCCGCCGGGCCCCGCCGAGGCGCTGTCGTCCGGCTACCGGCAGACGAAACTGGTGGCGGAGCAGATCATCGAACTCGCCAGGGGGCGGGGCCTGCCGGTCTCGGTCTACCGGGTGGACGAGATCTCCGGCGACTCGGAGCGCGGCTTCTGCCAGACCCACGACTTCGTCTGGCTGAGCATGAAGGGCATCGTGCAGGCCGGCGCCGTACCGCAGGATCCCGCCGGCATCTTCCACCTGGTGCCGGTCGACCACGTCAGCGCGGCGATCCTGCGGCTGTCCCGCGACGACCGGGCGGCGGGCCGCAACCACCACCTCGCCAACGGGACGCACCTCCCGTTCTCCGCGATGACGGAATCCCTCCGCTCCCTCGGCTACCACCTGGACGAACTCCGCTGGGACGCCTGGGTGCGGCGCATCCGCGCCGACCGCGACAACGCGATGGTCCCGATGATCGACGCGTTCGAATCGACCATCTACAGCGGACGCAACCACTACCTGTCCGTCGACACCTCGCAGACCCGGGAGCTGCTGGCCGGTACCGGCGTCGACTGCCCGCCGATGACGCGTGAACTCTTCGAGAAGTACGTCGGGTTCTTCGTCCGCGTCGGCTACTTCCCCGAGCCGGGCGTCGGCCGCTTCCCCGAGCCGGGCGCCGGCTACTTCCCCGAACCGGGCGCCGGCGACCTTCCCGGCGGCGACGCCGTGGACGGCGGTGCACAGGCCTTCCGGGTCCGGAAGGCGGCGCGGGAGGACCTTCCGGCGATGGTGGGCATCTGCTTCGAGGCCTTCAACACCCTGAACGCCTCGCTCGGTCTCGCTCCGGAGTGGTCGTCGGTGGACGAGGTGACGGAGATGTTCCGGGACCGGCTCGCGGCCCCGGGCTGCCTCGCCTACGTGGCGGTCGACGGCGCGGGCTCCGTGACGGGCTCCAACTTCCTGGTCCTGGGCGAGTCCGTCGCCGCCTTCGGCCCGCTCAGCGTCGCGCCCGGCGCGCAGGGCGGCGGTGTGGGCCGGCTGCTGATGGACGAGGTGATCGGCGCGTCCGCCCGGCACGACCGGGACTCGGTCCGGGCCGTCCAGGTGACCAACAACCTGGGCGCGTACCGGCTCTACTCCTCGCTCGGCTTCGTCCCGTACGAGCAGCTGTCCCTGGTCGCCGGGTACGCACCGCCCACCCCGGCGAACATGGCGGGCTTCACGGTGCGCGCGATGACCGAGGACGACGTGCCCGCGTGCCAGGAGCTGTACCGCTCGGTCAACGGCCATGCGCGGGACGGAGAGATCCACATGGCGGCCAAGCGGGCCTTCAGCTGGTCGCAGCCGTACGTGGTCGTGGACCGGTCGAGCGGCGCGCTCGCCGGCTACACCACGGGCCTGTCCGACATGGGCCATCTGACCGCGGCCTCGGAGGCCGCGGCACGGGCGCTGTACACGGGCGCCGGCGAGCTGATGCGCCGGGCCGTCCCCGACGGCGCGCCGCCCCGGCTGCGGATCCCGGGCCGGCTGCTGCCCGAGACCCTGAGCTGGGCGTTCCGCACCCGGGGCATCGCCCTGGAGCGGCTGGAGACGCTGGTGGTGCGCGGCTCGTACACGGCGCCGCAGCAGGGGGTGTACTGCCCGGGGCTGTCCTACTGAGGCACCGTCCCTACCGAGGCACCGCCGTACAACGCCGCGCACCGCCGCGCACCGTCGTACAGGGAGCACGCGAGGGCGCTCACCCCGTAGCCGTCGAGGGCAGGGTGAGCGCCTTCGTGCGTCCGGAGGCCGCCGTTCGGTCGCCGTTGTTCGGTCGCCGCCGTTCGGTCGCGCGTCCGGAGGCCGCCGTTCGTCAGACCGGAGTGACCGGCACGTCCTCGCGCACGGAACGCTCGCCCCTGGGTACGGCCAGCAGGGTGATGAGCACGCCGAGCAGGGCGAAGCCCGCCCCGACGGCGAACGCGAGCCGGAAGCCCTCCGTCATCGCGTCGGCCGTGGCCGGGCCACCGGCCTGCTTGCCCTCAAGGAGCTCCCTGATACGGGCGTTGGCCACCGAGGAGAGCACGGCGAGGCCGAGCGCGCCGCCGATCTGCTGGGTGGTGTTGATGAGGCCGGAGGCGAGACCCGACTCCTGCGGTGTCACACCGGAGACGGCGACGATGGTCACGGGCACGAACGAGAACCCGAGTCCGAGTGCCGCGACCACCGAGGGCAGGAGCACGTCCCCGGCGAACGTGCCGTCGGCGGGGATGCGGGTGAACAGCAGGAGCCCCACCGCGGTGAGCGCCAGACCGCAGGCGAGGACGGGCCTGGGCCCGACCTTGGTCACCAGCTGCGAGGCCGCACCGGCGGCGACGATGCTCGCCACCGAGAAGGGCAGATAGGACAGTCCGGCCTCCAGCGCGGAGAAGCCGAGCACCTGCTGGAGGTAGAGGGAGATGAAGAAGAACATCGACAGCAGCGCGGCGCCCACCAGCAGGGACACCGCGTTGGCGCTGGAGAGGTTGCGGTTGCGGAAGATCCGCAACGGCATCACCGGGTGCTTGACGAGGCGCAGTTCGACCAGGGCGAAGACCAGCAGCAGGACGGCCGCGAGGCCCAGCAGCCCGATGGTCCTGGCCGAACCCCAGCCCGCCCGCTCGGCGTCCACGAGCGCGTAGACCAGCACGCTGAGACCGCCGGTGACCAGTGCGGCACCGGCGAAGTCGATGCCCGTGCGCTCGTGGCCGCGGCTCTCGCGGACGAACCCCGGCGTGAGGACGGCGGCCACGACGCAGATCGGCACGTTGACGAACATCACCCACTCCCAGCCCGCCCACTGGGTGAGCACACCGCCGAGCAGCACGCCGATGGCACCGCCCGCTCCGGCGAGCGCGCCCCAGATGCCGAGGGCCTTGTTGCGTTCGGCGCCTTCGGTGAAGGTCGTGGTGACGATCGACAGGGCGGCCGGCGCGATGATCGCGGCGCCGAGGCCCTGCCCCACCCGCGCGGCGATCAGCAGGCCCGCGGTCGGTGCGAGACCGCCGAGCAGCGACGTGGCGGCGAACAGGCCGAGTCCGGTCATGAACACCCGCCGCCGTCCGAGCAGATCGGCGGTCCGGCCGCCGAGCAGCAGGAAGCCGCCGAAGGCGAGTGCGTAGGCGTTGACGATCCACTGGACGTCGGAGTCGGCGAAGTGCAGGTCCCGCTGGATCGAGGGCAGCGCGACGTTCACGATCGAGGCGTCGAGCACCACCGTCAACTGGGCGACGGCCAGGACGACGAGCGCCTTCCAGCGGAGAGGATCCGGGGAGGAGGTCGAGGTCGAGGTCGATAAGGAGGAAGTGGGAGGCACGGCCATGGGAGGGATACGCTCCTGTGGGTTAAAGTGGTAACCGGAATCGGACTCACGGTTCCGGATGGCGACGATACGGAGGCGCGGTTCCCCTTGTCAAACACCCCTTCCCCTCCCCCTTCCCGTTCCAGCACACCCACCGGCGGCAAGCTGCGCTCCGACGCCGCCCGCAACCGGCTCAAGGTGCTCGACGCCGCCCGAGCCGCCTTCTCCGAGTCCGGGCGGGACGCACAGATGGGCGACATCGCCCGCCGGGCCGGGGTGGGCGTCGGGACGGTGTACCGCCACTTCCCGACCAAGGAATCGCTGGCGGAAGCGATCGTGGAGCACCGGTTCCAGCAGACCCTGGACTTCCTCAGGAACGAGGTGCTCCCCGACCCCGACCCCTGGCACGGCCTCGCCCGCTCCCTGGAGTTCTGCGGAACCATGCAGGAACAGGACCGGGGCTACGCGGAGACGGTCACCGCGATGGTCGGAGGCAGCACGTTCGACGCAGCGGCGATCGCCGAACTCAACGAACTCACCGACAAGGTGCTCAAGCGCGCCCAGGCCGAGGGTTCGGTGCGAGAGGACCTGACCGTCGCGGACGTGTCACCGCTCTACATCGGCCTCTGCCACGTCGTGCAGGCCGGGGTCACCGACTGGCGCCGCTACCTGGGCATCATCCTCGACGGGCTGCGCCCGCGACGGTGCGCGGACTGCTCCGGCGACTGACACCGTCAGCCGCCGGGGGGGGCGAACCAGGAAAGCCGGGGGGGGCGAATCAGGAAATCCGCTGGCAAATCCCCCCACCTCCCCGAGCCTCTCGACAAGAACCTCCCCCGACAGTGAACCTGATGGGGAGCCGGCTGCGTGTCTACGTCTGTAGGGCGACTGCAGAGTCGGCTTACGTTCGCTCAGCCACCTGGTAACGAAAGGGAGACCCAAAGATGAAGATCCTGTTCGCCATCCGTGACGCGTCCTTCGCCAAGAAGAGCCTGAAGGCCAGCGCTTGGTACATCTGGTACTAAGCCGGCTGATCGGTACCTCCGGTACCTGAACAGCTGATCCGCCCCCGCCCCTGCCCCCCTCGCGGCCTCCGCCGGGAGATCGGGCCCGGGGCGGGGGCGGAGACCGGTCCCGGCAAAGTCTCGGAGACATCACATGGCACTCTCCCCCGCCTCCGCCCGTTCGCGAACCACCGTGCTCTCCCCCCGGCTTGAGGCCCTGCTCAGGGACCATCTGGGCAAGGACGCCGTCCGGCTCGAACCCGACACGATCGGGGTCGCCGGGCCCGAGCTCACCGACCGGATCCTCGCCGCCCGGCGCGCCACCGAGATCGAACGGCCCACCTTCAAACCGCTGCACGGACGTTCGATCACCCGCACCGAGGCGTCCTCGGTGACGCGGACGATCGGCAGCGACGTGCGCGAGGCACTGAAGGCCCCGCTGCCGCCGAACATCGACCTGTCCGGCCCGTGGCCGCTCACCGGACACCTCTTCCTGCGCGACCTCATCCTCGGCCGGGACCCGCGCCGGCTGCGGATCCTGATGAGCCGCAACCTCGAACTGACGCCCCTGCTCACCTGGTTGGTGATCTCGGCCGGCGCCGCACTGCCCGGCAGGCCCAAGCCCGGCGACGACCTCACCGAACTCGGCAAGCTCACCGCGAAGGCCGCCAACTACCAGGACCGACGGTACGCGCTCGGCATGTACCGCCGAGCCGCCGCACCGGTCTGCTTCACCATCTCCACCCTGGTCGCGAACGCGCTCTGGCTCGGCGCGCCGTTCGACGACAGCACGCCGAACCGGAACATCATCTTCGAGTCGCTGCGCCTGCTGCCGCCGTCCTGGAACATCCTGCGCCGCGCCTCGCCCGAGTACCCCGCGATCGACCCGCGGATCGGCGCGGGCGACGACGTCCTCGTCCTGCCGCTGCTCTCGCACCGCGACCCGGCCCTGTGGGAGGACCCGCACGAGTTCCGCCCGGAGCGCTGGGACCACCTCGACCCGGACAGCACTCCCGGCTACCTGCCGTTCGGGCACTCCTCCGAACGCTGCTGGGGCCGGCACATGGTGATGCCGCTCGCCGAGCTGCTGCTGGACCAGATCCGTACGGCCGGCCTGGTCGTCGACCCCGAGCAGCGGACCGCCAAGGTGCCACTGCTCGGCCTGCTCGGCGTCAGCGAGGTCCGCGTCCTGAAGCCACGCGATACACACTGATCACATGCACGCCGAACACATACGCACCGAACACAGCGCCACCGAACACAGCGCCACCGAACCGGAGCTCGCCGACGGCCAGTTCTACGCCGACCCGCACGCCGCGTACCGCCGCTGGCGCAGCGAGGGCGGCGCCCGCAAGGTCCGGTTCGGCGGCGCGGCCGGACTCGAAGGCTGGGTCGTCACCGGCCACGCCGAGTGCCGGGCCGCCCTCACCGACCCCCGGCTGAGCAAGAAGGCCGTCACCGAGGCGTTCGCCCGACACGTCGGGAACTCCGAGGGCGGCCCGGGCCGCGACCTGATGTCGCACATGCTCAACTCCGACCCCCCGGAGCACACCCGACTGCGCAAGCTGGTCCAACAGGCTTACACCGCGCGGCAGGTGGCGACCCTGCGACCGATGGTCGAGCGCCACGTCGGCGCACTGCTGGACCAGCTCGACGGGCCCGACCCGGTCGAGCTGATCAGCGAGTTCGCGCTGCCGCTGCCACTCGCGGTGGTCTTCGAGCTGTTCGGCGCGCCGCAGGCCGAACGGGAGAACCTCCAAGTGCGGGGCAACGCGGTCGATGCCGGCCCGGAGGCGGACGGCGAGGCGGACGGCGGAGCGGACGGCGAAGTCTCGGTGGAGACCGCCGAAGGCATGGCGGACTACCTGCGCGCCCTGGTCGACCACAAGCGCACCCACCCGGGCGACGACCTGATCTCCGAACTCCTCGCCGCCCAGGCGGACGGCGACCGGCTGACCGAGACCGAGATCACCTCGATGGCGTTCCTGCTCGCCATCGCCGGCCACCAGACCACCGTCAACCTGATCGCGAACGGCATCCACGCTCTGCTCAGCCACCCCGAGCAACTCGCAACGCTGCGCGCGGATCCGGCACTGCTTCCCGGCGCGATCGAGGAAGTCCTGCGCTACGAGAGCCCGTTCAGCATCGCCTCGCTGCGCCGCACGACCGAGCCGGTGACCATCGGGGGCACCACGATCCCGGCCGGCGAGTTCGTCCAGATCGCCCTGCTCGCCGCCAACCGCGACCCGGCCGTCTTCACCGACCCCGACCGCTTCGACATCACCCGCCCGGACGCCACCCGACACCTCGCGTTCGGCCACGGCATCCACCACTGCCTCGGCGCACAACTCGGCCGCCTCCAGGCCGAGGTAGCGTTCACCGAACTGCTGCGCCGCTTCCCCGCCCTGCGCCTGGCCGAACCGGCCGAGGCCGCGCAGTGGCAGGAGAACCCACGACACCGCGGGCTGCTCAGCCTGCGGCTGCTGCTGCACTGACGCCGGCAGGCCCCCACCCGCCCAGCGCCGGTGGGGGCCGAGCACATCACCTGCTCGGTCCGGGCCCGCCCATCCGACGCACCCCGTCGAGGACCAACTCCACACACCAGAACGGTCTCCACCGCGGTAAGTGGCAACTCCCCCTGATAGCCGTGCTCCCACGCGCCGACTTCCAGGCCTCACTGCGGCGGCGCTGAAGCTCTACGACCTTCCCCATGCCCGGGGCCGACTACCCCAAGGCCAGCGACACTCACCGTGGCAACCGGCGAGCTGCCCCGCCCCACTTCGCTCCGCCCGGCAGCACCCGCCGCATACCTGTCCCACATGAACACCACCCGGCGGACAACCTCCTCAGCCACGCATCCCGCACAACCAGGCGAACAGACCTGGCCCCGCAAGACCATTCAGGCGCCGCCACGTCACCATCGGCAGGCAGCGGCCCCGAATAATCTCGGCCACTGCCCCAGCGTCCAGCATCTACGACAGCAACAGGCTGCCCCTAACCTCGGACGGGTATCACTGCCGACGGTCCTCAACCTCCACGTGCGAGTACGCTTCGAGAACTCAGGCCACGACACCGACAACCACCCCTGAGGCAAGGAAAGATGGCAACAACACATCGGCCGTTCGACGGATCCTCCACCAATCGAACTGAACCAATCAGGCCCCTCGACCGCTAATCACCCCAGGTCAAAAAGCATCGGCCCCGCGCCCGCGGGGATTGCTCTCTCCGGCACCGGCCACGACCTGACGAAGGCCAATCGGCCCCGCGCCCGCGGGGATTGCTCCTACCAGGCCGCGGACTTCTTTGCCCGCCTCGAATCGGCCCCGCGCCCGCGGGGATTGCTCGGCGGCACCGTCGCCTTCCAGGTCCCCGGCAACATCGGCCCCGCGCCCGCGGGGATTGCTCCCGAGTTGATATTCCCGCCACTATTGGCGGGCGATCGGCCCCGCGCCCGCGGGGATTGCTCCCGGCGCCACCGTCGCCTTCAACGCCGCAGCCGATCGGCCCCGCGCCCGCGGGGATTGCTCTCGCCACCGGAGCACGGCCCGCGTTGACGGTCGATCGGCCCCGCGCCCGCGGGGATTGCTCCGAGCGGCTGGCTGTCTGCTGCGCGACGCCCCAATCGGCCCCGCGCCCGCGGGGATTGCTCCTCGGCCGTGTTCGCGATGTGGCCGCTGATCGAATCGGCCCCGCGCCCGCGGGGATTGCTCCGGCGCTCCGGCCCCGCCCCGGAGCTACGGTCGATCGGCCCCGCGCCCGCGGGGATTGCTCCCGCTCGGATATCGCGTGGGCGGACTTCCACGCATCGGCCCCGCGCTCGCGGGGATCGCTCCCATCGGTCGCGATGGTGGGCGGCTCCAACTCCATCGGCCCCGCGCTCGCGGGGATCGCTCCTGCGGGTTGAAGGCGAGGACCAGGCCGTCGCAATCGGCCCCGCGCTCGCGGGGATCTCTCCTGGGATCCGCGCGATGGCGACGGCGATCTGCGATCGGCCCCGCACACGCGGGGATCGCTCCCGCCGCTCGATGTCCTGCTCCACCTTGTACGGGTTGGCCCCGCACATGCGGGGATTGCTCCAGCACCGGCTCGCCGGGGAACAGCACGGCCCAGTCGGCCCCGCGCTCGCGGGGATTGCTCCTCCGCCGGCCGGTATCGGGCCTTGCGCTCCTTATCGGCCCCGCGCTCGCGGGGATCGCTCCGCCCCCGCTCGGCTTCGGCCGGGCGGGGGCGCTTCGTCGTTACGGGGTGTCGTGCGTCCACTGCCACACGCCGTCCGCGTCCGGCTCATACCAGGACCGTCCGTCGGCGTACCGGCCATGCCGCCACCACACGACTGGCATCGGACCATGCAGGTCAGGAACGTGGGGCGCGCCCGTACTCAGCAACCCAGCGCGAGGTGAGCACGATGTCTGCGGTCTCAACTGGGCGCCCGGTGGCCTGGTCGTAGTAGGTCCGTTCAATTGCCATCACCGGGACAGCGGGTGCAACGCCGAGGGTCTGAGCCTCAGGTCGCGTGGCAGCCCTGGCACTCACGCGCTCAACGGGCACGCCCACGTCGATGCCGATGATCGCCATGCGGTCGGCGACGCCGATACCAGCGTGTGGACCGGCCTCGGGCAGGACAACCAAGCTGCCGCCAGTGGTGGCCATCGGTTCCCAGCTCTCTGCGAGCTGCACCGGGTCTCCGTCGGCCAGGTACACGTAGGTCGTGTGCATCACCGGATCGCCGGGCTGGATTTCCAGCCGGGCCGCGATGCGGGCCTCGGCGGCACGCGGCTGAGATTCGTGCCGCCAAGTACCGGCGACACCCTGTCTGGCGAGGGTGGCCTCCGTCGGGCTGCCGTCGCCGCGGGGTACGCGTTGACGGCGCACCAGGACGGTGGGCGGTTCCTGGCTGCGGACGTAGTAGCCGCGGCCATGGCGGGCGACGACCAGGCCCTCGGATTCGAGTAGCCGGTAGGCGTTCTGGCCGACGCCGTGGGAGTAGCCGAATTCCTCACGCAGTGCAGCGAGAGACGGCAACTGGGCTCCGGCTGCGAGCTGGCCGGTGAGGATCCGTTCGCGGATGTGGTCTGCGATGCGGAGGTAGGGGGATTCGGCGTCGCCTGCCATGCATGTCCTCCTACGTTCCGTGCTCGGTGGGTGACAGAGTATGCGGCCAGGCCCTACTGTATGTGTAGACCTAATCCTTACATGTACTGAGGGATCGGTGCAGATCGGCATGTGCGCAGGAGCCGTGAAGGCTGCGCTCGGTCAGGCCACAGGCGCCCACGTACGCGTTACGCGCCCCAACGCTGGAGTAGTGCGCCTGAGCGTCCCCGCGCCTGTCGACGAATCAGTCGAACGCTGGGCTGATGTTCTGGCCATCGTGCAGTCCTGCACCTCATGGGGATCCACGGACGCAACTGGCGCGGTGGTCGTTTGGGCCGAACTGGAGGAGCCGCAATGATCGCCAGACCGGACGTCCCGTCCGGCATCGTCATCACTCTGGACACAGCCCAGGCCCGGCGCTACGTCAGCGCAGAGTGCCAACTCGGCGCCCACCACGGGCGTCCCGGCGGACTGTGGAACGAGTGCGGTGCTCGGGTGCTGGTATGCCTCTGCGGCCGATCGGGGTGCCCCTGCGTTCGCAACCTGCCGAGCGGATCTCCCACCGGTGGCCCGAACCAGCCCCTCGCGATCAGGTCGAAACGCCCTGATCAACCCTCCGCCTCCTCCCGGGCCTGACGACGACGTCAGCCCAGGAGGTTGCACCACTCGACACACCGAGAGGAGCACTACCATGATCATTCCCGAACCCACCCCGGCGCTGGCGCCGCCCCCGACCGCTCCGGAGCAGTTCGTGAGCGCGGCGACGTTCGACTCCGCCATCTCCACCGTGCTCTCCAACAACGAGGGCATGGACGTCGCGATGGCCACCCGGATCACCCGGGAAGCCATCGCGTTCGTGGTTGTGGGCGCCCGCCGCCCGCACCTGGCCATGGCGCCGTCCAGGATCGTGGACGAGGGCTGGCACGCGTTCCTCGTCCACACCGAGGCGTACGCCGAGTTATGCGAGCGCGAGGGCCGGTTCGTGCACCACAGCCCGGGATTCGACCCGGGCAACTTCGACCAGGACATCATGGAGCAGACCCAAGCTGCCATCCGGGAGGCGGGCTTCGAGGTCGACCAGGAACTGTGGCGGCCGCCGACGGACGACAGCCTGGTGACCGTAGCGGCGAGCTGTCAGCACTCGCCCAGCTGTTCAATCAGGCCGATGAAGAAACCGGAGAAGCCCTGCACCAAGCCCGCTGAATAGCGGACTCGGAACGCGTAGGCTGCCGGCACACGAGTAGGAGGCATCCGATGGAGTGGATCGATCCGCGGTACGCAGACCTGGTCGCGTGCTACCGGCAGCAGGACTTCGAAGCTTTCGGGCCATTGCTCGAACGTCCCGACGGCGAGCCTGTACCCCCGCGGCTCGGGTTCGTCATGGAGCCGCTTCGAGACGAGTAGCAGCAGGTCAAGGCCCTGACCGGCCCGATGGCCGGCCAGGGCTACTCGTCGCGGACCAGGCGCCAGAGTGGCACGTCGATTGCCCGCGCGATGGCGCCGAGTTGGTCGAGCGTCGCAGGTGCGAGGCCGTTCTCGATCCGCCCAATCGTGCGCCGGTCAAGTCCGGCGCGCTCCCCAAGCCGCTCCTGCATGGGGTCCGCCTGTCGCCTGAGCGAGAGAATCCGGGCCCCGACGTCTCGCCGGTCGCGGATCTGCTGTTCGTCGGGTTGGTACGGGGCAGGTACCCCTTGATGCTGACCGGATCGTGATCAAAAGTCTGTACCGATATGCCGCCACTTATAGAGCATCCGTTCGACAGGATTGACCCACCGCAGCCCGAAGGGACCAACCGGGAGCACACTCTGAGCGCCACCTACGCCATACCGGCCCCGCGCCCGCGGGGATCGCTCGCTGCGTGCCGCTGGCTGAACGAACTCCCGGCCATCGGCCCCGCACCCGCGGGGATTACTCCACCTTCGGCACCATCAAGGCGAAGGACGCGGTGTCGGCGCCGCACACGCGGGGGTTGCTCCCCGAACAAGGCCAAGGGGACGGCTTGGGCGAGCTCGGCCCCGTGCTCGCGGGGATGGTTCAGGAGACCAGACCATCACACCGGTGACCACCGGGAGCTGGTCTCGTCGAGGGGAAGAGACATGAAATCCTTCACACGCCGCCTGTCCAATCGAACTGAATCTACTGACGGCCCCTGACACGAATCGCCGCAGGTCAGGAAGTATCGGCCCCGCGCTCGCGGGGATTGCTCCGCGGCGCGCTGGTCGCCCGCCCCTGCGGCGATATCGGCCCCGCGCTCGCGGGGATTGCTCCGTCGATCTGGCGCGGCAGTGTGGTGCCCGGGGATCGGCCCCGCGCTCGCGGGGATTGCTCCTTCGAGAAGGAGAAGGAAGCTCTCGCCTTCCTATCGGCCCCGCGCTCGCGGGGATTGCTCCGTCCGCACCAAGCTCAACGAGGCCACGGCCAAATCGGCCCCGCGCTCGCGGGGATTGCTCGGCGGCGGGGAAGGCCAGCTCCGGGCGGGGGTTATCGGCCCCGCGCTCGCGGGGATTGCTCCCGGGAGGTCCGGTACGGGACACTGCGGATGCTATCGGCCCCGCGCTCGCGGGGATTGCTCCGCCTGGCCGGTCTACGACTCGAAAGACCTGTTATCGGCCCCGCGCTCGCGGGGATTGCTCGAGCGACTCGGCGTCGAGGACCGGCAAGGACGAATCGGCCCCGCACACGCGGGGATTGCTCCGACGTCGTCTCGGCGGGCATGATCGCAACCTGGTCGGCCCCGCGCGCGGGGATTGCTCCTTGGCATCCCCCGGCCGGTGATCTCGGCGGCCCAACCGGCCCCGCACCTGCGAGGGCTTCAAGAAGCCACTGTCGTGCGATCCGATCGGGGTGTTCGGCGTGGCGACGCCGGACACCGCTGCGCCCCACCCCGGAGACTCGAGGTGGGGCGCAGCGGCGTGTTCAGCGCATCAGATCGTCTGCGGTGGCGGGCAGCCGTATGGACTGACCGTTCGTCACCATTCGCTGGAGAAGGGCGAACCCCTCCTGCTTCGAGACGATGAACCCGACGCACGCCACCGCCATCACGTCCTTGGTCCGCATCGTCGGGATCCCTCTGTGTCGCGCGAGGTCCAGCGACGCCTTGTCGTCGCTGATCCACGTGGCCTCTTTGAACTCCACCCGGGTGCTGATGACGTGCAGGGTCTCGGACTCCCCGAGATGCTTGAGCGGATCCGACGGGCTGCCGAAGAACACACCCTGTCGAATCCGCTCCACGGCCTCGGGGTCGTCGACTTCGATCGGATCCCCCAGCCAGCGGGAGACGTCAGGTGGGTCCAGGGCCGGCAGAAATCGAGATGATCGCTTGGCTTCGTACGCCACTGCTTCCGTCCATCGACCCCGGCCGCTCAGTACGTTTTCCAGGATGTCGAGCCTGGAGACGGACGCGAAGTTGCACAGGACCGTGTTGTCGGGAAAGCAGATGATCATGGGCTGAACGCGAGCTCCGTTCCGGGATCGGACGGTGCCGCCTGCTGCTGCTCAGGCTCGAGCTGGGCGGGCTCCAGGAGGTCCAGGAGCACGTCCGGGTCGAGGTCCAGGAGGGCTGCCAGCGGCCGGACTGTCGTATCACCCGAAGCATAAGCCTTGATTGCCAGCTCTGTTAGTCGTCGAGGATGCCAACCACGTTGGCTGCGCTCGGTGTTGACCATGTGTTGCTCCAGGGCCCCCGCGGCGCCGGCGATCCTGGCGCCGTCGGCTGTCAACATCGCTCCCCACTGCCTGCGCTGATCGGCAGTCAGGACTCCCAACACCTTCAACCGGGTTGCCATCGCGCTCGGCGACACGCGGTACTTCCAGGCCAGCTCCGCCACCAGGTCACCGCCGGCCGTTCGGTCCCGGGCGTCGGCCAGAACAGTGGTACGCGGCATGAGGAACTCTGCGGCGAACGCGTTCGCCTGCACTTCCATCGCGGTGGTCGACCGGCCCGGTTGCACCTTCTCGACGACTGCCTCGTCATGCGCGTCGCCGGCGAGGATATGGCCGAGTTCGTGGGCAAGGGTGAACCGCTGGCGTGTCCACACATTGGTTTTGGCAACGAGGATGAGGTCGAAGCTGTCGGTCGACCAGGACAGGCCGTCCAGCTTGTCGGGAAGATCGACGCCCGCGATCTCCACGTCGAAGGCCTGCTCGAAGCTTGAGGCGAGGTTCTGGGTCGAGAGGGTCCAGGGGTCGGTTCCCACTGCTTCCAGGGCGGCCTGGGCGAGCTGTGTGCCGTCGATTCCCTCTGGGCGGTTGTGGGCGCGCCTCGGCAGGTCACTCCCGATCCGCGCCAAGGCGTCGATCACCTGCTCGTACCGGCCCAGGAGTGTGCGCACTTCGTCGGTGGTGTGCTCGCAGGCGCCCGCCTTCCGCGCGGCGGCGCCGAGCGCCGAGCGCGGCTCGACGCCGCGCAGCAGCCAGTCAACGGTTCTGCCGCCGAAATCGGCGATCAGCGCTAGTTCGAGGGAGGTGAAGCGGCGTTTCCCGCCAAGCGACTTCGACAGCTTGTCTGGGGAGATTCCGATGCGCTCCGCCATGACGGCCTGGGTCTCACCCGTTGAGCCGATGACCTGACGCACGCGTTCAATCAGTCCGGCATCCATGCTGCGACCGTACAGTCGCGTTGCGATTCTCGCAATCGACATGACCAGGTTGTGACCTGGGGTTCACCCGCCTGAGTGAGTGCGCGGCGCGCACTGACGGCGACGCCTCGACAGGCACCCTGACCTGTGGAGATGCAATCGCGGCCACACGGTGATTGGGCGCCGCCAGGCGCAGTGGCGAGCCAGATCGGCAATGGCCGCTGCAATCATTGGTACAGACCACGCCGCACGTCATTGCTTCGGGGACGCGTCCACCCAAGCCCTCCCTGCGTAGGCCAGGACACGGCTGCGCAGCCGGTCAGGAGAGGCTGATGATCTGCAGAACTGTGACGCGGCGCGCCTCCTCGTTCAGCAGCAGTCGGCCTCGCGCTCGCGGGGGTTGCTCTCCGCTAGCATCAGTGCCGGTTCAGTGGCACGGGTCGGCCCCACTGTCGCGGGGATTACTCCACCTTCGGCACCATCAAGGCGAAGGCCGCGGTGTCGGCCCCGCACACGCGGGGATTGTTCCCCGAACAAGGCCAAGGGGACGGCCTGGGAGAGCTCGGCCCCGCGCTCGCGGGGATGGTTCGGGAGACCAGCCCATCACACCGGTGACCACCGGAAGCTGGTCTCGTCGAGAGGAAGAGGCATGAAGTCCGTCACGCGCCGCCTGCCTAATCGAACTGAATCAACTGACGGTCCCTGACACGAATCGCCGCAGGTCAGGAAGTGTCGGCCCCGCGCTCGCGGGGATTGCTCCGCGCCGGGAACGAACTCGGTGGTTGCCCACATGTCGGCCCCGCGCTCGCGGGGATTGCTCCTGGGGCACCGCACTGACCGACCGGCGCGTCTAGTCGGCCCCGCGCTCGCGGGGATTGCTCCTTGTGGCGTCCGGACCTGCCGGAGGGCACGGCGTCGGCCCCGCGCTCGCGGGGATTGCTCGCGGCCGGCGGCCTCGGTGAGTGCGGCCAGCTCGTCGGCCCCGCGCTCGCGGGGATTGCTCCGGCCGAAGAAGCGGCGGGGGGAGACGGCGCCGGTCGGCCCCGCGCTCGCGGGGATCGCTCCAGCTCGACCGGCACCCTCAGCTCCTCGACCAGGTCGGCCCCGCGCTCGCGGGGATCGCTCCAGGCCCGGCTCCCCGGCCCGCAGGCCGTTTCCGCCTCGCGCCTCCGGGTGGGGTTTGTCGGCATCAGGGGGATCTTGGTCGGCTCGCTACCTGGGCGACGGCTCCCGGCCCTCCCGGCAGTTGGGGGGGATGCCGTCGTCGGTGGAGGCCAGGACTTTCTGGTGCTGCTCCTTCGTCCCGTGTGCCACGTTCGCGTGGTCCTTGGTCGACGGGAACGCCCGGTTGACCTTGGGGCATGCCGTCGTATCCCGCTGGTTCTGGTGCTCGGTCAGTCATGGGCCCAGATTCGGGCCCATGGCGTGATCTCTGGGGAGACATCCGGGTCTTCGGAAACCGCCATGGTGCCCACACGGGCTCAATCGAACGCGTGCTTCTTTCTCCTTCGGAAAGGTGTCGACCTCCAGGTCGGGGTATGACACCCCCGTCGCCAGCGTGGGCAACTGGCTTATAGGCGAGACTATTTGTGGCCGACAAGAGGTGGTCCCGTTGTGCGGTATGCCGCACAACGGGACCACCGGCCACCAGCAGCCGAGCTGTCAGCGGGAATCCAGCTTCCGGACCCCGTGGCTCCGGAGGTGGGATTCGAGGGGCCCCGTCGGGCCGGCCGTGGGGGAGATCACGGCCGGGCCGAGGGGTGGGGGATCAGTGCGGGAGGTTCCACTTCTGGTTGTCGGCGCCGTTGCAGTCCCAGATGCCGAGCTGGTTGCCGTTGTTGGTGGCGAAGCCCAGGTCGTCCAGGCAGCGGCCGGACTGCGGGTTGAGCAGCGAGCCGTCGGACTGGGCCTTCCACTGCTGGGCGCCGCCGCCGTTGCAGTCGTAGAGCTGGATCATGGTGTGGTTGGCGGTGCCGCCGCCCTGCACGTCCATGCACTTGCCCAGGGCGCGCAGCGTCCCGTCCACCCCGACGGTCCACTTCTGGGCGTTCGTGCCGTTGCAGTCGTAGATCTGGACCGCGGTGCCGTTCTTGTTCTCGCGGCCCTGGACGTCGATGCACTTGCTCGCGTAGCCGCTGATCTGGCCCTGCGGCCCGGAGACCGGCGGCGGCACCGTCCCGAGGAAGACGACCTGCGGGAACATGACGGTGTCGCCGAAGTTGCACATGGCGGTGCTCATCCCGCTGCCGACGACGGCTCCGCCGATCGCCATGCGCATGTACGGGCCGGTGTGGTTGACGTAGTACTGGCACTGCGCCTGCACGCGCCAGATCTGCAGGGGGCTGATGTCCGTACAGGTTCCGATGACCTGGCCGCCGCCGGTGGCGATGGCGTTACACCCGCCGGCCAGCGACGCGCCCGAACTCGACTGCTCCGCCTGGGCGGTGGCGGGCGCAGCTTGGCGCGCGGCGGCGGATGCGGCCTGGGCGGTGGCGGGGACGGTGAGTGCCGCGGCGGAGGCCAGCAGCGTGGTCATCATGACAACAGCGGTACGGCGCATGAGGGTTGGACCCTTTCCGTGATGACAGGGTGATGGCACTGCTCAGATGTTGCGCAGGTTTGGTCATGAGCATTGCAGTGCCACCTGGGGCCGTCAACGGATGTGAGCCGACAAGATGTCGCCATTCACCTCAGCTCATCCGCGACCTGCTCGTTCCCGCCGAACGGGAACCGGACGGGAGCCGAACGGGAACCGGACGGGAGCCGGACAGCAGCAGAAAGGGAGCCGAACAGGGGCTGGATCCAGCCGAATTGACGCAATCTCAGCCCAGCGCGCGGTCGAGGTTGAAGGCCGCGCTGATCAGCGACAGGTGAGTGAAGGCCTGCGGGAAGTTGCCGAGTTGCTCGCCGGTCGGGCCGATCTCCTCGGCGAACAGCCCGAGGTGGTTGGCGTAGGTGAGCATCTTCTCGAAGGCGAGCCGGGCCTCCTCCAGGCGGCCGGCGCGGGCCAGTGCCTCCACGTACCAGAAGGAGCAGATCGAGAAGGTGCCCTCCGAGCCGCTCAGGCCGTCCGGGCTGGTGGCCGGGTTGTAGCGGTAGACCAGGGAGTCGGAGACCAGGCCCTTGGTGAGCGCGTCCAGGGTGGAGAGCCACTTGGGGTCGGTGGGCGAGATGAATTTGGCCATCGGCATCATCAGCAGCGAGGCGTCCAGCTCGCCGTCGTCCAGGGACTGGACGAACGCGCCCAGCTCGCTCGACCAGCCGCGCCGCATGATCTGGTGGTAGATCGCGTCCCGGGTCTGCCGCCAGCGGGGCAGGTCGGCCGGCAGGCCGCGGCGGTTCGCCATCCGGATCGCCCGCTCCAGCGCCACCCAGCACATCAACCGCGAGTACACGTAGTTCCTGCGGCCCCCGCGGGTCTCCCAGATGCCCTCGTCGGGCTGGTCCCAGTGGTCGCAGAGCCAGTCCGCCACCATGCCGACGTCCTCCCAGCCGTCGCTGCTGATCGGCTGCCCCCACTTGTCGTACAGGTAGATGGAGTCGATCATGGCTCCGTAGATGTCCAGCTGGAGCTGGCCGGTGGCGGCGTTGCCGACCCGGACGGGTGCGGAGCCCAGGTGGCCCTCCAGGTGCGGCAGCGCGTACTCGGGCAGCTCGGTGCGCCCGTCGATGCCGTACATGATCTGCAACGGGCCGTTCGCGGCGGTGTCGCGCATGCGCTCGAAGAGGAAGCCCATGAACGCCTCGGCCTCCGAGGTGAACCCGAGGCGCAGCATGGCGTAGACGCAGAAGGCGGCGTCGCGGACCCACATGTACCGGTAGTCCCAGTTGCGCTCGCCGCCGACCTGCTCGGGCAGGCTGGTGGTGGGTGCGGCGACGATCGCGCCGGTCGGCGCGTAGGTGAGCAGCTTGAGCAGCAGGGCGGAGCGGTGGACCATCTCCCGCCACCGCCCCTGGTAGCGCGACCCGGCCAGCCAGTGGCGCCAGAACCGGACGGTCGCCTCGAACTGCTCCTCCGCCTCGGCGCGCGGACACGACCGGGCCGGGACGTCGTCGCCGATCTGGTCGAGGGCGAACACGACGGAGTCGCCCTCCAGGAGCTTGAAGTGCGACCACACGTCCAGTCCGTCGGTCTCCAGCGGCGCGGTGGCGGTCAGCGCGAGGGTGAGCGACGGGGAGCGGAAGACCGCGACGTGGCCTTCGAGGGACACGGTGTGCGCCTCGGCGCCGTAGCCGAAGCGCGGGGCGATCCGCGCCCGGAACGGGAGGATTCCCCGGACGCAGACCAGCCGGCGGATCAGCCGGTGCCGGGCGACCTCGGGCGACTCGTCGGCCACGGGCATGAAGTCCTGGATCTCCGCCACGCCGTCCGCGGCGAAGAAGCGCGTGATCAGCACGTTCGTGTCGGGGAAGTAGAACTGCCGGGTGCGGGTCGGGACGTCCGCGGCCAGCTCGAACGATCCGCCCCGGTCCGCGTCGAGGATGGCCCCGAACACGCTGGGCGCGTCGAAGCGCGGACAGCAGTACCAGTCGATGGTGCCGTTCGTGCCGACCAGGGCGGTCGTCCGGAGGTCGCCGATCAGGCCGTGCTCAGAGATCGGCAGGTACCGGCCGCTGTCCGCCTGCTCGAACCCCGTCGTGTCGAACGCCATGCCGACCTCCCCGCCGCTGTGGCGCGGGCTTGGAGACGAAGCCTTCCCAGCCATGGTAGATCGCCGTCGGCATGAAGGCCGGGCCGAGCACCGGCCGGGCCTCGCGGGCCCCTGCCGGTGCGGGCCCGGCCGGGGCGACCTCCGGCCGGTGCGGCTTCCGCCGTGGGCGCGGCCCCTCCCGTCCCGGCCGGGCAGGAGGGGCCGGACACGACGGGCCGGGCACGACGGGCCACGCCCCGTGGTCAGCGGGTGACGCTCCAGACCAGGCTGCGGGTCAGCGCCGAGGTCAGGGCCGGGTCGATGACGGCCGAGGTGGGGTCGTTCGCGACGGCCTTGAGCTCGTGGGCGGCGGGCTTAGGGCCGGTGGGGCCGAGGTCGGAGACGGCGATCGTCTTGCGGTCGCGCAGGGCCGTCACCTCCTTGCCGTCGAGGTACCACCGCAGCTTGGTGCCGGAGACCGGGAGGTCGACGGTGAGGCGGTCGGTCGCGGTCAGCCGGGTGGTGACGGGCGTGGCGCTGGAGAGGGTGGAGGCGCGCCGGTAGAAGCCGGCGATCATCGCCTCGCGGCCGGGGAGGTTGAACTCACGGCCGAGCGAGCGCATCACCGAGTTGTCGGTCGGCCGGTTGAGGCCGGACGGGTAGTTGCTGGCGCCCTGGTAGGCACCGACCTTGCCGCCGTCGGGCGAGGTCTTGCCGAGCCAGCGGTACCACTTGGTCTTGTCCTGGCGCATCCGGTCGGCGCTCAGGGTGGTGATGTTGGGCTGCCCGGGCTCCGCGCCCTGGTAGGGCCCCGCCCCGTCGGCCCAGTACTCGTCCGCGAGCTTGCCCAGCGAGTGGCCGGTCTCGTGCACCGCTATCTGCCCGGACGCGCCGTTGCCGCCCGCCACGGTGGCGATGCCCTCGTACCCGAGCGGCGACTGGGTGCTGCCGTAGCCGGCGCCGCCGTACTTGGCGGTGTTGGCGACGACGATCACGAGGTCGGCCTGCGGGGCCTTCGCGGCGTAGGCATCGACGGCCTTGACGTCCACGCACAGCAGCCGCTCGATGGAGTTGCACCAGAAGTGCGAGCCGAGGGCGGTCTTGCGGACGGTGTTCTGCTTCGGGTCCCCGGAGACCCCCGACTGTGCGGAGACCGCGCCCACGGCCCACACGTTGAACAGCTTGCGGTAGGTGGCGTAGGGCTCGACGGCGCTGATGTCCTTCCACTTCGCCGCGGCGTCCTTGCGGAACTTGTCCTGCTCCGAGGCCGTGTAGCCGTCGCCGATCATGACCACGTCCAGCTTGCTGTCCGTGCTCCCGTTGTTGACGACCTTCGTGACGGCGCCGTCCCCGGCAGCGGCCCCGGCGGCGTCCACGCTCATGGACTGCTCGGCGACGAAGGGGGACGCCGAAGGGACCTTGGTCCGGCTGATGGCGCCGTCCTCGGCGAAGACCTCGACGTCCTGGTCGCCCGGGAAGGCGCCCGGGAAGGCGTCCGGGAAGGCGGTGACGGCGGCCGGGTCGGACGGCACGTCGACCGGCTCGGACGGGGCGGCGACCGCCGGGCCGACGCCGACGGCGAGGGCCGCCAGCGTCGTGACGCCGGCCAGGAGGACCGAGGTGAACCTGCTGTTGCGCAAAGGAGTTTCTCCGAAATCGATGGGCAGCGAGGGCCGGTGACGAGCTTTCCGGGACATGACGCGCGGTGCCGCACGGTTCCGCGCCGTGACACCGCCGCCCCCGCCAACACGGCCGCACCAGGCACGAGCTGACTGGGCGACATCGCCCGGTCGCCACCTCACCGGTGGATACGGCCGGTCCCCCACGAACGGTTCACACCGGCTGCCGCCATGGTGGTGACGGCGTCCTCGAAGTGGTCGACGACGGCCAGGCGGCCTGCGATGTCCACTCGTACGATGCCGCCTGCGCGCAGCCGGCCGAACGAAGGAAGATCGGGCCCAGTCATGAGTAATCCCCGCGTGTGGCACGGGACTTGAGCACACTCCCGGCCCGGGCTGTCGCGAGCACGACCGGCGACAGCCGAGTGGCCAGGTTCCTGGCCAGGATGCCGCCGCGGCCGGCCGGGACGAGCAGCGCGAAGGCCGCTCGTACGGACTGCCGGGCCTGGTCCACCAGCCCCCGGTGCGCGGCCTCGTAGCGGGCCAGGGCCGCGCGGTGGTCGGCGGGATCGGCGGCCAGGGCATCGGCCAGGCTGTAGGCGCCCGCCATGGCCAGGCTGGAGCCGCCGCCGAAGAGCGACACGCAGGACGCGGCGTCGCCGAGCAGCGTGACCCGGCCCCGCGACCACTGCGGCAGCCGGACCTGGCTCACCGCGTCGAAGTACAGTTCCTCGCTCTCGCGCACCTGCGCCAGCACCTCGGGCGCGCGCCAGCCCATCCCGGCGAACGCGGCGGTCAGCAGTCGCCGGTGCTGCTCGGTGTCGCGGTGGTCGAAGTCCGGCACGGCGGCGGACCGGACCATGAACGCGGCCAACGGCCTGCCGCATCCGGGATGCACGCAGAGAGCACGGCCCGGCGCGTTGTGGATCGCCACTTCCCGCAGGTCGCCCGCCGCCCCGGCCAACGGCATGGTGGCCACGTACATCCCCAGGTGGCGGACGAACCCGGACTCCGGGCCGAAGGCCAGCCGGCGGACGGCGGAGTGCAGGCCGTCGGCGCCGACCACCAGGGCGAAGCGGCGGGGGCGGCCGTACTCGAAGGTGACGTCGACACCCGCCTCGTCCTGGCTCAGGCTCGCGATCGAGTCGCCGAACACGAACTCGGCGTCGTCCCGGCTCGCTTCGTGGACGATCGCGGCGAGATCGCCGCGCGGCAGCTCGACCGTGTCGGCCCGGGCCGCGCCCGACAGGCCCCGCAGGTCGATCCTGCCCACCCGGCGGCCCGCGCCGTTGTAGAAGCCCACACCGGTCACCTGGGTGGCGGCCGCACGGAGGCGGTCCCTGATCCCCATCCGCTCGGCGACCTCCATCGCGCGACCGGCGACATCGACCGGGCTGCCGCTGGAGCGCACGGCCGCAGCCCGCTCGACCACGGTCGGCTGGAAGCCGTGGCGGGCCAGCCAGTGGGCGAGCGTCGGTCCGGCGATGCCGGCCCCGGAGATCAGCACGGTGCGATCGGCCGTCTTGGTCGAGGCGTTCATGGACGCTCCTTCTGTCATCGCCTGATCGCGTGTCATCGCCTGATCGCGGTCAGGCCGACTCGCGGCAGCCGTCGCCGGTCAGCGGTCGCGTCGGCGCTCCCGGACTGACCATCGGTCAGTAATTCGACGCTACGCCCTGACCGCTGGTCAGGCAAGGGGCAGCGACTAGGCTCCCCGTATGACTGCCGAGAACCCCGACACCCGGGCACGGATCCTTGCGGTGGCCCTGGAGGAGTTCGCCGCGCACGGCTACCACGCCACCTCGGTACGCGGGATCGCCGAGCGGGTGGACGTGACGAAGGCCGCGGTGCTGTACCACTTCCCCAGCAAGGCGGACATCCTCGGCGCGCTGATCGAACCGATGCTGGACGACCTGGACGCCGCGCTGGCGCCCACCGGCCCGCCGGATCCGGCCGCAGTCCGCTGGGCGGCGATCGAGGGGCTGCTCGACGTCTGGCTGCGCCACCGCGACCTGCTGCGGATGAGCCTGTACGACGCGGCGCCGGGCCTCTCGGGCCCGGGCTTCACGCGCTTCCGCGACGG
Organism: Kitasatospora sp. NPDC043950; assembly: GCF_056435345.1. NCBI lineage: Bacteria > Bacillati > Actinomycetota > Actinomycetes > Kitasatosporales > Streptomycetaceae > Kitasatospora > Kitasatospora sp. NPDC043950. The sequence goes on from NZ_JBWKER010000010.1 coordinate 155,815, forward strand.
GATGATGCGCGCGAACGTCCTGGTGGCGGGGCCCCACCCGGACTTCGTCGCCCGGGTGCGCGCCGCCCAGACGATCGCCATGCTCTCCGACCCGGTGATCCTGCTCGCCGACGCCCCGCCCGAGGACCTGCGCGCCTGCGTCCTGGCCGGGGTGCACCGGCTGCTGGACGGCCCCGAACCGCCCGCCGCCGGCCCCGGGCGCGTCGGCGGTGAGCGGCGCGGCCGACCGAGCGCGATGAGCCCGGCGATGGTCGACACCGCCCGGCGCCTGCACGCGGCCGGCCGCACCGCGGAGCAGATCGCGGCGGCACTCGGAGTCTCCCGGGCGACGGTCTACCGCCACCTGCCGACGCAGCCGGAGACACGAGAACGGCCGCCAGGCAACAGCTAATAATGAGACTTCATTGAGACACCGGAGGTCATCTCAGCGGTGATGCCGGTCAGACAGGCGCAGGAAGTCTCCACCCCGCCGGTGCTCCGGTCTCACGGTGCGTCACGCGCCGCTGGCCTCCTCGATGCCCGATCTCGCGGCGGCGTCCTGCTGTTGACGGGGCAGAGCGACCGGCCCGGTCCCGGGACGGGCGTCAGGAGCGCGGATGAGGCGCCGCACGAGCGGGTTGACGGGCAGGGTCGCGGCGAAGGCGGTGACGAGGAGAACGGTGAACAGCCGGTCGCCGATGATGCCGAGGTCACGGCCCAGCGTCAGGATGAGGACCTCGCCGAGGCCCTTGGTGTTGAGCAGGACCGCCACGGTCGTGGCCTCACCGCGCGGCACGCCGATCAGCCGGGCACCCAGTCTGGCGCCGGCGAACTTGCCGCCCCACGTGACGACCAGGAACACCACCACCGCGACCAGGCTTCCGGAACCCAGCCCGCCGATGTCCACGGACAGCCCGGTGAGCGCGAAGAAGACCGGCACCAGCAGCGCCCCCGCGTGGCGCATCGGCGCCTCGACGGCGTGCCGCAGTTCCTCGGCGGCGTCGCGCGGCATGGCCAGTCCGAAGGCGAAGGCGCCGATCACGGCGTGCATGCCGAGCCACGAGGTGGTCCACGCGGACAGCAGGATCCCGCTGCCGAGGGTCAGCAGGACGAGCAGGGGATGTCCGTCGGCGCGGACCGGCCGGCGCAGCAGGCGCCGCAGCAGCGGGCGGATCACGAAGGCCATCGCCGCCGCGTAGCAGGCGAGTTCGGCGAGCGAGAGGAGGACGTGGTCCGAGCCGCCACTCCGGGCCACGGAGGCGATGCAGGCGACGCCGCACCAGGCGGTGATCTCGGTGAGCGCCCCGCAGGCCGTGGCCATGGCCCCGGTGCGGGTCGCCTGCAGCTGGTTCTCCCCCACGATGCGCGCGAGCACCGACAGCGCGCTGGCGGACAGCGCGATGCCCAGGAACACGGCCAGCAGCACGGGGGACGTCTCCGTACCGATGAGGCGGGGCCACCTGGCCGCGAGGACGGCGGCCAGGGCGACCGCGAGGGCGAAGGGCACGGCGACGGACGCCGCAGTGACCGCCACCACGGTGCGGACCCGCCCGTTCAGCTGCTTCAGGTCGAGTTCCCAGCCGACGGCGAACATGAAGAGCGCGATGCCCAGTTGGGCGATCACCGAGAGGTGCTCACGGACCTGGGGCGGGAAGAGGACGTGCGGGAGGTCGCCCGGCAGCAGCCCGAGGACGCTCGGCCCCAGGATCACCCCGACCGCGATCTCGCCGACCACCACCGGTTGGCGCAGGCGGGTGCGCAGCGGCGACAGGGCGAGTCCGATCAGCAGGATGGTCGCGATGTCGGCCAGCGCGGTCGAGGAGGAGCCTTCCATGGTCGTGCGCCTTCCTGGGAACGGGGACGTGCGCGGCCCGGGGGCGCGGCCCCTGCATTATCGGGAAGGGCCCGTTCGTCGACGTAGCGTTCCCTGCGTGTCGCGGGCGCGCGGCTCCTCCCCCGCGCCCCGACCCGGACCTTCACGCCCTAGTTGGTGCCGGCGGTCAGCTCGCTGAACAGTTTGTTTGCCAACTCGGAGGCGAACTGGCGCTGGAGCTCGGCGCGGGCGATCTGCTTCTTGAACTCGCCCTCGTAGCCGGTGAAGCCCGCGTTGTGCATGGTGTCGGTGATCCACGTGGCGAACGCCTGGTAGTTCCAGATGTGTGGCAGGCAGGTCTGCGAGTAGCTGTCGAGGAGGCCGGAGTCGCCCTCCTTGGCGTGGCGGATCACTGCGCGGGCGAAGACCTCGGTGTCGTGCAGAGCGAGGTGGATGCCCTTGGCGCTCATCGGCGGCACGATGTGCGCGGCGTCGCCCAGGAGGTAGAGGCTGCCGTAGCTCATCGGGTCGAACACCACACTGCGCAGCGGAACGATCTGCTTGGACAGGATCTGCCCGCGCGAGGGCGGCGTGCCGAAGCGGGCCTCCAGCTCGCTCCAGATCCGCTCGTCCGGCCACTGCTCGGGGGTGTCGTCGACCGCGCACTGCAAGTAGATCCGGCTGGCTTCGGGGCCGCGGGGGATCATCCCGGCCAGTCCCAGTTCGTGGATCGCCATGCCCGAGGGCTTGGTCTCGGTGGCGGCCAGGACGCTGAGCCAGGAGTAGCCGTACTCGTGGGAGTACTCGGTCAGCGCGGAGGCGGGGATGGAGCGGCGGGAGACGCCGTGGAAGCCGTCGCAGCCGGCGATGAAGTCGCAGTCGACGGCTCGCGCCGCACCGTCGGCGTCCCGGTAGCGCACCACGGGGTGGCCCTGGGTGAGGTTTTCCAGGGTGACGTCTGCGGCTTCGTAGCGCAGGTCACCGCCCTCGCGGAGGAAGACCTCGGTGAGGTTGCGCACCAGGACCTGCTGCGGGCAGTACAGGCTCTCGTTGTTGTCCTCGTCCACGTCGATCGGCATCGCGTGGCCGTCGATGTAGAAGCCGCCCTCGCTGTACGGGATGGGGTCGCCTGCGAGGACCTCCTCCAGGCCCCATTCGCGGAGGAGGCGCACGCCGAAGGTGTCGATCGTTCCGGCGCGCTGGCGCTTCTCGACGTAGGCGCGAGGGTGCTTCTCCAGCACGACGCAGTCGACGCCGTTGCGCAGCAGGAAGTTGCCGAGAGTCAGACCGGCGACGCCGGCCCCGATGATGACGACGGCCGTGTCGTCGTGTGTCTCAGTCATGCGTGCGAGCCCTTCATGATCCGTGCAGTGGTCGGTACGCGCCGAGCGCGTACGTCGCGGCGGCGGCCGTGAGGTCGGAGGGCCGGCGCTCGCTCGCTGTCCACTATGGAAGACCCGGCGGGCCGCGAACCACTGGTAAGTCGACACCCGATACCGGAAACCCGCCAAGCTGGCTCTGGCGTCGCGCGCTGTGCACCTGACCAGCGCGAACCGCCCGGGTGGGGGCTAGCGCGCGTGGAAGCGCAGGCCGGCCTGATAGCGGCCGGGGGTCTGGCCGACGACTTCGGTGAAGGCGTCGATGAAGGTGGACGGATTGGACCATCCGCACGCGACCGTGGTCTCCGTCACCGTCATCCCGTCGGTCAGGTGCGCCAAGGCGTGGTGGATGCGCAGCGTGGTCCGCCAGCGGTGGAAGCTCATGCTCAGCTCGGCGTGGAACAGGCGGCTGAGCGTGCGCTCGCTGGCTCCCACCGCCTGGCCGAGCTCGGCCAGGGTGCAAGGCCGGGCGGGGTCCGCGCGCAGCAGGTCGGTGGCGGCGCGCAGCCGGTCGTCGCTCGCTTCGGGAAGGTGGAGGGAGGTCTCGGCGGCGTCGGCCAACTCGTCCACGATCACGGCGAGCAGGCGCCGGTGGGCGCCAGGCCGCCGTTCTGGCTCGTCGGTGAGCGCCAGAAGGGCCTCGCGCAGCAACGGGCTTACCGCGAAGACGCTGGGGTGATCGATGAGCACGGCGCACAAGTCGAGTGGGACGGACACCAGCCGTACGTCGGTCTGCCCGTAGAAGCGGTGCGAGTGGGCAAAGCGCGGAGGCGTCCAGGTGATCCGGTCCGCCGGGGCGACCCACGTGCCGCGCTCCGTCGCCGTGACCAAGGCGCCGGCGGCGGCGTAGACCAGCTGACCGTGGACGTGGCTGTGTGGATCGAGCTGAAAGCCGTGCGGCAGCCAGGCACCGCCTTTCAGGATCTCCTCGTCTGCATCGGCGGGCAGCGGTGAAGTATGGCGGGTTGTCGGCATCGGGCGTCAGTTTACCGGTGGTCTCGCGCAGAGCGTCGCGCCGACAGTGGTCGCATGACCACGGTGACGCTCAAGTCCCGTCCCCGGTGGAGGTAGCGGTGGCCTCCCGGATCCAGCGCCCGCGCAAGCGGCGGATGCTGTCGTTGACCGTGCAGGGAAGCGAGCAGCCCAGTCCGCATTTCATGACCGTCACGCTCGGCGGCGAGGACGTCCAGCACCTGGAGCGGGCAGGCTTTGTCGCCTTCCCCGCCGCCGTATGGGGCGCCTTTGCCGCGGCCGTTCGCCAGGGGGAGTTCCCGGCTTGGCGCACCCGGGCCGGGCCGGTCAGTCGTGGGGGCGGGCCAGCAGGGCGGCCGAGTTCGGGTCGCCGACGAAGGTCGCGGCCACTCCCTTGACCACGGCCAGCGCGGCCGGCAGTGCCGCCACGGCCGCCGCCTTGAACGCGCCGATCGACGTCAGGTCGAATCCGTCCGCCAGCAGCAGGCCGAGGAACGCCACGGCGTAGGTGGCGACGGTGCGTTCGGCCAGGTCGATGATGAACTTCCGCATGGTCGGGACTCCTTCGCGGTGAAGGTGCAGAGGTACGCGGGGGGCGCTCGGAATCGCCGTCCCTGGTGTACACGTTCACGCTGTCGAGTTCCGACGACGGACTCGGCGTCCAGTCCGGTGCCGGGTTCACCCACCGGCCCGGTGCCCCGCACACGTGTGGTGTGCGGGGCACCGGTTCCAGAGGCCACTTGGCCGTCACCCTTCGTGCAGGGCCCACTTGCTGCTGTCGACCTGCACCGTTCCGGGCAGCGCGATGAGTTCGGGCTTGAACAGCGGTGGCGCGCCCATCGCGGGCTCCCAGGTGGCCAGCTTCTCGTCCTGCGGAACCTCGATCCGCCGGTCCGCGGTGAGGTCGGCGACCACCTTCAGGAGCAGTCGCACGCCGAGCGGCGCCAGGTGGTCGCGCCACAGGCTCTGCGCGGTCGAGCCCGGAGGCACGAACAGGTGCTCCTGGGCGGCGAGCGGGCCCGCGTCCGTGCGCTCGGTGAGGTGGTAGACGCTTCCGCCCGTCACCTTGTCGCCGTCGCGGATCGTCCACCGGATGGCGTCCCGGCCGCGGTGCAGCGGCAGCAGGCTGGGGTGGTACCCGATGGTGGCGACGGCGGCCCGGGCGCGGGTCTGGCGGCCGAGGAAGGCGTGCGAGTGCGCGGCGACGATGATGTCCACCCCGTCCGGGATGTGCCGCGCGCGCAGTTCGGCCGAGTCCGTCCACGGGACGTCCTTGTGGTACGCCCAGGAGCGCAGGCGGTCCCAGCACATCGCGTCGCCCTCGTCGGACTTCCCCTTGCGCAGCCGGGGGGCGGCTGCGCCGACGATCTTGTGCCCGTCGTCCGACAGGGCTTCCGCGACCGCGACCGCGAATCCCCCTTGTCCTGACATGTAGATGTTCATCCGGATCAGTCGACCTCTTTCAGTCCGCGGTGGTCGGGCTCGAACCGCACCGGCATCGTGGAGAACCCGGTCAGGAAGTTGGACCGGATCCGCAGCGCCTCCTCGGTCTGCTCGAACCCGGTGGTGAAGTCCCGCAGGGCCGTGAGCAGTTCGGCGATCTCCACCTTGGCCAGGTACGAGCCGACGCAGAAGTGCGGGCCGTAGCCGAAGGCCAGGTGCTTGTTGGGGGTGCGGCCGAGGTCGAACACCCCGGGCCGCGCGAAGACCCGTTCGTCCCGGTTGCCGGAGGCGTGCCAGAGCGTGACGATGTCGCCCGGGCGCAGCCGTACGCCGTGCAGTTCGGTCTCCCGTACGGCGCTGCGCCCGAAGTGCATCGTGGGAGAGGCCCAGCGCAGCACCTCGTCCACGGCGGTCTCGACCGCGACCTCGCCGTGCTTGAACCGCCGCCACTGCTCGGGCCTGGCGGCGAGCGTGTGGACGCAGTCGATCATCGTCAGCCGGCTGGTCTCGTCGCCGCCGATGATCAGGCTGTAGCAGTTGAGCACGACGTCCTCGTCGGACAGCGGCACACCGTCGATGGAGCTGCCGATCAGCATGCTGATCACGTCGTCGCCCGGGGACTCGCGCCGCTCCTCGACGACGTCCAGGAAGTACATCAGGATCTCGTTGCGGGCCATCTCGGAGTCGACCTCGTCGACGTCCTCGTCCTCGGCCGACAGCGCGGTCTTGGTCAGGGCGAGCAGGTAGTCCCGGTCCTGCTCGGGCACGCCGAGCAGGTTCGAGATCGTGGTCATCGGGATCCGGCCGGCGATCTCCTCCGCGAACTCGCAGCCGCCGGACTCGACGGCCTCGCGGATCCACTGCCGGGTGTTGACCCGGACCGTCCGCGCGACCTCGTCGAGCACCCTCGGCGAGAGCACCCGCTGGAGGATCTTGCGCAGTTCGTGGTGCCGGGGCCCGTCGGTGACGGCCAGCATCCGGCCGGCCCCGGCGTCGCCGCCCTCCAGGAGCGTGACGAGCACGTTGCCGCGCTCGGACGTGAAGTTCGCGTTGTCCCGGTAGGTAGCCATGATGTCGTCGTGGCGGGAGAGCACCCAGAACCCCCGGCGGCCGTCGACGGGCGGGTTCCAGTGCATCGGGGCGGTGTTCCGCAGGGTGCGCCAGAACCCGTCGAGGTCGTGGTCCGCGAAGGTGGCCGGGTCGCCCAGGTCCACGGTGTCCAGTGCCGGCGTGCTCATGGTCACCAGTCCGTGCGCCAGAACCGGCGCGGCTGGAACGGGTAGGTGGGCAGCGGCACGCGGCGACTGGCCTCCCCCAGGTGCAGGGCTTCGAAGTCCACCTGCTGGCCGGTCACCCAGGCGGCGGCCAGCTCGGACAGCGCCCGCGCGTCCTGGCCTGACGGCACGATCCCGTTGTCGTTGCGGGAGAAGCGGGAGAAGGAGCCCGGGTCCGCCTGCGGGGCGGCGGCGGTCGTGGTGGCGGGGCCGCGGACGGCGTCGTCGGACAGCGCCGCGATCAGCTCCGCGCGGCTGCGGACCACGGCCGCCCACCGGCGGGCCATCACCTTGCGGCCGAGGTTGAGGCTGAAGCAGACGTCGTCCAGGCGCAGGTCGGGGTCGGCCTCCAGCCGGTCCTTGAGCCGCGCGCGCTGGCGGGCCAGCGCGTCGTCGTCCAGGGCGGACAGGGTGGCCAGCCGCGGCCGGCCCTCGTCCTCGGGGGCGCGTCCGGCGGCCGTCGGGGCCTCCTCCAGCAGCAGGTGCGCGTTGTAGCCGCCGCCACCGATCGAGGTGATGCCCGCGCGGCGGATGCCGGCCTCCGGCTCCCAGTGCGCCCCTTCGATCTGCGGCACGAAGGGGGTGCTGGGGAAGTCGAGGTCCTGGTTGACCTCGGTCAGGTTGATCGTCGCCGGGAGCGTCTTGTGGTGCAGCGCCAGCGCGGCCTTGATCGCGCCGAAGCCGCCCGAGACCACGCCGCCGTGGCCGACGTTGCCCTTGACCCCGCCGATCGAGGTGGTCGCGGTCTGCTTCCCGAACGCCATGGTCGCCGCGTGCACTTCGAGCTCGTCGGTCATCGGCAGGCCGAGGCCGTTGGCCTCGTACATGGACACCGTGTCCGGGGTGACGCCGCCGACCTCCATGGCGTTGGCGATGCAGGCGCTCAGCCGCTCGGGCTGGGCCAGGCCGTACGCCATCGCGCTGACGCCGTTGTTGTTGACGGCCGAGCCCTTGACCACGGCGTAGATGTGGTCGCGGTCGGCGACGGCGTGGCCCAGCGGCTTCAGCAGCACGGTGACGACCCCGCTGGACAGCGCGGTGCCGGTGCCGTTGGCGTCGAACGGGCGGCAGTGGCCGTCCTTCGACAGGATGCGGTTCTCCTCCCACAGGTGGCCGCGCGGGTGCGGCAGGCGGACCATCGCGCCGCCGGCGATCGCCAGGTCGGTCTGGCCGAGCAGCAACGACTGACAGGCCAGGTGGACCGCGTAGTGGAAGCCCGCGCAGACGGCGGCGACGGTGACGGCCTCACCGATGAGCCCCATGTAGTACAGCGCGTTGGAGGTCATGGTGTCCGGCGACCACGCCAGGCTGGCCTCGATCGCCTCGGGGCCGACCGACACCCGGTCCGGCGGGGAGCTGTAGAGCGCGGCGGTCTGCGGGTTGTTGGCGCCGTACATGCCGATCTCGGCCCTGAGCCGGTCCGGGTCGTAGCCGCCGTCCTCCAGCGTCTCCCAGGCGCTCTCCAGGAACAGCCGGTTCTCCGGGGTCATCGCGGCCGCCATCCGGTCGCTGATGCCGAACACCGACGGGTCGAACTTGTCGTACGTGTCGAGCACGCCGCAGGCCCGCACGTAGAACGGGCTGTGGATCAGGGTCTCGTCGACGTGGATGTCGTCCTTGGCCAGGAACGACACGGACTCCCGGCCGTGGACGAGGTTGTCCCAGAACTGCTCCTTGGTGCGGGCTCCGGGCGCCCGCAGGGACATGCCGATGACGGCCACGTCGCCCGGGTCGTAGTCCTGCTCGGGGTTGTCGGTCATGGGGAGGCTCCTGCTTCGTTTCGAGTGAGGGTGACTCAGCGGCCGCTGTACGCAGACGTCGGCGGCTCAGCGGCCGGTGGCGCCGCCGCGGCCGCGCAGCGCGGCCCGACGGGTGTTGGCGCGCGCACGGGCGGACTGGACCGCCTCGGGGGTGGCGCCGCTCTCGTCGTCGAGCCAGCGGGCGAGGGAGGAGATGTCGCGGAAGCTGAAGAGGTCGGGCACCCGGACGCGGCGGTCGAAGCGCCGGGTCATCAGCCGGGCGAGGCGGATGAGCAGCAGGGAGTCCCCGCCGAGGTCGTAGAAGGCGGACTGCACGTCGATGCTCGACGGTTCGAGGTCGAGCAGCTGGCCCCAGATCTCCGACAGGGCCACCTCGGTCGGCGTGCCGGCGGCCGTCAGGGGCCCGCCGCTGTCGGCGGCCGGCGGCTCGGGCAGCGCGTTGCGGTCGAGCTTCCCGCCCGGCCCCAGCGGAAGGACGGCCAGGACCACGAGCGTCGCGGGCACCATGTAGTCGGGCAGTTCGACGGCGAGCCTGCCGGTGACGGCGCTCTGGAGCGCGGCGTCCAGCCGGGGGCCGCCTTGCGGCGCGTCGTCGCCGGCGGGCACGACGTAGCCGACGAGCCGGTTGCCCCGGACGACGGCGGCGGCCTCCCGGACTTCGGGGCAGCCGGTCAGCCGGGCCTCGACCTCCTCCAGCTCGATGCGGTAGCCGCGCAGCTTGACCTGGTGGTCGGTGCGGCCGAGGAAGCGGAGTTCGCCGCCGTCGGTGAACTTGACGACGTCCCCGGTGCGGTACATCCGCTCGCCGTTGCGGAACGGGTCCGGCACGAAGCGTTCGGCCGTGGTGCGCGGCCGGTTGACGTAGCCGTGCGCGAGGCCGGCGCCGCCGAGGTAGAGCTCGCCGGGCTCACCGGCCGGGAGCGGCTTCAGCTGCTCGTCGAGCACGTAGACCCGGTCGCTGGTCGTCGGCGGGCCGATCGTCGGTTCGTCGGTCCCGTCCTCGGGCACCGGCCCGAACGAGCAGAAGACCGTCCCCTCGGTGGGGCCGTAGGCGTTGAACACCCGGTCGGCGCCGGTCTCCCGGTAGGTGCGGTCCACCAGCTTGCGGCGCAGGGCCTCGCCGCCGAACACGACCGTGCGCACGTTCGGCGGCAGGGCTCCGGCGTCGAGCAGGCTGTTCATGACCGAGGGGACGACGTTCAGGTGGGTGATCCGGTCGGCGTACCGGCTCTCCGGCAGGTGCACGGCGCTCTCGACGAGCACGACGGCGCCGCCGCGGCACAGCGCGTTGAAGATCTCCATCACGGACAGGTCGAAGCAGACCGAGCTCGCCGCCGAGACTCCGCTCAGGTCGCAGCCGTCGAGGACCCGGTCCATCTCGGCGAGCATCGCCACGCAGCCGCCGTGCCGGACGGCCACGCCCTTGGGCCTGCCGGTGGAGCCCGAGGTGTAGATGACGTACGCGGTGTCGCCGGGCACGACCGCGACGGGCTTCGCGCCGGGCTCGGTCGTGACGTTCTCCCCGAGCACGACCACGGTCGGGCCGGGCGGGCAACTGGCCCGGGACGCGGGGGTGGTGAGCAGCAGACGGGTCCCGCTGTCCTGGACCATGAAGGTCAGCCGGTCGGCGGGGTAGTTCGGGTCCAGCGGCAGGTAGCAGGATCCGGCGCGCAGGGCCGCCAGGATGCCGACGAGCAGGTCGGGGGTGCGCTCGACGCAGATGCCGACCGGGACGCCGGGGCCCGCGCCGTCGGCGACCAGCCGTTCGGCCAACTCCCGGGAGCGCTCGTTCAGTTCGCCGTAGGTCAGGACGCCGGCGTCGGAGTAGACGGCGGTCGCGTCGGGGTTCTTGAGGGCCTGCTCGACGAACGCGGAGTGCAGGGTTTCGGTCACCGGTCCGTCTCCTCGGGGAGGCCGGTCGGCGCGAAGTCGCCGATGGCCCGGTCGGGTTGGGCGATCGCGTCGAAGAGCACGGTGCGGTACAGCGCGAGCAGTGCCGTCACGGTCTGCCTTTCCAGGTAGCTCGGTTTGAACTGGACGTGGCCGGCCACCTCGCCGTCGATGTCGGCCATCGAGATCTCGAGGTCGAACTTGGCGAGGTGCCTGCGCACCTGAAGCGGTTCGAGCGGCAGCGCGCCGTCGGGCGTGATGGTGTCGCCGATGCCGTGGAAGAGCTTGACGGACCGGGGGAACGCGTCCGAGGAGAGCCAGTTGACGACCACGTCGAACCACGGGGAGCGGCCCTCGGCCCTCGGCGGCCGCAGCTGGGAGGCCAGCAGGTCGAGGGGGTAGTTCATGTGCTCCAGGAGGCCGAGCGAGAAGGCGTGGACCTCGCGCAGCAGCTCGCGGAAGCTGCGGTCACCGGCGGGGTTCGCCCGCACCAGCACGGTGTTGAGGTAGTAGCCGATGGCGGATTCCCAGCCGGGTTCGGCGCGTTGGGCGATGGCGGTGGCCAGTACGGCGTCCTCGGTGCCGACCGCGCGGTTGAGCGTGGCGAAGAACCCGGCCAGCACGACGGTGCTGATCGACACGCCTTCGCGCACCGCGAACTCCCGCAGCAGGCGGGTCTCTTCGGCGCTCCAGCGGAAGGCGAGGTCGCGGCCCTCGTAGGTGACGCCCGGCGGCCGCTCCTTGGTGGACAGGTCGAGGTGGGCGGGCGGGTCGGCCAGCTTCTGCGACCACCAGTCCAGGGCCGCGCCGGCCGCCGGGCCGGCCAGCCACTGCCGCTCCCACGCGACGAACTCCGTGTACGGGGCGACCGGCGCGCTGTCGGCGGGGTCGGCGCCCTCGTAGAACTCCTGGAGTTCGCGGATCATGACGTCGGCCGACGCCGCGTCCGACGCGATGTGGTGGACGAGCACCAGCAGGTAGTGGTCCGCCGGACCGCGCGTCAGGAGGACGATCCGCACCAGCGGCCCGTTGTCCAGGTCGAGCGGCTCGTGCCCGTAGCGGGCCAGTTCCTCGCGGGCCTGTTCGTCGTCCAGGTCGGTGCCGTCCGCCACGACGAACTCGTACACCGGTTCGTCCAGGATGACCTGGTACGGGCTGCCGCCCGCCTCCACGAAGAGGGTGCGCAGGGCGGGGTGGCGCTCCATCACGGCCCGTACGGCGCGGTCCAGGGCCTTCTCGTCGACGGCGGTCCGGATCCGGGCGGTCACCATGAAGTTGTAGGGCACGGCGTCCGGCGCGACCATCTGCATGAACCACAGCGAGGCCTGGCCGTGCGAGGCCGGTGCCAGTGCGAGGCCGAGGCCGTCGGCGCGCAACTGGTCCAGGGCCGGTGCGTCGGTGGCCTCCAGCAGTCCGCGCGCGTCCAGTTCGTCCACCAGCTCCTCGGCGTCCAGTTCGGACAGCTCGTCGAGGTACGTCCGGTCCGGCTCGGCCTCGGGGGCCGAGGCGGGGGCGGGGGCGGGGGCGGCCGACGGTACGGGCGGTGCCGTCGCGGGCGCGGCCGGTCCGGCGGTGAGCTCGACGAAGTGGCCGACGACCTCGGAGATGGACCGGCCGTCCAGGAACACCACCGGCGACACCCGGTGCCCGAACAGCGACTGCAGCCTGTTGACGAGGCGGATCGCCAGCATCGAGTCGAGGCCGAAGTCGAGCATGCTGGCGTTCACGTCGAACCTGCTCACCGGCACGCCCAGCGCGTCGGCGAGCTCGGCGAGGACGACCTCCGCCACCGGCCGGATCTCCGTCGGCTGCTCCTCCTCCACCACACGGGCCACGGGCGCGGACGCGGCTTCGACGGCCGGGGCCGGCGCGTGGGCGGGGCGGGGCTCGGTGTCGATCCAGTAGCGGTCCTTCTGCCACTGGACGAGCGGCGTCTCCACGACCTCGACGTCGTCGGCGAACAGCGGGTCGAAGGTCAGCGGCAGGCCCCTGACGTACAACGACGCGGCGGCACCCAGCAGGCAGCGGAGGTCGCTCTCGTCGCGCCGCAGGGAGTTGATCGCGTGCACCTGGGCGCCACGGGTCAGCGCGATCTCCTCGACCGCGCCGCGCAGCGTCTCGTGCGGGCCGATCTCGATGAAGGTGCCGACGCCCTGGTCGACCAGCGCGCCGATCGTCTCGGCGAACCGGACCTGGTTGCGCAGGTTGTGCACCCAGTAGTCGACGTCGGCGACCGGGTTCACCGTGTCGGCCAGTGCCGTGGAGTGGAAGTCGATGCCGGGCGTCAGCGGGGTGATGCCGTCGATGCCCGCGCGCAGCGGCTGGAGCAGCGGGTCCATGCCGGGGCTGTGCACCGGCCGTTCGACCCGGATCCGCCGGGTCGAGATCCCGTCCCGCTTGAGGTCGGCTTCCAGGGCGTCGACGGCTTCGGGCGAGCCGGAGACCGCCGCGCTGGTGGGGCTGTTGACCACGGCGACGGCCGCGTGCGCGGCGTAGGGGGCCAGCCGCGGCAGCAGCTCCGCCTCCGGCAGGTCGACCGAGATCATGGCACCCGCGGCGGCCTTGCGCTCCAGCAGGTGCGACCGGGCGACCACCACGCGGGCGGCGTCCTCCAGCGACAGCGCGCCGGCCACGCAGGCGGCCGCGACCTCGCCCAGGCTGTGCCCGACGACGGCGGTCGGCTGGATGCCGAGTCCGAGCCAGACCTTCGCCAGCGAGACCTGGAGGGCGAACAGCACCGGCTGCTGGAAGTCCATCTCCTCGTACCCGGCCTCGTCGGCCGGGGCGGCGAGCCGGTCGAGCACCGAGCAGCCGCCGGCCGCGCGCACGGCGGCGTCGCAGGCGTTCATCCAGGTGCGGAAGCCGGCGTGCGAGCGCAGGAGTTCGCGGCCCATGCCGACCCACTGGGTGCCGCCGCCGGAGAACACCAGCGCGACCCGCCGGTCGACGCTGCCGGAGACCGTGCCCGTGACGACGTCGGGGTGCGGCTGGCCGGCGGCGACCCTGGCGAGGCCGTCCAGGACGTCCTGCCGGTTGCGGGCGAACAGGGCGATCCGGTGGTTGTGGTGGGTGCGCCTGGCGGCGAGCGTGTAGGCGAGGTCGGAGACCCGCAGGCCCGCGTCGCGTTCGACGTGGTTGGACAGCTCGCGGCAGGTGTCGGCCAGCGCGCCGGCCGTACGTGCGGTGACGGGGACGAGGTGCACCTGCTCGTCGGCGGCGGCGTCGCTCCGGCCGGGCGTGACGTGCCGCCCGCGGTCGCCCGCGAGGAAGGGGTGGGCCGCGACGGGGAGGCCGGCGGTGTACAGGGCGCCGAGCGAGCCGAGCAGGGTCGAGGCCTCGTCGGCGCCGCGGCGCAGCGAGGGCAGGGTGGTCGCCGTCAGGATCTCCGACACCGACTTGAGCAGGACGGGGTGCGGGCTGATCTCGATCACCGCGTCGACGTCGTGGTCGCGCAGCTTCGTCAGGGCGTCGACCACCCGGATCTCCCGGCGCAGGTTGTCCGCCCAGTAGTCCGGCCCGAGCTCGGCACCGTCGACGCGTTCGCCGGTGACCGTCGAGATCATCGGGATGCGGGTGGTCCGGGGCCTGATGCCGTCGAGTTCGACCTTCAGCGGGGCGAGGACGTGGTCGACCAGCGGGGAGTGCGGGGCGTGGCCCATCCGGACCCGGTGGTTGGTGACGCCCGCCGCGGTCAGCCGCTGGACGAGGTCGTCGATCTCCTGCGGTGTGCCGGTGACCAGGGTGGAGTTCAGGCCGTTGTGGCCGGAGACGGTGAGCCGGCCGGTCAGGTACGGCCCGACCTCGTCGGCGGCGGTCATCACCACGATGCCCTCGCCGCGCCCCACGGCGAGCTGCTGGAGGAGCCGGCCGTGGTGGGCGGCCAGGCGGGAGGCGTCGTCGAAGTCGAGCACGCCGGCGATGTGGGAGGCGGCGAACTCGCCGACGCTCTGCCCCACGACGACGTCCGGCTCCACCCCCAGCGAGCGCCAGGCTTCGGCCAGCGCGACCTGGAGGGAGAACAGCAGCGGCTGGAAGACGTCCATGTCGTCGATGCGGCCGTCCGGGGACATCAGCTGCTCGACGAGCGAGAAGCCCAGCAGTTCCCGCATCCGCCGGTCGGACTTCATCATGGACCGGCGGAACACGGGCATTCCGGCGAGCAGTTGCCGGCCCATGCCCACCCACTGCGAGCCGTTGCCCGAGAACAGGAAGGCCACCCGCGGCCTGCGTCCGGTCCGTTCCCCGACGCTCAGCCCGGCGGCCGTCGCCCCGCTGCCGAAGGCGTCCAGCTGGGAGCGGAGTTCGGGCATGTCGCGGGCGGTGGCCGCGAGCCGGAACGGGCCGTCGCCGGGCGTCCGGCGGCAGAGCTCGCGCAGGTCGCTCTCGTCGCGCAGCGCCCGGGCCCGCTCGGCCAGCGCCTCCCGGGAGTCCGCGGCCAGCAGGAGCAGCGAGCTCTCGGGGCGCGGCAGTTCCTCGACGGCGACGTGACAGATCGCGCCGCCGAACCCGAACGAGCTGACGCCGCCCCGGCGGGCGTCGGAGCGTCGCGGCCACGGCGTCAGCCGGTCCTGGACGGTGAGGTTGTACTCGTCGAACATGATCTGCGGGTTCGGCGCGCTGTAGTGCAGGCTCGGCGGCAGCACACCGTTGCGCATCGACATCGCGAGTTTGACCAGGCCGACGATGCCGGCGGCCGCCTCCAGGTGCCCGACGTTGGACTTGACGGACCCGAGCCGCAGCGGCTCCGTACGGCCGCCGCCCAGCACCGCGCCGATCGCGTTGGCCTCGATCGGGTCGCCGAGGGGCGTCGCGGAGCCGTGGCACTCGATGTAGTCCACGAGGTGCGGGGCGATGCCCGCCCGCTGGTACGCGGTGCGGAGCATCTTCTCCTGCGCCTGGGGGTTCGGCGCCGTCATGCCGTTGCTCAGACCGTCGTTGTTGGAGGAGCTGCCCTTGATCAGGCAGTACACCGGCAGGTCGCGTTCCAGTGCCACGCTCAGCGGGGCGAGCACGACGACGCCGGCGCCCTCGCCGCGGACGTAGCCGTTGGCGCGGGCGTCGAAGGACTTGCAGCGGCCGTCCGGGGCGAGCGCGCCCATCGCGTCCATGGCGGTGTAGTAGTCGGAGACGAAGCTCAGGTTCACGCCGCCGGCCAGCACCAGGTCGCTCTCGCCCAGCCAGATCGACTGGCACCCCACGTGCACCGAGACCAGCGATCCGGCGCAGGCGGCGTCGATGGCCATGCTCGGGCCCTGGAGGCCGAGGACGTAGGAGACCCGGTTGGCGATGATGCCGTCGTGCATGCCTGTCGCGGTGTGCGGGGTGATCTGGCTGTCGGGGCCGCGGTAGTGCGCCAGGGCGGCGTAGTCGCCCCAACAGGAGGCCATGAACACGCCGGTGTCGCTGTCGACCAGGCTGTGGGGCGCGATGCCCGCGTCCTCCAGCGCCTCCCAGGACAGTTCCAGGATCAGGCGCTGCTGCGGGTCCATCTGGACGGCTTCGCGGGGCGAGATACCGAAGAACAGCGGATCGAACCGGTCGATGCCGTCGATGAATCCGCCCCAGCGCACCCTGTCGTTCAGCAGCTCGCGTCGCGCGGCCGGTACCGGCCCGACGGCGTCGCCGCCCTCGACCAGCAGCTGCCAGAACGACGACGGGTCCGGCCCGCCGGGGAACCGGCAGCCGATGCCCACGATCGCGACGGGCTCGTGCGAGGGCAGGCGGCGGCGATCGGCACTCGGGGCGGGCTCCGCGGCACGCGGACCGTCGACGAGCGCACGCGCCAGCCCGTCGACGGTCGGGTACTGCCACATCCAGGTGGCCGGGACCTGCCAGCCGAGGAACTCGGACAGCGAGGCCGCGAGCGTCACCGATCTCAGCGAGTCCAGTCCGTACCGGTGCAGCGGCGCCGAGCGGTCCACCGCGCTCGCGGACACGTCCAACAGCTCGACAACACGGGAAAGCAGGAAATCCGTTACGGCGGAAATGTCTCGCGCTGCGCGCTCTCGGGGCACGGCGACTCCCTCAACAGGGCGGATGGAATGGACGGGTGGAGCTTCACGGCCGACCGGTCGGGGGGGTTCGGTCCGCACCCGGGCAGCCGGACACGGGGGCGGCTCATGACGCGGAGGGTCCCCTTCGCCGCATCACGTTCCTGGGTGGGGCCGACGGTTGGCGTGCGGATGGGGTCGGCGTTTCCGACCTCCGCGTTCACAGCGAGTGAGAACTACCGTTCGTATACCGCTGTTTCGGCTGGCGGCGCAGCTCGCTCTCACCGCGGGAGAAATCACGGGCATCTCTGGGTCACATCGGTCCGCGAGTGCATCGACGACAGGATCACGTACGCGGATTCTTCACCTGCACGGCTACTGTCGATGGGCTCCAAGGTCCATTTGGTCAAGCGCGACGAGTATGCTGATTGAGGCAAAATGGATCGTCAGTGCTAATCCGACCGGCGGACAGCAGAGTGCCAGTTTGTTAATGGTGAGACAAGCGCCATTCGAGGGCCGGTTGAGGCAGTGGCGAGATTTGATCTCCAAGTGTCCGGTTCGAGTTGGAGCTGTCGGCGGTCCGAAATGGCGCCTCGACTCAGCAGCGCCCCCGCGTCACCGCGCCCCGGCCGGGACAGGCGCACGACCCCGCGAAAGGCGCGCTCCACCGGCACGCGATTGGGGTAGACAGCGGCTGAGTGACCCATGCAAGCTGACCCCCATGGCAGTTGAGAATCTTGATGCGGCGTCAGTCGATGCCGACCGTTCCTTAGCCGGTCCCACCGGCCGCGACGTCGACGGCAGGCCCGCATGACCGACGCCACCGATACCACCGACAGCACCGACACCGCGGTCAAGCCGGCGCTCCGGCCGGGACTGGCACTCGGCGTACTGGCCGGGGCGCTCGCCCTGGACGTGAGCGGTCTCGGAGTCCTCAACGCCGCCCTGCCGTCGGTCGGAGCGCGCTTCGACCTGGACGAGACCACGCTCCAGTGGGTCATGACCGCCTACGCCGTCACGTTCGCCGGCTTCCTGCTGGTGGGCGGCCGACTGGCCGACGTCCTCGGCCGGCGGCGGGTGTTCGAGATCGGGGTCGCCCTGTTCACCGTGTCCGCGCTGGTCGGGGCGCTGGCCCCGGACACCGCGGTGCTGCTGGGCGCGCGCGCCGCCCAGGGCATCGGCGCCGCCCTGTCCGGGCCGGCCGCGCTGGCCCTGCTCACCGAGACGTTTCCGGCCGGTCCGGCGCGCAACCGGGCCTTCAGCGTGTACGCGGCGGTCGGCGCCGCGAGCTTCAGCGGCGGGGTGCTGCTGGGCGGCGTACTGACCCAGTTCTTCGGCTGGCGTTCGGTGCTGTGGTTCTCGGTGCTGCTGGGGCTCGCCGTGCTGGCCGCGACCCGCGCCGGACTGCCCGGTGGCGCCGGGCACAGCGGCCGACTGGACCTGCCCGGCGCGATCACGGGCACGCTCGGACTCACCCTGCTCGTCGTCGGCGTGAGCAGCGACGGCGCGACGGCGTGGATCGTCCTCGGCGCCGCGGTGGCCTTCCTGGCGCTGTTCCTCGTGCGCGAGCACCGCACCGCCGACCCGGTGCTTCCGCTCGCCCTCTTCCGGATCAGGTCGGTCCGGGCCGCGAGCCTGGCGGCCTTCCTCCAGTACATGGGATCGGTCGGGCTGCTGTTCTTCGCGCCGCTGTACCTCCAGGGGATGCTGGACTACTCCCCCTTCGAGTCCGGTCTCGCGCTGGTGCCGATGTCCCTGGCCGTGTTCCTCACCGCCAACTTCGCCACCGGACGCCTGCTGGCCCGGTTCACCCCGCGCACGCTGATGGCGGTCGGCCTCGTCCTGATCGGCGGGGGTGCCGCACTGTGGCTGGGCACACCGCACGACGGCGGCTACGTGCAGTACGTGCTGCCCGGCCTGGTGCTCAGCGGCATCGGCCAGGGGCTGAACTTCCCCTCGATGACGTCCGCCGGGCTCACCGGAGTCCCGGCGCGGCAGCACGCCGTCGCCGGGGCGGTGAACGTCGTGGCGCAGCAGATCGGCGCCAGTGCGGGCGTCGCGGTGATGGTCCTGGTCGCCGCGACCGGCACGGACCAGCTCGCCGGCTACCACCTCGCCTACCTCACCGCCGCCGGCGCGTGCGTCCTCGGTGCGGCGGTCATCGCCGTACGACGGCAGGCCTGAGGGGCCCGGCCTACCGGCTCCCGGGGTTCGGGGTTCGGGGTTCGGGCGAGATCATGCGGAAGGGGGGGGGGGGGGGGGGGGGGGGGGGGGGGGGGGGGGGGGGGGGGGGGGGGGGGGGGGGGGGGGGGGGGGGGGGGGGGGGGGGGGGGGGGGGGG